>JBBQYR010000014.1:0-48359 GCA_038208565.1 Chthoniobacterales bacterium
CGGCTTCTGCATGGCCTCCGGCGCGCACCTCGACTGGCTGCTGCTCCTCCACGCCGTCGGCGGCACCACCCTCGCCGCCGCCGCCGCGGCCGTGCTCAACCAATGCCTCGAAGCGAACGTCGATCGGCTCATGGAGCGCACGCGGAACCGCCCTCTGCCCTCGGGCCGTATGAAGCCGAGTCACGCACTAGTGCTTGGCGCGGTTATGGGCGTCGGCGGTGTCGCCTGGCTCGGATTGGCGGTCAATACTTTCAGTGCCGCGCTCGCCGCCGCGACCATCCTCATTTACATCGCCGCCTATACGCCGCTGAAGCGCCGCACTTCGTTCTGCACCATCGTCGGCGCCATCTCCGGCGCGATCCCGCCGGTGATCGGCTGGGTCTCCGTGCAGCCTTCGTTGGGCCTCGGGGCGTGGGTGCTGTTCGGCATCCTCTTCACTTGGCAAATGCCGCACTTCCTCGCGATCGCGTGGATGTATCGCGACGAATACGCGCAGGCCGGTTTTGTGATGCTGCGGCGCGATGACCTCAGCGGTTGCGCGACCGCGATGCAGAGCCTGCTCTACACCGGTGCGCTCATCATCTGCACGCTCATCCCGTTTCACGCCGGGATGAATAGCTCGATCTATCTCGGCGGCGCCCTGCTCCTCGATGGCGTCATGCTGCTCTTCGCCGTGCAGTTCATGCTGGAACGCGACCGCATCAGTGCCCGCCGCTTGTTCCTCGCGTCGATCATTTTCCTGCCGCTGATCCTCGGCCTAATGATCTTCACCAAGCTGTGAGTGCCTCGCGGCTTTTTCCCGCGCTGCTGTTGGGTGTCGCGCTGCTGGTCGGCGGGTGCAAAAAAAACGACGCCGCCTTCGAGATGCTGCAAGTGCCGGCCACGCCCGCTCCACTGGCGAAACATTGGCCGCTCCCGGATTTTTCCCTCACTGAACGTTCCGGCCAGCCGCTGCGCCTCGCCGATCTCGCGGGGAAGGTGTGGGTCGCGGATTTCTTTTACACGACCTGCCCCGGACCGTGTCCGATGCTGAGCAGTCGCTTGAGCGATGTGCAAAAAGCACTCGGTGAGGAACCCGGCGCGCGCCTCGTTTCGATCTCGGTCGATCCCGAGAAAGACACGCCCGCGGTGCTGAAAGTCTACGCCGAGAAGTTCCAAGCCTCAGAGCGCTGGCTCTTCTGCACTGGCCCGAAGGAGGTCATCTATTCGCTGGCGCGTGACGGCTTCAAACTTCCGATCGCCGATGCGCCAACTGAGGGCGGCATGATCTCGCATTCGACGCGCCTCATCCTCGTGGACCAGACCGGCCACGTGCGCGGCTTCTACGAGGGCGGCACCGAATCCAGCGCGCAGGAACTGGTGCGCGATATCCGTCGTTTGCTCGAAGAAAAATAACCCGCTCCCGCGGCCGCCGCGCTTTCCATGTCCATCTCCGATCTGCCGCTCCTCAATGCCAGCCTCAACGCGCTGAGCACCATTTTCATCGTCGCCGGGATCAGCTTCATCAAGAGCGAGATGAAGCAGGCGCACATCATCTCGATGATCGCCGCGCTCATCACCTCGACGCTCTTCCTCACCAGCTACGTCATCTATCACGCGGCCAAGGATGGCATCGTCACGCGCTTCACCCAGGAGGGCTGGCCCAAGACGCTCTACCTCACGATCCTCTGGACGCACATCCCGCTCGCCGCGATCACCGTGCCGCTGGTCCTGATGACGGTGATTCCGGCCTTCCAGGCGCGCTACGACAAACATCGCCGCATCGCCAAGTGGACCTTCCCGATCTGGCTCTACGTATCGGTGACGGGCGTGCTCGTTTACCTCATGCTCTACGTGTGGTTCCCGCCCGCGCTGGTGGCGAAGTGATGGGCGTTACTTCCAAAGCCAGAGCGTGAGCAACTGCGCGGCGACGATGCGCAGGAGCATGCTCAGCGGATAAACCGTGGCGTAGGAAATGGCGGGTCCGCTGGATTTGCAGATCGTGCTCGCGAAGGAGAGCGCCGGCGGGTCGGTCATGCTGCCCGCGAGCATGCCGCTGAGCGTGATGTAGTTCATTTTCCAGACGCGCCGCGCGAAGATGGCCACGGCGAGCACGGGGACGAGAGTGATGAGCGCCGCCGAGCACAGCCAGAGCAAGCCGTCCATCGTCATCACCGTCGAAAAGAACTTCGCGCCCGCTTTTAAACCGACGCACGCGAGGAAGAGGGTGATGCCGAGTTCGCGGAAGGCGAGGTTGGCATTGAGCGGCATGTGCCAGACGAGTTTTTGGAAATGCCCGAGTCGGCCGAGCAGGATGGCGAGAATGAGCGGGCCGCCGGCGAGGCCGAGCTTGAGTGGCGCGGGCAGTCCGGGGATTTCGATCGGACGCAGCCCCAGGACGATGCCCAGCGCGATGCCCACGAAGATCGGGATGAACTGCGTTTCGTTCAGCGCCTTGATGGAATTGCCGAGGGTCGCTGCGGCTTGTTTGATGTGTTCCGGCGTCCCCACGAGCTGCAGGGTGTCACCAAACTGCAGTTTGATATCACTGCTCACGGGCATCTCGAGGTCGCCGCGAATGAGACGCGTGGCCGTCACGCTGTAGAGTTGCTCGAGGCCGAGTTCCGCCACCGTTTTCCCCAGCGGTTCGGTCTGTGTCACGACGACACGTTCAAAGGTCGCATCGCTCGGCGCGTCGAGCAGGTTGTCGTCGCCGACCCGCCCAACGACGCGGCGGAAACGATCGAGTCCGGAGGCGGTTCCGACCACGAGCAGCGAGTCGCCGAGGTGCAGGATGGTGTCGGCCGCGGCTGCTTTGGCGGCGATCTCATTGCGTGGCCGGATCCGCGAGATGACCACGCGAGTCTCGATGCGCCCGGGCACATCGGCGAGTCGCAGGCCATCGAGATTCGTGTTCTCCACGATCAGGTTCATCCGCTGAAGCGGCTCGAAACCGCGCCGCCGCTCGGCCTTGGCCTCCTTGGCCTCGGCCACTGGGTCGATCTTGAAAATCGTCCGCACGATGAGCAGCGCGCCGATGATCCCAAAAATGCCGATGGGATAAGACACGGCATAGGCCAGCGCCGGCAGCGCCGCACGCTCATCATTATCGCCGCCGAGCGAGCCGAGCGTCTGCTGCACCGCGCCGAGCGAGGGAGTGTTGGTCGTGGCGCCGGAAAACAAACCCAACGACGCGGCGGGATCGATGTGCAGCAGCTTGCCGCTCAAGACCGCGGCGCCAGCTCCGATCACGACGATCGAGGCGGCGAGGAGATTGAGCCGCAGCCCGTCGCGCCGGAGCGAGGCGAAGAAACCTGGGCCCAATTGCAGGCCGATACAGAACACGAACAGGATGAGCCCGAATTCCCGGACGAACTCGATGATGGTGGGGTCGATATGGAAACCGAGATGCCCGAAGAGAATCCCGGCGAAAAGAACGCCCGCCGAACCCAATCCAATTCCGCGGAAGCGAAAGCTGCCGAGGGTGAGCCCGGCGCTGATGACCAAGGCAAGTATGAAGACTGCCTGGGCGACATCCGAAGACCCGTGAATCTGCGTGAACACGGCCGGTGATCCAAATGAAGTGAAGAGCAAATCAGAAACAGTCATCGCATCGCGCGAGGAAAACCCCGCGCACCTTTCGACTCATTGAATCCCAAGCGGTGACAGCAAGGAAGCCCTCGCTTACGCCAATTCTTGGCGGATGCTTCGCGGCGTTTGCCGAGGTGGACGAGCTTGCTTTACAGGCCTTCGTCTTCCGGGGGGAGGAAGACGCGGAAGCGATTCTTGTCGATCGCCTTCATGTAGGCTTCGTGCGGCGTGACGATCCCCTGCTGCATGACCCTCCAGATGGCGTCGTCCATGAATTGCATGCCTTGGCCGGAACCACCGACGATGACGTCCTGCAGCTTCTGCGTGGCGCCTTCGCGGATGATGGATGAGGCGGCGTTGTTCACGACGAGGATTTCGTTCACGGCCAGACGACCGCCACCGGCTTCCGCGCTCTTTTTCAAAAGGAGCTGGGCGACGACGCCGCGGAGCGAACTGGCGAGCATGGTGCGGACCTGCGCCTGCTGGTCGCTCGGGAAGACGTCGATCATACGATCGACGGTTTTGCGGGCGTTGTTCGTGTGCAGGGTGCCGAAGACGAGCAGGCCGGTTTCCGCGGCGGTGAGCGCGAGCTGGATGGTTTCCAAGTCACGCATTTCCCCGACGAGGACGATGTCCGCATCCTCGCGCAGCGCCGCTTTCAAGCCCTGCGGAAAGCTCACGGTATTCTCCGGCACTTCGCGCTGGGTGATGATGCTTTTTTTGTTCACATGCACGAACTCGATCGGCTCCTCGACCGTGATGATGTGCCGGGTGAAGTTCGTGTTGATGTAGTCGATGAGCGCCGCCAGCGTCGTCGATTTGCCCGAACCCGTGGGGCCGGTGACGAGGACGAGCCCGCCGCGCAGGTGCCCGAAATCCTTGACCACCGCAGGGATGCCGAGCTGGTCGAGCGTCAGGATTTTCGTCGGAATGAGACGATAGACACAGCCGTGTCCGTGCGCCTGTATGAGGTAGTTGCAACGGAAGCGCGAGTGCTCATCCATCTCGTAGGCGAAATCGAGGTCGCCGTTTTCGAGATAGCGCGCCCAGCGATCCGGGCCGGCGATTTCGCTCATCATGTAGGCCATCTCGTCGTCGGTGAGGGCTTCATTGCGAATGGGCATGACCTCGCCGTGGCGTCGGATTTTCGGCGGCTGGCCTTGGGCGAGGTGCAGATCGGATGCGCCGGCGTTGACGAGAACTTCGAAGAACTGATCGATGTAAGCCATGGGGAAACTAGGCGGCGAAATGCTGCCGCATGAGCGCCTTTTGTTCGGCGCGAGTGTAGGCCTCTTCCTGCGAGATGAGGCCGGCGTCGTAGAGCTCCATGAGGGAGTCGTCCATGAGCTTCATGCCCTGCTTTTTCCCGGTCTGCATGACGCCGGGAAGCATGTAGGTCTTGGCCTCGCGGATGAGGTTCCCGACCGCGGGAGTGTTGGTGAGGACTTCGAGTGCGAGGCAGCGGCCGCGGCCGTCTTTGCGCGGGACGAGTTGCTGCGAGACGATGCCGCGCAGTGATTCGCTGACCATGACGCGAATTTGCTCGCGCTGATCGACGGGGAAGACGTCGAGCACGCGGTCGAGGGTGCGCGAGGCGTTGCCGGTGTGCAGCGTGCCCATGACTAAGTGCCCGGTTTCCGAGGCGGTGATCGCGAGCTGGATAGTTTCCAAGTCGCGCATTTCACCGACCATGATCACGTCGGGATCCTCGCGCAGCGCGCCGCGCAGGGCCGCGCCGAACGAGCGGGTGTGGGTGTGTACTTCGCGTTGGGTGACGTGGCAGCCCTTTGACTCAATGAGGTATTCGATCGGGTCTTCCAGCGTGATGATGTGGTCTTTGCGGTGCTGGTTCACTTCCTCGACGAGAGCGGCAAGCGTTGTCGATTTTCCAGAGCCGACCGAGCCGGTCACCAGCACGAGGCCGTTGTGATATTGCGTGAGCAGCTTGAGCGACTGGGGAAGCCCGAGCTCGTCCATCGTGCGCAACTTGGTGGCGATGATGCGGAAGACGATATCGATGCCGATGCGCTGGCGGACCACGCTGGCGCGGAAGCGGCCGAAGCTATTGGCGTAGGCAAAGTCCACGTCTCCGCGCTCGGCAAGGAGGTGCTTTTGCGCGTCGGAGAGGAAGCCCATGGCGAGCGCTTCGGTGTCCGCTGCGGCCAGAAAATCCGCCTTCAACCAGATCGGCTCGAGGTTGCCGTTGCGGCGCCAGATGGGCTGCGAATTGACGCCGAGGTGAATATCCGAGGCGCCCGATTCCTGACCGACGAGGAGATATTGATCGACGTGGGCCAGGGTGTGGACCGCTTCGCTCTGGACGCTCACTTCGGAGGGAACTTGGGTGGGGGAGTTGTCTTCTGCCATGCCGGGCGAAAATTGGTCCGTCCCCATGGGGTATTGCAACCTTAAGTTTTCACTTCGTGCGAAACGCTGGCGTTTCCTCGCGTACCGTCGCAGCTAGCGGGGGCGAAAATCCTGCGACTGGCCCTTGGCGACGTAGCCGGAGAAGCGCTGCGTGGCCCAATTCAAGATCGTGGGACGGGCAAAATCGAAGGCGATCTTTAACGCTCCGAGAATGAGCCCGGCTTTGCCCGCGGTTTCCGCGATGGGCTCCTTGGTTTTGCGTGAGAACACCACCTTGGTTTTTTTCCCCGGCAGGCGCGCGATGATGAGCCCGAGCACGGCGGCACCTGCGAGCCATGGCAGTGGGCTGCTCGTGAATGCCTTCTTCGCCCGCGTCGGGAAATCCAAGCCGCGGCGCAGCGCCCCCGTGCTTTCAGTCAGCCGGGCGCGGGCGCGGGCCAGTTCTGCGATCAGTTTTGCTTTGTCGTCGTCCTGAGCCATTCCTGGTCCTTTTTAAATTCCTCGAGGGTGAGTGGGAAAACCGGAGCGCCGAGGCGGGCGCGCGCGAGTAGCAGCAGAATCAGCGCGCCGACGAGGTGGATCGCGGCGGTTCCAAGGAGCACCCAGATCCAGGCGTTGCCGCCGCCAAAGGCGAGCGCCACGAGGAAGACGATCGCGAGCAACAGCAGGAAATAGCCAAAGACCAGTGCGACGAGAGCGCCGAGCGCGAGCGCGGCGATGATCGCTGCGTGGACAGATGCTTCCTTCCCCTCGATACCTGCCAGCTTCAGCCTCGCCTGCAAATAGCCGAGCTTGGCCGCGAACAGCGCGGAGAAATTCCCGAAAATGCCGGCGCTCCCGGCAGTTTGCGGATCGCCAGTGTTTGATCCGGCCATGCGGAGCCGTTAGCGGCGGAAGAGTAGGCCGAGGACGAAGCCCGCCGCGACGGCCGTGATGACCGCTTTCGTCGGATTGGCGCGGACGTATTCTTCGCCGTCATCCTGGAAGGTGCGGACGCGTTCGCGGGTCTGGCCGTAAGTCTCTTCGGCCCGGCCGCGGAATTCCCGCGCCTTGGTCTCGGCAGTCTCGCGGAGTTCGCGAGCCTTGGATTCGGCTGCGGCGCGGAGGTCGCCGGCGGCTTGTTTGAGATGTTCCTTGGAGGAATCAACGGCTTCCTTCAAGTGCGCCTTGGTGGCGTCCACGGCTTCTTTGGCGTGGGCTTTGGCGCTATCGAGATTGTTGGGTGGAGTGGGCTGGTTTTCGTCGGACATAGCAGTGGGTCTTGTGGTTAGGTTGGGATGATCTAGCGAGCGAGAGTTCTCGTTACCGCATTATCGGATTCGTGGATAGGGTGACAATTGCGCTTAGCGGGCGCTCATTGTTCGCGGAAAATAATCCGCGCTTTGCCCAGATCGTAGGGTGAGAGCTCGATCTCGACTTTGTCGCCCGGCACGATGCGGATGAAGTGTCTGCGCATTTTGCCCGAGATGTGGGCGAGCACGAGTGTGCCGTTCGGAAGCTGCACGCGGAACATTGTTCCGGGGAGCACGTCCTTGACGACGCCTTCGGTCTTGATCGCGTCTTCTTTGGCCATGGTGCGGGGAAAGATGCGAATGGCCCGGCGCGAATGCAACTCCGCAATAGTCGCGATCAGCTTTGTGCCGCGGGACGGGCGGGCAGGGGAGAAGTGGCCTCGTATTCCGTGGGATCGCGCAGGGCGGCCAGTTGGAAAGCTTCGCGCCGTTCAACGCAGGTGCCGCAGGTCCCGCAGTGAATGTCGCGGCCTTTGTAGCACGACCACGTCTGCGCGAAATCGACGCCGAGCTCGTGCCCGCGCTGCGCGATCTGCGCCTTATTCATTGCGATGAAAGGGCGCAGCAGGTGGACATCGGCATACGTCCCGCTGCGGAGCGCCGCGCCCATCGCCTGCATGAAGGCCTCGCGGCAATCCGGGTAAATCGCGTGATCGCCGGCGTGCGCCGCGATGACCAATCCAGTCGCCTCGATGCTCTCCGCGTAGCCGCCCGCGATGGCGATCATGATGCCATTGCGAAACGGCACGACCGTTTGCTTCATCGTCTGCTCCTCGTAATGGCCGTCGGGAATCTCCCCGCCGGACGCGAGCAGATGCGAGGTAAAGAGTTCGTTGATGAAAGCCAGCGGGATGACTCGGTGTGGGATGCCGAGATACTCGCAATGATGCGCCGCAAACGGGATCTCGCGGAGGTTGTGCTTCGAGCCGTAGTTGAAACTCAGCGCGCCGACGACCTCGTGACTGGTCCGGGCGTCGTAGAGCGCGGCCACGGAATCCATCCCCCCGCTGACGAGCACGACGACTTTCATTCCGTCAGGAAGCGCGTTGCCGGCCCTTGCCCAGCCCGGCGGCGGGCGGGCGCTGTTTCGGGCGGTTCGGGTGCTCGGCATCGACGGTGACGCTGATCCCGCCGCGCGGCGAAAACTCCCCATGCACCAGCGCGTAGCGCGGACGGCAGGCGGCGACGAGATCATCGAGAATCCGGTTCACGATTGCTTCATTGAAGGAGCGCGTGTTGCGGAAAGACGAGAGGTAGAACTTCAGCGACTTCGTTTCGATGCAGAGCTGGTCGGCGACATATTCGATGCGCAGGTGGGCGAAGTCCGGTTGGCCGGTCACCGGGCACATCGAGGTGAATTCCATGCACTCGAACGTGATCAGATAGTCGCGCCCGGCATTGCGGTTGGGGAAGGTTTCGAGAATTCCCACGCTCGGCTCGTCGGGAAATTTGGCGGGATGGCCGAGCAGGGTCAGGCCGGGTGTTTTTTTGGTTTTGCTCACGTAAAATTCTTGGGCTGTCCGGGACTTTGGCGTGTCGCAGCCTTTCCGGCAACGATGCGCTACTCGCCGATGATTTTGATCAGCGCCCGCTTGCGGCGCATTCCGTCGAATTCGCCGTAGAAAATCTGCTCCCAAGGTCCGAGATCAAGCCGTCCCGCGGTGATCGCGACCACGACTTCGCGGCCCATGATCGTGCGCTTGAGATGCGCGTCGGCGTTGTCCTCACCGCCGTTGTGTCGGTACTGGCTGTGCGGCTTTTCGGGCGCGAGTTTTTCCAACCACACCTCGAAATCCTGATGCAGCCCGCTCTCGTCGTCGTTGATGAAGACGCTCGCCGTGATGTGCATGGCATTGACCAGGCAAAGCCCTTCGCGCACGCCGCTCTCACGCAGCGCGGCCTCGACTTCGGGCGTAATTTTGACCAGTTGCCGGCGCCTCGGCAGCTCGAACCAGAGTTCTTTTCGGAAGGATTTCATCGCCCGAAAGCATTCCGGTAGGCGCGAGGACGGGCGATGCAAAAGTGGGGTATCGAGAGTTAGGCGAACGAGACGCCATAAATCCAGGGCTTAACGATTCCGATGAATTTTCCCTGACGCGAGCTTGCCGCCTCGCCCGGAGCCTCCTACACCTGAGCGCCGTATGAACCAGTCTCCCCGCGCCAAACTCTTCTTCATGATGGTCCTCGAGTTCTTCATCTGGGGAGCGTGGCTGCCGCCGCTGTTTCACCTGATGGGCGCCAAGGACGGGCTCGATTTCTCCGCCGGCCAGCAGACCGCGATCGGGAGCTGCTTCGCCATCGCCTCGGTGCTCGGCATCTTTTTCTCAAATCAATTCGCCGACCGCACTTTCGCCTCGGAGAAGTTCATGGCTTTCAGCCATCTCGTCGGCGGCCTGGCCGTGGGCGCGCTGTATTGGGTGAAGGATTTCCCGACCTTCTTCGCGCTGATGCTCGTGCATTCGCTGTTTTACGTGCCGACCATCTCGGTCGCGAACTCGCTGGCCTTCGCCAACATGAAAGACCCGGCGAAGGAATTTGGCATCGTGCGGATGGGCGGCACGATCGGCTGGATCGCCGCGTCCTGGCCGTTTTTCTTTCTACTGCAGGGCAAGACCGGCGCTGACCAGATCAACGCGGAGCGCCTCGCCTTTCTCGTCGCCGGCATCGCCTCGCTGATCCTGGCCGCTTTCAGCCTCACACTCCCGCACACACCGCCGAAAAAGGCCACGGAAGGCGCGGGCGATAAACTCGCCTGGCTCGAAGCGATGAAGCTGCTGCGCGTTCCTTTCATCCTCGTGCTCTTCATCGTCACGTTCATCGATGCGACGATCCACAATGGCTACTTCGTCACCGCCTTCGGGTTCCTCGCCGACGTCGGGTTCAAGGGTGAGCACATCATGCTCATCATGAGCCTCGGTCAGGTCGCGGAGATCGCGACGATGCTTATCCTCGGCGGGGTGTTGGCCAAGTTCGGTTGGCGCACGACGATGATCATCGGCATCCTCGGCCACGCAGCGCGTTATGCCGTGTTCGCGTTCTTCCCGAACAATCTTCCCGTGCTTGTCGTGGTTCAGGTGCTTCACGGCATCTGCTACGCGTTCTTCTTCGCCACGGTTTACATCTTCATCGATGCGGCGTTTCCGAAAGACGTGCGCGCCTCGGCGCAGGGCTTGTTCAACTTGCTCATCCTCGGCCTCGGCGATCTCGCAGCGAAGTGGCTTTTCATCCCGCTCATGAATTCGTGGAAGGTGACTGTCGGCACTGGGGAAACAGCGAAGGTGATGATCGACTACCCGAAGCTTTTCCTTGTCCCGGTCGGCCTCGCGATCTTCGCCGCCGTGCTCCTCGGTGTCGCCTTCCGACCGCCGAAGGAAATTTCCGCCGGCGGCATCGCCGCGCCGCCGCACTAGACGCGGGGCGGCGAAATCCCGGGAGCACAGGCGTCCCGCCTGTGGGTTTTGGCGTCCCGCCAAACCGAACTTTCCGGGCAGTTCTTTTGGTGCGGAGCTCTTGCCCGAACGACGCGCGGAAAAGTCCGCGTCGGCGAGTCACCGACGCCAACACGCGGAACGCCTGTGCTCCCCGGAGTTCTGATGCGCGCGCGTGCTACCAGCCTGCGCGCAAGTCATCCGACGTCCGGCCAAGCGCGCGTAGAGTGCGCAGGCTGAGTGCGGCGTGGCGTTTGGCGAGACGCTGGCCGTGTTCGTCGTTCACGAGCGGGCAATGGAAGAACGCCGGCGCCGGCCAGCCGAGCGCCCGGTAGAGCAAGAGCTGGCGGAAAGTGCTGGTGATGAGATCCGCACCCCGCACGACTTCGGTGATCTGCATCTCGGCATCATCGACTGTGCAGGCGAGTTGGTAGCTGGGGAAATCGTCCTTTCGCCAAACGAGGAAGTCCCCGAAATCGAGGCCCGCAATCGAGCACTGCGGGCCGAAGTGGCCGTCGAGAAACTCCACGCTCGCGCCATCGGCGATGCGAAAGCGCCAGTTCACTCCCGCCCTTTCTCGCGCGGTCGCGGCACCCCGGCAGTGGCCCGGATAAACCGGCTCCTCTTCTCCCTGATGCGGCGCGGTGAGCGCGCGGAGCACGTCCTGTCGTGAGCAGGTGCAGGGGTAGATGAAACCGCCCGCGCGCAGCCGCTCGAACGCTTCGGCGTAGCGCGGCATCCGCTGGCTTTGGTCGTAGGGCGCATGCGGCCCGCCGACATCCGGGCCTTCGCTCCAGCGCAAGCCGAACCACCGCAGATCCTCGAACATCGCCGCGACAAACTCCGGCCGGCAGCGGGGTCCATCGAGGTCGTCGTTGCGCAGGATGAGCGTGCCGCCTGCGGACTCGGCGCGCTCTTGCGCGGTCCAGAAGGTGCGCGCGTGGCCGAGATGGAGATGGCCGGTGGGCGAAGGCGCGAGGCGTCCGCGGTAGCCAGCCGACTCGCTCACGCGCTTACTTCGCGACCGGCTTCAGGTCCTGATCGTAGACCACGACCTTGCCGATCTTCTCGAGCCCCGGCTGGATTTCCTTGGCCTCGCCGACGATCACCACGGCCACGTTTTCGGTGGTCAGATATTTCTTCGCGAGTTCCTGGATCTTCGCCGGCGTCGTTTCGCTCATGCGACGTGCATAGGTCTTGTAAAAATCCGCGGGCAGATCGTAGAGATCGATGTCCTGCACGCGTTGCGCGGTGCGGCTACTGTTCTCGAGGCTGAGGAGGTAGTTGCCCACGTTGTATTGCCGCTGGAGCGCGATCTCCGCCTCGGGCGCCGCTTCATCGCGGATGCGGCCGATTTCCTTGAGAATCTCCTGCACCGCAGGCGCCGTCACTTCATTGCGCGTCTCCGCGGTCGCCTGAAAAGAGCCGCCAAGTTTCTTGAAGTCGAAGGCGCACGACGATCCGTAGGTCCAGCCATGTTTCTCGCGGAGGTTTTGGAAAAGCCGTCCGCTGAAACCGCCGCCGAGCGTAGAGTTGAGGACGTTCACTTCCGGCAGGTAGGGGAAGTTCCGCGCCGGGCCGGTGGCCGCGACGATGATGTTCGACTGCACCGAGCCGGGGCGATCGACGAGGTGAATGGTCAGGCCCTTCAACTCCGGGATCGGATTTATTTTTTGGCCCGCCAATTCGCCGCGCTTCCAATCACCAAAAGCCTTCGCGATCAGCGGCAGAATCTCTGCGGCTTTTACGTCGCCGACGACCGCTAGGGAGGCGTTGTTGGGCAAAAAGTGCGCTTTGTGAAAGGTCGCGAGGTCTTCGCGCTGAATGGCTTTCACCGACTCGGGCGTGAGGTAATCGCCGTACGGAAATGCACCGTAGATCACTTTGCCGAGCAGCTTGCTGGCGAGCGCGTCGGGCTCCTGCTTCTCGGCTTCCAGCGAGGACAGCGTCTTGCGTTGGAGGCGCGTGAACTGATCCGCCGGGAAGGTCGGGTGCAGTACGGCGTCGGCGAGCAAATCGAGAATCTGATCGGTGTATTTGGTCAGCCCACCGGCGGAGACGGAGATGGCGTCGTCGCTTGCCGCGCCTTCGACTCGCACGCCGATCGAGTCGGTCTCGACGGCGAAGGTCGCCGCGTCGCGCCGCTCGGTGCCGCGGTTGAGCAAGCCCGCGACGAAGCTCGCGGTGCCGGTTTTCTTGCCGTCCACGGCGGAGCCGCTGCGGATGACGAGGCGCAGTGTGATGGTCGGCTTGCGGTCGTCTTCAATGACGAAAATCTTCAAACCATTCGGCAACGTTTCGGTGCGGTATTCGGGAAACGAAGCGGCGGGTGCGGGATCGGGCTCTGGTTTCTTGGAGCGATCGATCGCGGCAAAGGCGGGCAGCGCGAGGACGGTGAGCAGGGCGCAGAGGGAAAGTTTCATGGGGTGCGTCGTTGAAGAATTACTTGGCGGCGGCGGGGGCTTTTTGCGCGGCGGGATAACGCAGGACGAAGACGCCTTCCTTTGTCAGGTATTGCTTCGCGACGCGCTGCAGGTCCTCGCGCTTTACCGCGAAATAACGGTCGAGCTCGGTGTTGATGAGGTTGGTGTCACCGTAGAAGACGCGGTAGCGCGCGAGATTTTTGGCACGCGTGGACATCGTGCCGAAGCCGCCCGCAAACTCCGCTTCCTTTTGATTGAGCACCTTGCGGAACTCGTCCTCGGTCACGCCTTCCGCTTTCACCTTCTCGACCTCCTCGCTGATCAGCGCGTCGAGTTGTTCGAGCGTCGCGCCCTGCTGGCCGGTGGCGAAGACGCCGAGCATGCCGGCTTTTTCGAGCAAAAAGGGGAAGGCGTCGCAGTTCAGCGCGGCCTGTTCTTTTTCCACGAGGCGCTTGTAGAGCCGCGAGCTGCGTCCGCTGCTGAGCACGCTGCCGAGCATCTCCATCGCGTAGGCGTCGGGGTGCGTTTCCGGCACCGCGCGCCAGGCGTGCAGCGTGGCGTTGAGCGGCGTCTTGTCTTCTTTCACCTCTTGCTGCACCGGCTTCGTCAGTGGCGTGAGTTCCACCACCGGGCGCTTAATTTCCGCTCCGCGCGGGATGTCGCCGAAATATTCTTCGACGAGCTTTTTGGTCTTCTCGATGTCGATGTCGCCGGCGATGGCGAGGGTCGCGTTGTTTGGGATGTAGTAGGTTTTGTAGAACTCGCGGAACTCTTCGATCTTCGCCTGGTCGATGTATTGCACCGAGCCAATCGGCACCCACGCGTAGGGCGTGCCGGCGAAGACCAGCTTGGCGAGCTGCTCGAAGAGCGAGCCGTAGGGCTGGTTGTCGTAGCGCATCCGCTTTTCCTCCTTCACGACTTTGCGCTGCGTCTCGACGCCTTTTTCATCGATCACCGCCTGGAGCATGCGGTCGCTTTCGATCCAGAGCGCCAGCTTGAGCTGATTGCTGGGCACGTTGAAATAATAGTCCGTCTGGTCGAACGACGTGCTCGCGTTGAGGTTGCCTCCCGCGCCGGAGATCAGTTTGTCGATCGTGCTCCGCGGGATGTTGGCGGTGCCTTCAAACATCAGATGCTCGAAGAAATGCGCGAACCCGGTGCGGTCGGGCCGCTCGTTTTTTGCGCCGACATGATAGAGCACGTAGGTCGCGACGACGGGCGCCGCGTGGTTTTCGTGAAGGATGACGCGCAGGCCGTTGGGGAGATCGTATTCGACGAACTTGATCGGCTTGAGTTGCACGCGCGCGGGCGCGGCATTTTCCTTGGCTGCGAGCGTGGTGAGGGGAAAGGCGAGAGCGGCGCAGAGGGCCGCGAATGGGGCGAGCTTCATGGAGGGTGGATGAGACAGGCGGGAGTGTGGGGCGTTCAGAATTTGCGGGCAAGGTTTAGGCGTTTCGATTTCACCGTGAATCCAGACGCCAGCGGGGTTACGAATAACACACATGAAACCGCGCCGGCTCCTTTTGTTCGCCCTGCTGCTTTGCTGGCCGCTGCTTGCGCCGGGCGCCGATGGACTCATACCGAGTGCGATGAAAACGAAGGACCAACTGCATGCGGTGATTTCGAGCCAGCTCGCGGCTTTCCGTGCGGGCGACTACGCCGCGGCTTATGTCTTCGCCGACGACGCGATCAAGCTGCAGGTCGCGCCGGAGCAGTTCGAAGTGATGGTGCGGCGCGGTTATCCGGCGATTGCGCAATCGGCATCGGCGACTTTCGGGCTGACTTTCGACAACGGCGATGAAGCCGTCGTGAATGTGCGGGTCGTCGGCGTGGATCAGCAGGCCATGACTTATCAGTACCTGCTCCGGCGCAGCGGCGACGCGTGGCGCATCACGGGCGTCCTCCCGCTGAAGGAACAAACGACAGAAGTCTGACCTGTGCGCCGGTTGCTGGCGACGCTCGTCGCGATTTTTTGGGGAAGCGGGTTCGCTCGCGCGGAGGAAGCGCTGCAAAAATTCGTCTTCGAAAAGGCGGAGATGGGACTGCCGTTCCGCGTGTCGCTTTACGCGCCGGATGGAGCGCAGGCCAAGGCGGCAGCGGATGCGGCCTTTGAACGGGTGGCGGTGCTGAACAGCATCTTCAGCGACTACGATCCGGAGTCGGAGCTGAGCCGTCTTTCGCGCACTGCGGGGCAGGGGAAAGCTGTGCCGGTGAGCAGCACGCTGTGGCTTTTGCTGGAGCGCGGGCAACGGCTCGCGGAGCGCAGTGGAGGTGCGTTCGATATCACCGTCGGGCCGCTGGTGAATCTGTGGCGCCGGGCGCGGCGGAAGCAGGAAATGCCGAGCGCGGAGTTGATCGCGGAGATGAAGGCGCGGGTTGGTTTCAAGAATCTGCGGCTCGATCCGGCGCACCACACTGCGGAGTTGCTCGTGCCCGAGATGCGCCTCGACCTCGGCTCGATCGGCAAAGCGTTCGCCGTTGATGAAGCGCTCGCAGTCGTGCGGCAGCGCGGATTGGCGCGCGCACTCGTGGCAGGCAGCGGTGATATGGCCGCGGGTGAAGCGCCGCCCGGCCTGCCTGGTTGGCGCGTGGAGATCGCGACGCTGGATGCGCCGGGCGCACCGTCAGCGCAGGTCGTTTATCTGCGCAATTGCGGCATCGCGACGAGCGGCGACTCGTATCAGCGCGTGGAGATCGCGGGTAAACGCTACTCGCACATCGTCGATCCGCGCTCCGGGATCGGCGTCACGGATCACAGCCTCGTCACGGTGGTCGCGCCCGATGTGGCCACGGCGAATGGCCTTTCGACCTCGCTCAGTGTACTCGGGCCAGAGCGCGGTCTCCCGCTGGTCGAGGAAACATCCGGCGCGGCAGCGCGAGTCGTCCGGCAGCCTGCGGAGGTGGCGGAATTGATCGAGTCGGCGCGTTGGAAAGACGTGCCGAAAGTGGGCGCGGCGCGTTAAGCGCGCGGCGGGCAGCGGAAGTCGCGAGCCATGCGGAAAACGAAACGCGCCCCGCCCCCTCGACGGTGGCGAGGAGACGGGGCGCGGTGAATTCTGAACTTAAAGGCGCTTAGCCAAGCACGTCGGTCTTGCCGGGGATGGCGCGCTGGTAAAGGCCGTCCGCACCGGGGAGCACGCGAGGTTTGGCGTCCCAGGCGAGCGACTCGGGCAGGAGCTCGATCTTCGAGGCGAGCGCCTTGCTGTATTCGAGTTCCTTGCCGGAATACGCGGCCATGCGGCCGAGGATCGAGGTCATGGTGCTTTCCGCGCCATAGACGGCTTCGTTGAAGTCCTTGTTCTGGCGGATCGCGGTGAAGAGATCGTCGTGCTCCTGCTGATACGGATCCTTGGCGCCCTCGGCTTTGTAGCGCCATTGGTCGTCGGCAAAGATCTGATGCGCGCTGATCACGGACTTGCCCTTGGTGCCCTGCGCGTACTCGCTCACGCTGTTCCAGCAGCCGGGTTGATGGCGGCACTCGCTGTAGCAGATCGAGCCGTCTTCGTATTCAAACTGGACCGCGAAGTGATCGTAGATTTCGCCGTCGTCGGCGCCACCATTGCTGATCTCGCGGCCGCCCATGGCGCGGGCTTTGACCGGGTGCGCTTTTTTCACCCAGTTGATGACGTCGAGGTTGTGGATGTGCTGCTCGGCGATGTGATCGCCCGAGAGCCAGGTGAAGTAGTACCAGTTGCGGAGCTGGTATTCCATTTCGGTGAGTTCCTTGCCGTATTGCTTGTTGAGGTCGGCGCGTTTTTTCTGCCACGGGCGGTTGCCATTCCAGTAGGCGCGCATGGCGACGATGTCGCCGATCGCGCCCTCGTGCAGGCGCTTCACGGTTTCGATGTAGCCGGCCTGATGATGGCGCTGGAGACCGACGCCGACCTTGAGTCCTTTTTTCTTCGCTTCTTCCGCGGCGGCGAGCACCTGGCGGACACCCGCGGCATCCGACGCGACGGGTTTTTCCATGAAGACGTGTTTGCCAGCTTTGACCGCGGCCTCGAACTGCATCGGGCGGAAACCGGGAGGCGTGGCGAGGATCACGACGTCGGCGACTTCGATCGCTTTCTTGTAGGCGTCGAAGCCGATGAACTGGCGCTCTTTCGGCACGTCCACGCGATCGGCGTGCTGCTTCTGCAAATTGTTGAGTGAGCTCGTCAGCCGGTCCTCGTGGACATCGCTCATGGCGACGAGTTTTACGGGGCCGATCGTGTAGGTGCTGAGGGCCTGGTTCGCGGCGCCGGAGCCGCGGCCGCCGCAGCCGACGAGCGCGACTTTCAATTCATCGGTGCCGCTCGCGGCGTGCGCGAAACGTTCCGGCGCGAGAGCGCCGAGCAACGCGCCACCGGCGACGGCGGCGGAGGATGTCTTGAGGAATCCGCGGCGGCTGAGCGGGTCCGGGAGGATGAGTGGGGATGGTTTGTTCATGTGGATGGTGGAGGTGAGAGAGCGAAGCTAATGAGCCGTGGCCGGGATGGCTACGAGTTCTTTAATCGTGGGGCCGGCAAAAGCTTTGGGGTGACGCTGACGATCATCCGAACAATCCGCACATGCGCTGCCACAGGCTGCGGCACGTCGGGTCGTCAGGACGATTCCACTCCCGGACGACTTCGCCCAAGTTATCAGCGTAGACGCTGACCTTGTCGGATTTGCAGGTCATGCACCCGACGAGGAAGTTCTTCCCCATCATGACGATCTCCGGCATGGAGCCGCATTGCATGTAGCGCCAGAGATCGGGGTAAGCCATCGCGTTACTCGGCCTTGGAGAGCTCGGGATTGTCCTTCTCGACGCCGCTGTTCCAGTAAGCCTGCGCTTCTTCGGCGGTCGGCGTCTTCAGCGGACGCACGAGGCGGAAGCCGAGGAACTGCGCGTTGGTGTGATACCAGATGCTCTTCGGGAGTTGCGGATCCTGGATTTTCCACGAAGCATCCGAAGCGCGGCGTACGGCGACGCGGAGCTTGACCGCGTCGTCGTCATCCCACGAACCGCCGCGGGCCACGTGCGGATATGGTTTGGTCGCTTTGTTCCAAGGATTCACGCCTGGCGACTTCGCATAGTAGCCCGCGTCGTAGCCGTCGATCGTCCATTCGATCACGTTGCCGAGGATGTCGTGCAGGCCCCAGGGGTTCGGCTTTTTCTTGCCGACTTTCTGATACTTGAAGTCCGAGTTTTTGCCCCACCACACGTTTTCGCCGACGACCTTCGGGTCGGTGCTGTCGCCCCAGTAGTAAGGTGTGGTCGTGCCGGCGCGGGCGGCGTATTCCCACTCGGCCTCGGTGGGCAGGCGATAGAAGTGGCCGGTCTTGGCGCTCAGCCACTGGCAATATTTGTTTGCGGCGTGCTGCGTCATCGAGATCGCGGGGAAGCCGTCCTTGCCCATGCCGAAGCTCATTTCCACATACGGCTGCGTGGGGTGCGTGACGGCGTCGGTCAGCGCATTCAGTGCCGGGTCGAGCTTCTTGGCTTCGCGCGTCTTCTTCTCCTCGGTCGGATACATGAAGAGTTCGAACTCATTCCATGTGACTTCGAATTTGCCCATCCAGAACGGCGCGATCTCCACCTCGTGCTGCGGCCCTTCGTCGTCCTTGCGACCTGCTTCATTCGGCGAGCTGCCCATCTTGAATTTTCCGCCGGGGATCGGGAGCATGTCGTAGTTCACGTCGGAGCCCGCGATGTTGTTGTTGTAAGACTTCATCTCCGCCGCGCTCGCTACGGTCGGGGCCGCGAGGATGTTTTTGTGAATGTTGACCACGAGTTCTGCCTCCGCGCCCTCACCGCCACCGGCGACGGCTTTCTTCAGCGCCTTGAGTTTCACCCCGTCCGGCCAGTTCGCCCCTTCTTCGATCCACTTTTTCAAAACCTCCGTCTCCGTCTTGGCCAGCCGATCGAGCGCGCCGGTCACTTTGTTTTTCGGCGGCATCAGCTTCTTCGCGTCATCGGCCAGCACCGTCGTGGTGTAGAGCTTCGATTTTTCGGGTTTGCCGGGCGCAATCGTCGAGGAAACCTCAAACGCCGTTTCCTTCGATTCCAAAACCACATCGGTGCCACCATCCTTCACATCCGTGGCATTGGCGTTGTGGCAGCGCACGCAGTTTTGTTCGAGGATGGGTTGCACATCCTTGACGAAGTCGACGGCGCCGAAAGTGGCGGCGGGGCAGGCAAGAGCGGCGAGGAGGAGGAGGCGCGGAGTATTCATGCGGATTGCAACTTTTGACTTCTCTGGCGAATGCTGTCAACGAACGGAACGCCATGTCCCGCGAAATTCACTACGCCTGCCAGCGCTGCACCAACTGCTGCCGCTGGCCCGGCTTCGTGAAAATCGACCCTGACGAGACCATGCCCATCGCCGTGCAACTCGGACTTGAGGAAGACGATTTCATCCAGCGCTTCACCACCCTGCGCCCGCAGCGCGATGGTCTCGCCCTCGTCCAGCGCCCGCCCGCCGCCGACGGCACCGAGGATCACGCCTGCATCTTTCTCAACGGGCGCGACTGCGCCATCCAGTCCGTGAAGCCACGACAGTGCGCCGGCTTTCCGAATACCTGGAACTTCCCCGCCTGGCGTGAGTCGTGTGCGGCCGTGCCTGCACTCGTCGAGCGCCCGAGCCGTATTGCCACTTGACTTCCGGCGCGCCAAGGCGCCCCATCGGCCATGCCTCGATTCATCCTGATTTGCTTCACGATCCTGGGTTTCGTCGCCTGCGCTGCGCCACAGGGTCAGAAACTCACCGCCGATGCCGCGCGCGCCGCGACCACGGCCCCCTCGGGAACTGCCACGACCGCCTCCGCCGTCCGCCCCGGCCTCGATCCCGTCGCCCTCGGTCCCACTTCCTCCTCCGCGACGCTCGGGCCGCAAAACGAAGGCGAGATGGTCCGCCTCACGCCCAACGGCACTCTTACCGTCACTCTGCCCGCGGCTTATCGTCAGGGATACAACTGGCGCCTCGCCGAAATTCCCGACCCGAGCGTGCTCAAGCTTGTCTCGAAAGAATTCACCTCCGGCGAATCGCCCAGCAAGCCCGGCGAGCAGGTCATGGTCTTCCAAGCCACCGGCCTCGGCGATGTCCAGGTGAAACTCCGCTACGGCAGCTTGTGGGCGAGTTCGGAAATGGGTGCGGTAAAACCCTACGAGTTCGTCGCCTCTGTCGCCCCCGAGGAAGCGAAGCCGGCGAAGACGACGAAAAAGAAAAAGGCGCTGAAGAAAGCCTGATTCAAGAGCGCGCCCGGCGGGATTCGAACCCACGACCGGCGGATTAGAAATCCGCTGCTCTATCCAACTGAGCTACGGGCGCCTGTGAGTGGCAGGTTCATAGCCTCGAACGCCGCTGGGTGAAAGTGGGAAGTGCGCGGATTCGCCGTCGAAGCGGCGGAATAAGTCTTTTGGGGGGCAAGGGCGCCGCGGAACACTCGGCGGCACGCAGTGTTTTACGGCCGTAATGTTGGCCCGGCTTTTGCTAGGTCATTCGTGAGATGCGCTTACTAAGTAAAATCGCGATGAAAATGGGCACCATGGTCGTCATGGTGCTATTGATGGGAGCGGCCGTAAAGCAGGGGCCTAATTTCATCATGCAGTTTGCCGGTGGGACGAGTGGGGCGGGCGTTCCAGGCGCGGCGGGTGGGGCTCAGGCTCCGCATTTTTCCTCCGAGGAGTCCGATCTGATGGCGACCGTCTTCCAGAGTGCGCTGCGTCTCTTTTCTGGGTCGGCGAGCCGCAGCGAACTCGCGAGTGAACTGAGCGATAAGCTTTACGCCGGTCGTGCCGAGGCCGGCAGCATGGAGGAACTCGGCATCGAACTGGTGAAACCGGGGCAGAACCCGGCCGCGCCGAAACCGGGAGCAGGAGTCGCAAATGCGCAACCAAGTGCGAACGGCGCGAAACTCCCCCCAAATGCGCCCGTGCCAAGGGCGAGCGCTCAGAATCTTCCGCCCGGCGTGACTGCCGCGAACCTGCCGCCGGGGGCAAAGCTGCCGCCGAAACAGCCCGGACGTCCGGGCGATCCTGCCGTGAAGCTGCCCACGGCCCAGGACGCCGAAGTCGTGGGAGGGCGTCTCGCGGTGTTCTGGAAGCGGGTCAAAGTCTACTCCGTGGAAATGGCCCTCGTTCCGGTCGTGTTTCTTGGGATGGTTCTTGTGCATCGGATGCGGCGGCGGGCCGGAAAAGAGGATGCTTTCATGCTGCCCGATCTGGGAAATCTCATGCCTTCGGAGTCCGAGCCGTACGAAATGAAGCACGCCGTCCACTCGCTGAGTGCGGAGGATTTCGAGATGCTGGTCGCGCTCATTTATCAGCGCCAGGGTTATCGCGTTTCCATGCCGTCAGGGTTAAGTGGCGGACGCGGCGGTGATTTCACGCTCCTGCGTAAGTCGGAGCGCGTCCTCGTGCAGTGCAAGAAGCTGAGCCAGGATCACCGTGTGCCGGTGGAGCGAGTGCGCGAGTTGCATGAAGCCGTGAGCGCCGCCGGCGCGACGCGCGGCCTGTATGTCGCCTCCTGTGGTTTCACTTGGGACGCACGGAATTACGGCAAGGCCAAAGGGGTGACTCTGATCAGCGCGCGCACGCTCGACTCCCTGCTCGATGCCGCGCGGGAGAATCCGAAAGAAGATCTGCTCGCGATGTCTGAATGGGTGCCGAAGTTCATGAGCCGGGTGAAGCTCACGCCGCCGGTCTGCCCGGCTTGCGAAGCGGCCATGGATCAAGTCACCGCCAGCGCGCACGCCGTGTGGGTCTGCAGTATGCGGCCCGACTGCCGCGGTCGACGGAGCGTGCGGAAATACCAGAAGCCGCTCCCCGGTACCGCTGCGGGAAACGCGGGCAAGCAGGAGGACGAGATCAGCGCCTGAAAAAGGCAATGCCCCGCTTTTCAAAAGCGCTTGGCATCACGCTGCAGCGCAGTTTCGCAAAGGCGATAAACAATCCGATGGTTGCTAGTTTTTGTCCCAGCCTTGTTTCGTGATCGTCGCGGGCGCGGCATATTCGCCGACGATCTGCCCGTCTTGCAGGACGCGGACCCACACGCCGACCACCGTGTCCTCGGCTTTGATCCGCCCGCCGTCCCGGTAGATGTAGCCTCCAGTGACATTTTCTGTTGCGAGTATCAGTTCGTCGGTGGTCACGGTTTGCGGTGCCTGTCTGGTCAGCGCTTCGACCGCTTTCGAGCCCTTGACGCGCTCCACATGAATTGGATCGTTCCTTTTGTCGCCGATCTTGGGGCGCTCGACTAAAAGGATGTAATCGACGGTGAGTTTCCCGAGGTCGCTGAAGGAAAGATTTTTCAGGCTGAAAGCATACGACACCCCCTCGGTGCTCTTCGCGATCCCACCTTCGCTCTCGGCTTTGCCTCGGACGACGTCCCCGCGTTTCTTGACGACAGTGATTTGAACTTTCACGGGCGGCGCCGCCACCGCGTCGAAGCTGAGTGACATTGCACCTGCAACGAGGAACCAAAACAAGACCTTCTTCATGTAAGCGGGATAGCGGGTCGCGAGGGAAATGGCAATCCCCAGCTTCGTCGGAAGAAGACCCGGAAAACTGCCGTATGGAGGCTAGATCAGCGGCGTGACGCCCGGTTCAGGCACCGCGCCGACGGGGAGTTTCATGTCCCACGCGAGGTCCTTCGGCATCGTGTCCCATTTGGAGTTTTGGGCGAATTCCCAGGTGACTT
Organism: Chthoniobacterales bacterium; assembly: GCA_038208565.1. Lineage (GTDB taxonomy): Bacteria > Verrucomicrobiota > Verrucomicrobiia > Chthoniobacterales > Chthoniobacteraceae > Chthoniobacter. The sequence goes on from JBBQYR010000014.1 coordinate 22,743, forward strand.
CCTTGCCGGTGTAGGCGCTCATTTTCCCGATGATGCCCATGAGAGTGCTGCTGGCCATGCGGGTGCCGTCGTTGGGGATCTGGCCGGCGCGCAAGTCGGCGAAGAGTTCGTCGTGCTCAATCTGGTGCGAGGCGACTTTCGGGCCGGCGTATTTCCATGGGTTCTGGCCGAAGATTTGGGCGTTGTAGCCGACGAATTCGCAGCGGCCCTTGGTGCCGATGATGGTGTCGCGTTGTTCGTTGAAAACGCCGTCCTGGTAGCGGGTTTTGAGCACGGCGATGGTGCCATTGGCCCACGTGTAGGTGACGTCGAACTGGTCCCAGATGTCGCCGAGCTTTTGCTGCCAGCGGGCGCCGGTGGCCTGGCATTTCACAGGTGGTTCGTCGCGCATGGCCCAGGCGATTTTGTCCACGCTGTGGACGGTGATTTCCATCATGTAGTCGCCGCTGAGCCAGTGGAAGTGGTGCCAGTTGCGGAGCTGCCACTCGAGGTCGGTCTGGCCGGGCAGACGCTCGCCGCTGAAGCGCGTGAGGCGGTTGCCGAGGCGCGTGGAATAGAGGGCCACGACATCGCCGATCTCGCCGCTGTGGACGCGCTGCATGGCTTCCACGTAGGCGGGTTCGAAGCGCATGTTGAAGCCGGCGCGCAGGGCGAGTTTCTTTTCCTTGGCGAGGCGCACGGACTCGAGAACGGAGCGCACGCCCGCGGGATCGACGCCCATCGGCTTCTCGCAAAAGATGTGTTTCCCCGCGTCGACGGCGGCGCGCAGGACGAGCGGGCGGAAGCCGCCGGGCGTGGCGATGAGGACGACATCGACACCGCTCGCGAGGACTTTCTGGTAGGCATCGAGGCCGATGAATTTGCGGTCGTCCGCGACGGTCATGCGCCCAGGCTTGTCGCCGTATTGAGTGGCGAGCGCCTTCTGGGATTTGTCGAGGGCGTCGGTGAAGACATCGCCCATCGCCCACATCTCGGTGTTGCTGTCCGCGGTGAGGGCCTGCGCCGCGGCGCCGGTGCCGCGCCCGCCGCAACCGATGAGGCCGAGCTTGAGTTTTTGGCCGGCGATCTGCGCGCGCGCCGGAGCGAGACTGGCGGCGAGAGCGGCGGCGGTGGAGGTCTGGAGGAAGGTGCGGCGGGAGACGGGGTTCATGGTGGAGGAATAGGAAGTCGGATGTGTCAACTCGGGGTGGGGATGTGCATTAGGGCGATATTCGCGACGCAGGCAATCCGCGATTGTTTTTCCGGCTCGGCTGCGAGAAATTTGGGCATGGCCATTTTCGCGCTCATCTTCTTCTGCGTGGCGTGCGTGCTCATCGGCGTGGGTTTTGTCATCGGACTCCTCGGCTGCGCCATCGCGGCGGTTCTGCTGGGGCTGGGCGTGATCTCGTCATCGGTCTTGGTCGGCCTGCGCAGTGGACGGGCGGAGTCGGCGATTCGGGCGTTTTTGATCCAGGCCGGCATTCTCGCAGGCATCCCGGCGGGAGCGGTATGCGCGTGGTTGATCCAGTCATTATTTGCGGCCTACGGCGAAGGCTGGCAGGTGTTGGCCTATGGCGCGCTCGGCGGTGCCGGCGCAGGCCTCTTGATCGCCCTCGCACTCGACTTTCTCTCCCGCAGGGTGAGTGCATGGGCGGCACTCCGGCTGGCCTCGGGGAAGGCGCTGCCGGAAGCCGTGGCGCCGCAGAGATTCTAGCGGTGAAACCCCTGGGAGCGCGATTTTCGCGCGGGGTGATTTCCCCCTTTGCATTTGCCGGTCAGCCGCTATCTTTCCGGCCCCTTTTCCACCTAGCCTATATGAACGTCCTCGTCGAAAACCTGCCCAACTGCATCACCACCCTCCGCGTCGAAGTGGAGCCCGAAAAAGTCACCGCGGTCTGGGAGGACGTGGCTGGCAACTACACCAAATACGCCCGCATCCCCGGGTATCGCGCGGGCAAGGCGCCAAAGGCGATCATCGAGAAAAAGTTCGCCAAGGAGATCCGCGAGGAGCTCGAGAAGAAGCTGCTCTCCGAGTCGTGCAAGCAGGCCGTGCAGGAAAAGGGCATCAAGGTCCTCTCGCTCACGCAGGTCGATGAAGTGGAGATCGGCGAGGACAAGTCGATGAAGTTCACCGCGACGCTGATCACGCACCCGGATTTCCAAGTGCCGAACTACAAAGGCCTCGTGGTCCCGCTTCCCGATACTGCGGTGACCGAAGAGGAAATCGACAAGTCGCTCGAAGAGCTGCGCGAACAGGCGGCGGACTTCGTGGACGTGGCCGACGATCGCGGCGTGGAGATGAATGACTTCATCGTCATCGACTACAAGGGCACGATCGACGGCGCGCCGGTGAGCGACAAATTTCCCAAGGCCGGCAAGCCGCTCTCGGGTAACGAAGATTTCTGGATCCACATGGTCCACGAGGCGTTTTTCCCAGGCTTTTCCGAAGCGCTGGTCGGCGCGAAGAAAGACGAAACCCGCACCTTCGAAATCGAAGTGCCGGCGGACTTTCCGGTCGAAGGCTTGCCTGGTCAGAAGATCCAGTACGAGGTGACGATCAAGGGCATGAAGACGAAGGTTCTCCCGGCGCTCGACGACGCTTTCGCCGGCTCGATCGTGAAGGGCAAGACGCTCGCGGAAATCCGCGACGTGGCCCGCGGCGAACTCGAGCGCCAGAAGAAGGACAGCGTCGAATCGACGAAGCGCGCGGAGATCATGCGCCAGCTTCTCGGGCAGGTGGAATGTGAGCTGCCCGTGGACATGGTCCGCACGCAGACGCGCCGCATCCTCATGGACATCGTGAAGGAAAACCAGGCGCGCGGTGTGCCTGACGACGTGCTCAAGGAAAACGAGCAGGAGATCCTCGGCGGCGCGGCGCAAAACGCGCGAGACCAGATCAAGGGCACCTTCATCCTGCTCCGCATCGCGGACGTGGAAGGCATCAAGCCGACGCAGCAGGAATTCGACATCCGCATCGCGCAGCTGGCGCAGCGCTACGACATGAAGCCCGACAAGCTCATCAAGAAACTCGACGAACGGAACGCGATCGACCAGATCCTCGAAGAGGTGCTGACGGCCAAGGTCCTTGATTTCCTTGCCGCCACCGCTAGCGTCTCGACCATTCCCGCCGGGGCGCCTGCGCCTGAGGTCGCGGATGCGCCAGCGCAGAGCTAATTTTTCCTCATGATCATCCAACCCGACCGCAAGATCGTCGCCCCGCAAAACAACTACTACGTTCCCTACGTCGTCGAGCAGACGGGCCGCGGCGAACGCAGCTACGACATCTATTCGCGGCTGCTCAAGGATCGCATCATCTTCCTCGGCACGGCGATCGATGACGGCGTGGCGAACTCCGTGATCGCCCAGCTTCTCTTCCTCCAGATGGACGATGGGAAGAAGGACATCAACCTCTACATCAACTCGCCCGGCGGCTCGGTTACCTCGGGTCTCGCGATTTATGACACGATGCAGTTTCTGACCTGCGACGTGAACACCTACTGCATCGGCATGGCCGCCTCGATGGGCGCCGTGCTGCTCGCCGCGGGCGCGAAGGGCAAACGTTACGCGCTCCCGAATTCCGACATCATGATCCACCAGGTGAGCGGCGGCGCGCAGGGCACAGCCAGTGATGTCGAGCGCACCGTCGAGTTCATGTACAAACTCAAGAAGCGGCTCATCCACATCCTCGCGGTGCATACCGGCAAGAGCGATGAGCAGGTCGGACATGATTCCGATCGCGACTACTACATGAACGCCGACGAAGCGAAGGCTTACGGCCTCGTGGACGAGGTCGTGAAGAGCCGCAAGCAGATCCCGCTGCCCGACGCCGTCGTCGAGGCCGCAGCGCTCCAGGAAAAAACCGAAGCTTAATCTCCTCTCCCGGCTCAGATGGCGCGCGCCAGTAACCTCACGTTGTGCAGCTTCTGAGGCAAGAGCCACGCGGAAGTACGGTAGCTCATTGCCGGCCCTGGCGTCTATATCTGCGACTCCTGCATCAATGTCTGCAAAGGCATTCTCGACAAGGAGCTGACCGACGACGCGCGCAAGAGCTCGACGACCTTGCGAGTGCCGAAGCCGATGGAGATCCGTCGGCAGCTCGATCAGTTTGTGATCGGCCAGGACCGCGCGAAAAAAACGCTGAGCGTGGCGGTGCACAACCACTACAAGCGCATCCTGCATAACCAGAGCGTGAGCAGCGCGTCGGTGCAGCAGATGGATCCGCTCGGCGATGTCGAGATCGACAAGGCAAACGTCCTACTCATCGGCCCGACCGGCAGTGGCAAGACGCTCCTCGCCCGCACCCTCGCGCGCATCATCGACGTGCCCTTTTGCATCGCCGACGCCACGACACTCACCGAGGCCGGCTACGTCGGCGAAGACGTGGAGAACATCATCCTACGCCTGCTCCAGGCCAGTGACTATGATGTGAAGCGCGCCGAAATCGGCATCGTTTACATCGACGAAATCGACAAGATCGGACGCAAGACCGATAACGTCTCCATCACCCGCGACGTCAGCGGTGAAGGCGTGCAGCAGGCGCTCCTGAAAATCCTCGAAGGCACAACCTGCAACGTCCCGCCGCAAGGTGGCCGGAAGCACCCGCATCAGGAATACATTCAGGTCAGCACGGACAAAATTCTCTTCATCTGCGGCGGCGCGTTCGTCGGCCTCGAAAAGATGATCCAGAAGCGCATGGGCAAGAAAGTGCTCGGCTTCGGTGTCACGGCGGCGGAAGCCACCGAGGCTGAAGTTCCCGCGAGCGAAGCGATCCGCTTTACCGAGCCGGAAGACCTGCTCGCCTTCGGCATGATCCCGGAATTTGTCGGACGTCTGCCCGTGATCACCGCACTCGATCAGCTCAGCGAAGACGAGTTGGTCATGATCCTCACGGACACCAAGAACGCGATGATCAAGCAGTTCACCAAGCTGCTCGCCATGGAAGGCGTGAACCTGAACGTGACCAAGGACGCCCTGCGCGCCCTCGCCGAACAGGCCCACACCAAAGGCACCGGTGCCCGCGCGCTCCGCAGCATACTCGAGCGCATCATGCTCGACGTGATGTATGACGTGCCGAGTCGCGACGACATCGCTGACGTCACGATCAATCGCGGCGTCGTCGAAGGGAAAAAGTCCCCGCTCATCCGCCGCAAGCAGGACAAGGACGCGGCGTAAGCTCGCGAAATCGCGGCGGAGTCGGTCCGCCCATTTACAAGGCCCGGTACCCTGATAACTTGCCGCCCATGAAAAAGCGGCTTCTGCAAAGTCTCGTCCTTCTTCTGGTCGGTTTTAACCTCGTCGTCGGGATGCGCGTTTACCAAGCCGTCGGCGCGCAAGAGAAGGACGACAGCGGTTACTCCAGCATCGCCGTCTTCGCCCGCGCCATGCAGATGATCCGCCAGGACTACGTGGACGAGAGCAAGGTCACCTACGAGGATCTCTCGCACGCGGCGATGCGCGGCATGCTCAGCAGCTTGGACCCGCATTCGCAGTTCATGGAGCCGCGCGATTTCAAAGGCATGCAGGACGACACCAATAGCCGCTTCGGCGGGCTCGGGGTTGTCGTCGCCCAGCGCGATGGGAATATCGTCATCGTCAACCCGATGGAAGACACGCCCGGTCATCGCGCCGGGCTGCTGCCCAACGACCAGATCATCAAGATCGACGGCCAGCCGACCGAGAAGATGGACCTCAACGACGCCATCAAAATGCTCCGCGGCGAACCCGGGCAGAAAGTCGTGCTCACGATCCTTCGCCCCGCGACCAAGGATCTCAAGGACTACACCCTCGTCCGGGAGAACATCAAAGTCGCCAGTGTGAAGGAGGCGAAACTCTTGCCCGACGAGCTCAGCGGCGACTTCAGAATCGGCTACGCGCGCATCACGCAGTTCAACGTCCCAACCGCCGAAGAACTCGGCAAGAAGCTCGACGACCTCGAGGCCAAAGGCATGCAAGCTATGATCCTCGACCTCCGCTACAATCCCGGAGGCCTGCTCAACTCCGCGATCGACGTCGCCGGCCAATTTCTTCCCCCTCGCACCGTCGTCGCCTCCACCGAGGGCCGCGTGCCTTCGCAGAGCCGCACCTATCGCACTTCCGACACGGTAAAACCACGCCCGCGTTATCCGCTCGCGATCCTCATCAATACCGGCAGCGCCAGCGGCTCGGAGATCGTCGCCGGTGCGCTCAAGGACTTGAACCGCGCGATCCTCGTCGGCGAAACGACCTTCGGCAAAGGCTCCGTGCAGAGCGTCATTCAGCTCCAGGACGGCTCGGCGATGCGCCTCACGACGGCGAAATACTACACGCCGAGCAAGCAGGTCATTCACGAGCACGGCGTCTCTCCGACCATCCGCGCCACGCTCACGCCCGAGCAGGAGCGTCAGCTCTTGCTTCAGCGCCGCGAGGATCTCTCCGCCGATCCGGAGCGGAAGGAGATCACCAACTTCCGCGACACCCAACTTGAGCGCGCCGTCGATGCGCTCAAGGGGGTGATGATCTACGCGGAAAAGACCGGCGCACCGAAGAGGGCCTCGGCGAACTGAGTGAGGTCGGGCACCTCGGGGCTGGTCCTCGCCATCGAAACGTCGTGCGATGAAACCGCGGTCGCGGTCCTGCGCGGCACGCAGTTGCTCGCCAGCGAAGTTGCCTCGCAGATCGCGCTGCATGTCATCACCGGTGGTGTCGTGCCGGAAGTTGCGGCGCGCGATCATCTCCGCGTGCTCAAACCTGTGATCCAGCGCGCGCTCGGCGATGCCGGCATCGCGCTCGCAGAGGTCGATGCCTTCGCCGCGACGCGCGGTCCGGGCCTCGCGACATCGCTCATGATCGGCACCTCCGCCGCGAAAGGCCTCGCCGTCGGCTTTCGCAAACCCTACCTCGCGATCAACCACATGGAAGGGCACCTCCTCTCGCCGTTCTTCGGCACCGCGGAAGGCGTGCGCCCGGCGATCGGCCTCATCGTCAGCGGTGGTCACACCATGCTCGTGCAAATCGAAGCGCTGGGCCGCTACCAGTTGCTCGGGCAAACGCAGGACGACGCGGCGGGCGAGGCGTTTGACAAGGTCGGCAAACTCCTCGGCCTCCCGTATCCCGGCGGCCCGCACGTCGATCGTCTCGCGAAGGAAGGCAACGCCGTCGCCTTCGATTTTCCCCGCAGCATGCTCGACTCGGGCGACTTCGCCTTCAGCTTCAGCGGCCTCAAGACTGCCGTGCGCTACCTGCTGCCCAAGCTCGCCACGCTCCCGTTGGCCGATGTCTGCGCCTCGTTCCAAGAAGCCGTCGTCGATGTCCTCGTCGAAAAAACCGTGCGCGCCGCCCGGGCCACGCGGCAGCGCGTCGTCGCCCTGAGCGGCGGTGTGAGCTGCAATTCTCGCCTGCGCGAAAAAATGCGCGCCGCCTGCGAACGCGCCGGGCTCGAACTCCTCATCGCCCCGCCCGCGCTCTGCACGGACAACGCCGCGATGATCGGCTACGTCGCCGCGCTGAAATTTGCCCAAGGCGCCAGCTCCCCGCTTGACGCCGACATCGATCCCAATCTCCGCCTCGCCCCGGCCTAGTAGTCGCGCGCCAGCAGGTAGTCGGCAAAGGCGCGGAGGGTGGCGCCGTTTTTACCAAAAGGCTTCAGCGCCGCATGCGCAGCGGTGGTGAGGCGGTGCGCTTCTTTGCGCGAGCGGTCGAGGCCGAAGACGGCGGGATAGGTCGCTTTGGTCGCGGCGACGTCTTTGCCGGCGGTCTTTCCCAGCTTTTCTGTGGTCTGGGTGACGTCGAGGATGTCGTCGATGACTTGGAAGGCAAGGCCGAGCGCCTGGCCGAATTCGGTGAGCGCGGCGAGGCGCGCGGGCGTGGCGTTTGCGCTCATCGCGCCGAGGCGAATGCTCGCGGTCAGGAGCGCGGCGGTCTTGCAGCGATGGATGTATTTCAATTCCGCTCCGCTGATTTTTTTGCCTTCGCCTTCGAGGTCGGCGACCTGTCCGCCAATGAGCCACTGGCTGCCGCTGGCGGTGGCGAGTTCGCGGATGAGCGCGGGCATTTTGTAACGCGCGGTTTCGCGAGCTTGCGCGAGGATTTCAAAAGCGATGGTGAGAAGCGCATCGCCCGCGAGTACGGCAACGCCTTCGCCGTAGACCTTGTGCGAGGTGGGACGGCCGCGGCGCAGGTCGTCGTCGTCCATGCACGGGAGATCGTCGTGAACGAGCGAGTACGTGTGGATGCACTCCACGGCGCAGGCTGCGGGGAGCGCGTGCTCCTCGGTGCCTCCACAGGCTTTGGCGGCGGCGAGGGTGAGCGCGGGGCGCAGGCGCTTGCCGCCCGCAAAGAGGCTGTAGCGCATGGCTTCATGGATGGTGGGCGGTTTAGTCGTGGCGCGCGGGAGGAAACGGTCGAGCGCGCAGTCGATAAGTTGCGTGCGCGTGTCGAGGTGGGCTTTCAGATCCATGGGGAGGGCGAGAGTGCATTGGAAATGAGGAAATGTGAAGTCGGCGCTCGCGGAAAACGCGGCGCGAAATAGTCTCCGGTGGCGTGAAGAAATCCCGCCCACCGCGTGTTGTCGTTGTCGGTAGTTCCAATACTGATCTGGTCGTGCGCTGTGCTCGTCTGCCGCGCGCGGGGGAGACGCTGCTGGGTGGTGAGTTCTCGCGGAACGCGGGAGGAAAGGGTGCGAATCAAGCAGTCGCGGCCGCGCGAGCGGGAGCGCGTGTGGCTTTCATCGGGCGGCATGGCGTGGATGAATTTGGCGTGGCGGCGAAAGCAGGGTTGCGCCGCGAAGGCGTGGACGTGCGGCACTTTCGCGCGTGCGCGGAAGCGCCGAGTGGAGTCGCGCTGATCCTGCTCGGTGGGCGCTCGCGGGAGAATATGATCGCCGTTGCGAAGTCGGCGAACGATCTCGTTTCCGTGGCGGATGTTTGGGCTGCGCAGGCGGTGATCGCGCGGGCCGAGGTCGTCGTGGCGCAACTCGAAGTGTCGCTGGCCGCGGTCGAAGCAGCGGCGGAACTCGCGGCGCGGCATGGTGTGCCATTCGTGCTGAATCCCGCGCCGGCGGCGAAGCTGTCGCGTCGGTTGCTGCGCCGAGTTCACGCGCTGACGCCGAATGAATCTGAAGCGGAATGGCTCACCGGGCGGCGCGACCCGCGTGCTGCGGCGCAAATGCTGCGCAAGCTGGGTTGCCGGAATGTCGTGGTCACGCTCGGGGCACGCGGCGCTTTGGTTTCCACGGACGAAGGCGAATGGATTGTGCGAGCGCCGCGGGTAAAGCCCGTGGATACGGTTGGGGCGGGGGATTGCTTTACCGCGTGGCTGGCCGTGGGAATTGCGGAAGGCCTGGCTATCCGAGCGGCTGCGGATTGTGCGGTGCGCGCAGCGGCGATCGCGGTTACCCGCGCTGGAGCGCAAGCGGGAATGCCGCGGCGGGCCGAAGTGGCGTGACTTAATGTCGGCCGAGGAGACCGGCGAGTTGCTTCCAGATGCGCGTGTGCTCGCCGGGCGTCGCGGCGTTTTCGATCCAGTCGCTCAGGTCTTTCTTGAGGTCGTGCGCGTTGGCGAAGCGGTCTTCGCGATCCGTGCTGAGGGCGCGGGCGCAAATCTCGACCGGCCGCTCAGGCCAGTCTCCACCGAGGATGTGTGCGGGTGGCGGCTCGGCAGTGAGGGCGTCCGCGGGAGCGAGTGATGGCTGGAGCGCGTGATCGAGCAACTCCTCCGTGGTGCTGCCGGTGTTGTAATTTCGTAGGCTGAGGATGCGGAAGAGGATCGCGCCGAGGGCATGCACGTCGGTGCGCGGATCGAGGTCTTCGGCGCCGATGGCCTGCTCGGGCGTGGTGTAGCGGGAGAGGGGAGGTTTGGCGCCGAGAGCGGGGGCTTCGACGAGAGGGCGGTCGCCGTGCGTCGGGATGCCGATGTGCGCGAAGCCCCAATGATCGACGAACACTTCGCCGAACCGCCCGAAGATGATGGCCTCGGGTCGGAGCGCACTATGCACGACGCCGCGGGCGTGCGCGAAGGCCACGGTGCTGCACGCTTTCAGGAAAATCTGGAGCAGCGAGTAGAGCGTGGCGTGCGGAGCTTCCGCGTCGTCGGAGGCCATGCCGGTGAGCAGATCAGCGAGCGATTCGCCCTCGATGAAACGCGTGGTGCAGAAGAGCCCGATCTCCTCATCGAGGCCGAAATCATGCACGGGGAGGATGCCGGCGTGGGAGAGTTGCGACGCGATCTGCGCCTCGCGGATGAAGGCCAGCACTTGTGCGGGGTCGGCCTGCGATGTGGGACGCAGCACGCGCATGGCGACGCTGCGCCGCAGGATGTTGTCCCGCGCGTCGTAGATGATGCTGGTCCGGCCTTCGACGATCGGTTCGCCGACGGTGTAGCGCGCGTGGCGGAGAAAGCCGTCGGGCAAATGTCGGAACACGGAAGCCGGCAGGCCGCCGCGCTCGAAGGTGAGCGTGGCATCGCCGAGGCAGACCTTGCTGTCGAGCGTGAGCGGCGTGACTTCCTTTACGGGCGCGCCATCGACGGTGGTGCCATTGGCGCTGCCGAGGTCCTCGATGGAGAATTCCTCTTCGCTCGCCACGGTGAGGCGCGCGTGTTTTCCCGAGACGGAATCCGCTGCGGCGACGATCTCGTTTTTCCGCTCGTGGCCGATGATGTAACGCCCGCGACGGAGCAGGCAGCGGGCGATGGTGTGATCCTCGTGGCGGATGACGGCTTCGAGGGCGAAGTGCGAAGTGGCCATGTGCGGGAAGGCTATTCGAGACGGACGGTGAAAGCGTGGGAGCCGAGCTGCAGTTTTTGCCCGGAGATGAGCGGGACGATCTCGTCGCGCTGCAGCGGCGTGCCGTTGCAGACGATGGCGGTCTCGGGCAGGGAGCGATTGCGGAGCCAGAAGCAGCCGCGGAAGTAGTGAAAGGCGGCGGGACTTTCGCTGCGCCCGCGGGTGTCCCAGACGAGGCGCTCGGAAACGCTGAGCCCGAAACCGACTTCCGAGAAAACCCACGCGGCTTCCCGCGGAGCGGGCTGGCCGCCGACCGGCACGCAGACGATGCCGCCGCTGAGTTTCTCCGCGGGTTGATCGTCCGGGCCCCGCCACGCATCGATGTTGGCGATGGGCAGGCTGCGGCGCAGTAGGTGGCAGACCGGCACGAGTTCGAGCGAATATTCATCGCCCAGGCGAAGCAGCGAGCGATGCGGGAGCGGGGTGGCGGGATTGGGGGTGAGCGGTTCGCCGTCGAGGAAGGAGCCGTTCAGGCTCGGGCCGTTGCCGTTGCCGTCGCGGATCTGCAGTCCGTCGGGCGTGGCTTCGAGGAATGAGTGAACGCGGCTGAGGCGATTAGTGAGCGCGTTGTTGGTGTCGTTTTCCGGGAGCAGGCGCGCGACGAAATCGGCGTGCTGCCCGGAGCGCCCGATATTGAACCGCGGCCGGGCGACGAGGCGGATGGAAGTGGTGTGCGCATCGGTGGGTTCGAGTTGCAGCAGCTTCGCGGGATGCGGCTTGGTGACGAGCGGCTCGGGAATGCTGAGCGGGCGGGAGCCGGGAACGCTGTCGGCGAGCGGCGCGGGGGGCGGGCGGTTGAGTTCGGGCTGGGCGGCGATGAGGTCATTCCACAGCGTCTGGCAATCCGCGTGCGGCATCGCGAGGAGGGTGCGCCGCAGCACGGCGTTGCCGGATTCCTGCAAAGCGGGAAGCGGGCTGTAGCGGCGCGCGTCGAGCTCGCGGATACGTCCGCCGAGCAACTCGTAGAGCAGCCGCGCGAACTCACGGGGGCCGTAGCTTTCACTGATGTCGGTGGGCTGCCTGGGGTCGGCGATGACGGTGTGCGTGCTGTCGTCGCTGGTCGGAAGCGTGATGATTCCGCGCAGGCTGAAGGCGTTGAGCTTGAGGGTGAAGGCGGGCCACTGATCGAGCGGCGTGGTGGAGATGGTGTCGGCGACATTGCCCTCGAACTCGATGAAGACTTTGCCGAGCAGAGGGCGTGGCGTCGGCACGGCCTCGCGGGCGAGGAAGTCGAGCGCGGCGGGCAGCGCGGAGAGAAGCATCATCGCCTCGAAGCCGCGCAGTGCGCGCCGGCGGCGGAGCAGATCGAGCAGCGAGATGCCGTTCACCCATTCCTGGATGAGCAGGCCGACATCGGCATCGAAGGCGTAGAGCCGGACGAGATTCGGATGCGGCAGGCACTGGAGATGGCGCACCATGTCTTCGACCTCGCGACGCTCTGTCGGCGGGAGGCCGCAGCCCGCGCCGAGTTGCTTGATGCCGACGGTCTCGGCAAAGGCGAGATCGCGTGCGCGGAAAAGCCGGCCTCCGGTGACGTGCGGCAGTTCGTCGAGCAGTTCATAGCGGTCTTGCAGACGCTTGGACTGCGTGCGCGAAGAAGCGGGAGGGACACTCATTCGACGAAACGTTGAGCAACGGGCATCTTGCGGCCAAGACCAAAGGCGCGGCTGGTCACTTTTAATCCCGGCACGGCCTGGGCGCGTTTGTATTCGTTGAGGTCCACGCGGCGCACCACCCAGCGGACGGTTTTCTCATCGAAGCCGCGGGCGATGATCTCGGCGCCGCTGAGCTGCTCCTCGACGTAGAGCTGCAGGATGGGGTCGAGGATTTCGTAAGGCGGGAGTGTGTCCTGGTCGCGCTGATCGGGCTTCAGCTCAGCGCTCGGCGGTTTTTCGATGGTCGCGCGCGGGATGATTTCGCGGTCGCGATTGATCCACTCGGCGAGGCGGTAAACGAGGGTCTTCGGCACATCGCTGATCACGGCGAGGCCGCCGCACATGTCGCCGTAGAGCGTGCAGTAGCCGACGGCGAGTTCGCTTTTGTTGCCGGTGGTGAGGAGCAGGTGGCCGAATTTATTCGAGAGCGCCATGAGGGTCATGCCGCGCAGGCGGGGCTGCATGTTTTCCTCGGTGGCGTCTTCGGCGAGGTCGGCGAAAATTTCGCGGAACTGCTCGCGAAAGGTCTCGAAGCTTTTCTGAATCGGGATGTTGAGGCAGCGGATGCCGAGCGCCTGGGCCACGGCGAGGGAATCGTCGATGCTGCCCGGCGAGCTGTATTGCGTGGGCATGGTCACGCCGAGGACGTTCTCCGCTCCGAGCGCGTGGGCGGCGATGACGGCGGTGACGGCGCTGTCGATGCCGCCGCTCAAGCCGAGCACCGCGGACTTGAAGCCGCACTTGTGCAGGTAGTCGCGGGTGCCGAGGACGAGGGCGTGGAAGAGCTCTTCGGGCTCCGGCTGGAATTGCCGATGGCTGATTTCCGATGGCTGATTGGTTTCGACGACAGCGAGGTCTTCAGCGAAGGCGGCGAGCTTTGCCTGGGGTGCGCCGGTGGCGTCGAGCACGAGGGAGTTGCCGTCGAAGACGAGCTGATCGTTCCCGCCGACGGCGTTGCAATAGACGATCGGCACGCGATGGCGCGTGGCCACGGCACTGAGCATCTCGGCGCGGCGAGCAGCTTTGCCGAGGCCAAAGGGCGAGGCGCTCAGGTTCAGGATGACCTCGGCGCCTTGGGTGATGAGAGACTCGACCGGCGAGCAGCCGTAGAGATGCCGGGGCAGGTATTTGTCGGTCCAAATATCTTCGCAGATGGTCACGCCGAGTTTCACGCCCGCGATCTCGATCGGGGAGACGCTTTTTGCCGGCTCGAAATAGCGGTCCTCGTCGAAGACGTCGTAGGTCGGGAGGAGCGACTTGTGAATCTTCCGCAGCGGCTGGCCGCGTTGCAGGACGGCGGCGGCGTTGTAGAAGGGCTGGCCGGGGCCGGTGTTCACGTCGATGAACCCGACGACGAGCGGCACGTCGCCGACTTCACGGTGCAACTCATCGAGCACCTCCCGATTCAGCGGGACGAAGCGCGACTTGAAGACGAGATCCTGCGGTGGGTAACCGGTGAGGGCGAGTTCCGGGGTGAGGACGAGTTCGGCGCCGCGTGCGGTGAGTTCACGGTACGCGTCGAGGATGCGGCGTTGATTGCCGCGAAGGTCGCCGACGGTGGGATTGAGCTGAGCGAGGCCGATTTTCACAGACTGGCGTGAGGCGCCGCTGCGAAGCTACCGGGGCCGCTTCTCGGCTGTCGAGCCCTTGAGACTATCCTTCCAGCCGGCGTTGGAGGTCTCGTAGAAGGCTTCCTGCACGAAGTGGCGGAAAGCCCAGAGGAGACACGCCGCGGCGAAGCCGGCGAAGATCATGCCGATGAATTTTTGGATGAAGGTGCTTTGCACGCCTCGCTATTCAGCAGGTCTCCTGCCGGGCGCTCACCAAAATCCCCACTGCCCGGTGCGGAGGACGAAAATGCCGAGGAGCGCGTTCGTCACCGCGTGGGTCAGGACGCAGGCGCTGAGGCTGCGGGTGCGATAGGCGACGAGATTGAAGAGGACGCCGGTGAGGGCGGCAGCGGGCCAATCGGCGGGGGCGTGCTCGAGGGTGAAGCCGAGGGTGACGATGGCGAAGGACATCGCGGAGTAGGTGCCGAAGGGGACTTGCGTGAAGTCCTCCTTGATGAGGTAGCGGAGGAGAAAGCCGCGCCAGAAGATCTCCTCGACGAGCGGGACGATGATGACGAGGCGCAGGAAGCGGAGGGCGACGTTGAGATGATACGGCCAGCCTTCGGCGCCGAAGAAGGCGGGATCGAAGCCGGTGAGGCGCGGCGGTTTGCCCATCCACTGCTGCGGGGCGATCCAGATCACGAGGGCGGCGATGCCGATGAAGGTGGCAAATCCGGCGCCCCGAGGCAGCCGAAGATCCAGATGCCGCCAGTAACGAAACAGGACGACCGCGCAGACGAAAGTCTGCAGCGGATAGATCCAGTATCGCGGCTTGTCGATGACCCACCAGGCCGAGCCGCCGCCGAAGTGTCCGACGACAAAATCCACCGCCATGGCTGCAAGAAACGCGATGAACGGCGCGGTATAAGCTCTTTCTTGTGGGGTATTGCCAAACATCAGCAGTGAAATGAAGAACCCGAAAGAAACCGGAACGCCTGAGGCGACACCAGAACAACTCGTGCAACTTTTGGATGTCCAACTGGCCTCGCAGCGTTCTCATCGCAGTAACTCAGGTCGCAATCGTGCGATAATTCTCGTGATCGGCCTCCTGTTCATCGTGGTCGGCGCCGGGGCCGCCCTTCTGATTCTCGATCAGATGCTGGCCGATCTGCGGCAGCAAAGTCCGTCCTCCGGAACAACGCCGACAGAATCTCGCGGGAATTTTTGAGAATCCCGCCCCCCCGGCATATCGGCTGCTAATCAGGGAAGGTGAAATGGCTAAAGCACCTAACTCCGCAATCGGCGTGGACCTCGGGCGATACTCGCTCAAGGCTGTCCTGCTCCAAAAGAAGGGAGGCAGTCGCCTCGCCCTGACGCACTACGCCGCGTTGACGCTGGACGGGCCGATTGATTCCGCGGACTCGCTGGGCCGGAATCTCAAGACGCTCTTTCGCGAAATGGGCGGGTCGGCCAAGGCCTGCGCGGTCGGAGTTTCCAGCGCAGAGTCGCTGATTCGCATCATCGAACAGCCCGAGACTCCGGTGGAGATCCTGCGCGACGCGTTGCGGTTGAATGGGATGGCCCTTCTCAATCAGGATTGCCGCGAGTTCGTTCTCGATTGCGACCGCATCCCGACGAATGACCGCAGCAACGAGCCGAATTCGCTCGGTCACAAGCGTTATCTGGTCGGTGGTCTCCCGCGGGCGCAGGTGAACCTGATCGGTACGGCGCTGACGCACGCGGGCAACGAACCCAACTCGATGCAGTTAGCGCCCATTTGTGCGTTCAACGCTTTCGAATTCACCTATCAGGATGTGTATAACAATCAGGCTTTCTTCCTCGTGGATATCGGCCACACGAGCTCGACGGTGATGGTCGGGGTGAAGCGAGAGATCATCCTGGTGCGGACGATCGAATTTGGCGGCAAGCCACTGGTCGAGGCGCTTACGGGATTGAGCGGGGAAGGCCGCGAGGCGGTTTTGCAAGCGCTCGAGCAGGAAGATGAAGTGATGGTGGAATACACGCGCGTCGCCTTGAATGCGCTCATCCGCGAGATCCAGAATTCGATCGGCTTTCTCGAGCATCGGCACGAGGAGACGATCAGCAAAGTCTACGTCTCCGGTGGTCCGGCGAAGTCGCAGACCTTACTCAAAGTTCTCGCCGAGGAACTCAATCTGCCCTGCGAATCGTGGAGCGCGGCCAATCTTTGCGAATCCGCTCTGCCGGCGGAGCGAGCCGCCACATTCGCCCAGGATAGTCTCGATCTGAATGTCGCTTGCGGCGCAGCGGCTGAACTTTTGAAAGCAAACTGAGCCATGGCCCTTCGTCTCAATCTCTATCACGAAGTCCTCAAGGCGAAGGCGCTCAAGCGTCGGGACCCGCTAAAGCTTTCGATCTACGGCCTGTCGGTCATCGCGGCTCTCTGTGCCAGTTGGTACCTGGTGCAGCTGATGAGGATGTATGGGCTCAATGACGAACTCGCGAACGTGAAAGCTGAGTTCGACAAAATCGAGCCGGCGGCCAAGGCGGCCAAGAAGCGTGAGGAGGACATGAGCGGCAATTCCTTGGCCAGCAGCTATCTCGAGAAGCGAATCGAAGGCCGGTTTTATTGGGCGCCGATTCTCTCCGACATCATGCAGGTCGTGCCTCGTGAAGTGCAGATCACCCGGATGGCTGGCGACGTCTCCGGGGAGGGTTTGCGGCGCTGCTTGATCACGATCGATGGGCTCTCTGCCGGCACGGATCCACGCCGGGTGGCCGAGGACCTGCGCACGGCGATCGCCGAAAGATTCGCAGCGAACTACAAGAATGTGACTTCCACCTTCAAGACCCTCGAAGACGGGACCGAACTCGTGATGCTCGACGGTAAACAACTCTCGACCGCCACCTTCGCGATCAACATACAGCTCAACACTGGCGAGGAAAAACCCATCGCACCTCTGCGCAAAAAGAAATGAAACTAGGGAAAGACGAAATCCAGAAAATCGCTCTCGGTGTGCTTCTCCTCTTTGGAGTGATCTACAGCTACCTCGATCTCCTGCTCGGCCCATTGAATAAGCGGCAAGCGGCGACGCGGCAAAGTATCGCGGCTCTAGGGCCGGAGATCACCAACGCCAAGGCGCAGATCGAGAAGACGCGCAAACTGGAGGAAAATGCCGATGCTTCGGTGCTCATCTCCAAACAGGTGGAGGCCATGATTCCCGAGGGTTCCCCGGTGGCTTGGTTCCCGACGCGCATGGGCGATTTTTTCAAAAAACAAGGGATCGAAAAAGTGCAGACCCGCATGAATGGCGAGGTTCCTGAAAAAGATTTGGTGGGCTTTCGGAGGCTGATTTGGGGTGTTGATTTGCCGCGGGTGGAGTTTGTCTCTTTCGCTCAGGCCATCGCGGCGCTCGAAAACGAAGAGCCGCTGCTCGAAGTCTCCGCTTTGCAGATCGACGCCAGCCGAGAAGATGTCGAAGCGCAGCGCGCCCTGATCACCGTGACCAATCTCGTCAAACAATGAGCACTCACCTTTTTTGCATCACCGGGGTTCTCCTCGCTTCCGTGCTTCTTCTTCACGCCGAGGACGCTGTGCCGCTGAAGAAATCCGCCACAGTCCCGCCCTACGAACTCAAAAAACGCTCGACGTTCACCGTGCCGGCGGAGGCCGCACGCGCTCCGTTCTGGCCCATCGGTTGGGTGAAAAGGCAGGCCGGCGCTCCCGTTCAATCACAGGCGGTGGCTGCGGTGCCCAGGGTGACCCTCGACGAGAAAAGCTTCCGGGTGACCAGCATCCTGCTCGGGACGGGGACCACGCCTTCGCTGGCGGTGATCAATGGGCGGGCCTACAGCGAGGGAGAGTTTCTGCGCATGCCGAAGGGAGGCGCCACCCCCCCGCTGAAAGTGCGCGTCCAACGCATCAATGACGGGCATGTCATCCTGCAAAATGCCGATCAGATCTTGGTCGCCTCCTTGCTCCGTCCCGAGCTTTCGACAAAACGAGCGGACGAAACACTCCTCGATCCAGATCGCTGACGGAGCAGCTTTCCCCCAGCAAGCTCGTGGGCAGTTAGACGTTGGATGTGGATGTGGGTCGCACAGGCGTGTCGAATGGCGTTTGCGCAAAGCTTCCTGGGAAATGCGGGAAAGATGTATGACCACCTCCGACGCCACGGATGAACGAAACCGCACCTCCGGGTGACTAAGGCCGCTCCCATGACTCTCTCTCCCCGTCTGCTCGCCCTCCTTTCCATTTGCGCGCTCGGATTTTCCACTCACGCGCAGGAAAAACCTGCCACTGAAGACGCCGCCAAGAAACCGGAGGGTGAGAAAAAGGAAGAAGCGAAACCGGCCGATAAAAAGCCCGACGAAAAGAGCAAGGACGAGAAGCCGAAGGACTCCAAAGGCGCGGTGACGATCGCGGGCGTGGAGGTGAAGTATGTGGCCAAGACGGGCACGCTGCCGCTGCTCAAGGAAGACGGCTCGGGCGAGAGAGCGCGGGTCTTCTTCGTCTATTACGCCGCAGTCGGCGCCGATGATAAACCACTCGCCACCACCGACGCCGGGAAGCGCCCGATCACGTTTTGCTTCAATGGTGGGCCGGGCTCCTCGGCGGTGTGGCTGCACTTTGGCGGGCTGGGACCGAAGAAGGTGGAACTCGACGCCAAGGGGCTGGAACCGGCGGTGCGTGGGCCGGTGGTGCCGAATCCGCAGTCGATCCTCGATGTCACGGATCTCGTCTTCATCGATCCGGTCGGCACGGGCGCGAGCCGGCCCTCGAAGGGCGAAAAGGGCGAGCAGTTCTGGAGCGTGAATGGCGACGTGGAGAGCGTGGGCGAATTCATCCGCAGCTTCACCACGCGCGAGCAGCGCTGGGCGTCGCCGAAATTTCTCTGCGGCGAAAGCTACGGCGGCGTGCGCGGCGCGGGACTGGCCGATTTTCTGCAAAGCAAACACGGGCTGTTCCTCGACGGCTTCATCAGCGTCTCGGGCGTGCTGAATTTCGCGACGCTCCAGCAGGACCTCCCTGGCGCGCTGTGTTTCCTGCCGGCCTTCACCGCGACGGCGCACTTTCACGGCAAACTGCCGCCCGATCTCCAGGCCGATCGGGACAAGGCGGTCGCCGAGGCGCGAGCCTTTGCCCAGGGGGAATACGCGAGCGTGCTGGTCCGCGGAGCGAGCCTCCCAGCGGCGGATCGCGCGCGGGTGGCGGAGAAACTGGCGCGGCTGACCGGCCTCGACCGCGACTTGATCGAGCGCGGGAATCTCGTGATCGATCCGGGGGTGTTCTTCGAAAATCTCCTGCGCAAGGAAGGCCGGATCATCGGGCGCTTCGACGGGCGGGTGACGAGCGACGACTACGACCGGCTGCGCAATTCCCCCGAGTTCGATCCCAGTTACTCAAACATCTACGGCGCGTTTTCCGCCGCTGCGAATGCCGCGATCCGTGGGGAACTCGGTTACGAATTCGAGCTGCCGTATCGCATCCTCGGCGGCGTGAACTGGAGTTGGAAGGACTTCGAGGGCGAGGAAGTGAACGTCGAGGATCGGCTCGCCCGCGCGATGAAAAACAACCCGCGGCTGCGCGTGCTCTTCTGCCTCGGTTGGCGCGACCTCGCGGTGCCGCCGGACAGCGCGCTCTACAGCATCGACCACCTCGAGATTCCCGCGAGCCGCCGGAAGAACATCGTGACCGAATACTACGAGAGCGGCCACATGATGTATCTCAACCAGCCCGACGCCGAGAAGCTGCGGCGCGACTTGGTGAAGTTCATCATCGAGAAATAGCGGGCGGGCGCGCCGCGAGCGCGGCGTTACTTCAAGTCCTCGATCTTCGTCGTTTTCAACGTCACGGTCTGCTTCATCGGAATGGTGAGATCGGCGCCTGCGGGATCGACCGGATTCTTCATGTTCATCGTCATGTCCTGCTGAATCTGCGACTCGCGCATCACGCCAAGCTGCGGGTCGAACCACACGGTGCCAGCGATCGTGCCGTCGGTGACTTTCATGGCCAAGGGCGAGACGGCGCCTGCTTCCCCGCTGACATCCATGGCCAGCTTGCCTTCGGTCGTCAGCTCCGCGCAGTTCGCGCCCGAACGCTGCGCCATGCCCTTGTAGGTGTAGCTACCGCGCGTCGAGACCTTGCCGATTTTCGGAAGGTCGAGCACTTGCTCAAACGGCCAGCTCGCGCCGGGCTCGACGGGTTTGCCCGGCAGCGAGAGCAGCGCGCCTTGATTGATCATTTGCTTGAGCGCGTCGCGGCTGTGCATCTCGCGAAAGTCCACGCCGGGAACCGGTGATTTGCCGAGCTGCTCGATGTAGCTGTCGTAGTTCTCGATCTCCGTCACCGCGCCCTTTTCGTCGATCAGGATTTTGAGTTCCTTCCCTACCGTCGAGCCCATGCTTTTTCCCAGGCCGAGCGGATCGGTGCCCGGATTCGCGGAGTCGAAGCTCATCTTCTGGCCATTCATGCTCATGTCCATGGCGATGCGATCATAGACCATCGTCATTCGCCGGCGTTTGCCGTCTTCGTGCACCCGCACGGCGATGGAAACCTCGATCATCATCGTCGTGGATTGATCCATCTTCTGCCCGCCGATTTCAATCGTGCTCTGCTGTGCGGTCTCGATGGTCTGCGAGTATTTTTTACCAGCCTGCCAGCGCTGCTGCAGATCGATCGACTGCGCGAAGGACACCTCGGCGTAAAGCGCGAGGATCGGGAGGAGGAAGGAGCGGGCGTTCATGGTGAACGCTGGCCTAGGCCCGGGCTGACCGAATGTCGAGCGGCTATCTGGCGAGCTTGGCAAACATCCGATCGACGCCGGCGAAAAGCTCATCGATCTGCGGACGCGTGATGATGAGCGGGGGCGACATGGCGATGAGATCGCGAATGCCGCGGACGATCACGCCCTCGGCGCGGGCGAGCCCGGCAGCCTTGGCGCCGAGCGTGTTGTTGAGCTTCGATTTGTCGCGGTCGGGCGGGAGGAGTTCCAGCGCGCCGATGAGTCCGTGCCCGCGCACGTCGCCGACGAGCGGGTGCCCGGCGTAGCTCCGGAGCTTTTGCTGGAAATAAGGCCCGACGTCGTCGCGGACATACTCGACGAGATGATCGCGCTCGATGACCCCGATGTTTGCGAGGCCGGCGGCGCAGGTCGTCGGATGGCCGCTGTAGGTGAAGCCGTGCGCGAGGTAACCGCCATGGATGAGCACGTCGGCGATTTCGTCGCGCACGACCGTCGCGCCGAGCGGGAGATAGCCGCTGGTCAGGCCCTTCGCGAGGACGATGAAGTCGGGATCGAGCGACCACAGCTCACTGCCAAACCACGAACCGAGGCGGCCGAAACCGGTGATCACTTCATCGGCGACGAAGAGAATGCCGAGCTTGCGCGCGAGATCGCGCATGCCTTTCAAGTAACCGGCAGGCGGCACGATCACGCCGCCCGCGCCCTGCACCGGCTCGATGAAAATCGCGGCGATCGTCGCCGGATCTTCACGCAGCAGAATGCGCTCGGTTTCCTCGACACACCAGCGCCCGTAAGCCTCGGGATCGCTTTCCTGATTTGCGGCGTAGGCGTTCGGCCCCGGCACTTGCACGTAGCCCGGCAGCGGCAGGTCGAAGGGCACCGTGCAACTCGGCAAACCCGTCATACTCGTCGTGGCGATGGTCACGCCGTGGTAGGAGAAATTGCGCGTGACGATCTTGGTCTTCGCGGATTGCCCGCGGAGCTTGAGGTAGCCGCGGATCAGCTTGAGCGCGGTCTCATTCGCCTCGGAACCGGAGTTGGTGAACATCACGTGATCGAGTCCCGGCGGCGTGAGCGACGCGATCTTCTCGGCGAGTTCGATCGCGGGTTCGGTCGTCGTATTAAAGAACGAGCAGTAATACGGGAGCTGCCGCATCTGCGCGTTCACGGCGTCGGCGATCGCCGCGCAGTTGTAGCCGACATTCACGCACCACAGGCCGGCGAGGCCATCGAGCATCTTGTGCCCGCGCGCGTCCCAGAGATACACGCCTTCACCCCGCACCATCACGTGCGTGCCGGCGGTATGCATGTCCTCGTGGTGGGTGAAGGGATGCAGGTGATGCCGCGCGTCGCGCGCCGCAAGAGTGGCGGGGTTGCTCATGGGGAAACAATCAACCACGCGGCGAAACCTTTGCCAAGTGGGGCGGCGGTGTTCATCTTCGCACAAAGCATGATTCCGCCGATCTCCGCCCGCGACCTGGCCCCCGGTGATGAAAAGTCCGCGGCGATCGATCTCGCGGCGTTCGAGTTCATCCGCATCCGCTCGGTGCACGACCCGCTTTTCGAGGAAGCCTACGGTCACTTGTGGGCGGAGTTTGGGCAGAAAGATGAGCTGGAATTGCGCGAGGCGCTGGACCAGCGATTCCGCCGCGCGCCGGAGATGCTATATGAAATGTGGGTGGTGCGGCGGGATGGGGAATTCCTCGCGGTGCGCGACCACACGGCGGTCCCGACCGCCGATCACTCGCACGCGATCGTGCATCTCTCGCACGTGCTCGTGGCGCCCGCCGCGCGCCGCACGGGGCTGACGGGTTGGCTGCGCGCGCTGCCCATCGCCGCGGCCCGCGAGTGCCTCGCCCAGCATGGCGCGGCACCGGGCGCGCACATCACGCTCGTCGCGGAGATGGAGTATCCGCAGGCCGGTGATCCGCCGCGGATGATCCGCCTGCAGGCCTACGAGAAGGCCGGCTTCCGCAAAATCGACCCGGGCCTGGTGCGCTATCATCAGCCGGATTTCCGCGCGCCCGCGGCGATCGATGCCAGCGGGGGCGCGCGTCCGTTGCCGTTCCAACTCATCGTCCGCCGCGTCGGGCGCGAGCACGAGCGCGTCATCACGGGCGCCGAGACGCGCCAACTCGTGCAGGCGCTTTATGCCATCTACGGACCGCAATTTCGCGCCGCCGACCTTGCGCATCCGCTGCTCTCGCTCGAAAACTATCCGGACGACACGGCCATGATCCCGCTTCTTCCGCCGACGCAATGCTGACGACATTCTTTCATCCGGGCTACGCCGCCCCGATCGGCACGCACATCATGCCGATTCGGAAATTCGGCCTCGTCGCCGATGGCCTGCGCGACGCGCCGGGCATCAAGCTCACGCGTCCCGCGCCGGTCACGGAGGCGGATTTGCGGCGCGTGCATACGCTGGAATATCTCGAGGCGATCAAGACCGGCAAACCGCGCGCTCTCGCGCAGTCGCAGAGATTTCCGTGGTCGCCGGAGCTCTTGGCGAGCGTGTGCCTGACGAGCGGCGGCTGCCTCGCGGCGACGCGTCAGGCCTTGCAGGACGGCGTGTCCGCGGCGTTGGTCAGCGGCTTTCACCATGCCTGCGCCGATCACGGCGAAGGCTTCTGCACTTTCAATGGACTGGTCGTGACGATCGATGCGCTCGTTGCTGCGGGCGAGATCCAGACAGCCGCCGTGCTCGACATGGATCTGCACTACGGCAATGGCACCGCGCAACTCGCCGTCACCCGCCCGCACCTCTTCGCCGTCTCGCTCTACGGCAACGACTACTGGGATAGCTACTGCTATCGCGACGTGACTGAGCGGCAGCATCGCGACGGCGAAAATCACGTATCGTTCGCACTGCCCGCGGAGTGCAATCGCCAGACGATGCTGGCCGCGATGGAGCAGGCACTCCCGCTGATCGCCGCGCGCCAGCCCGACGTCCTCATTTACCAAGCGGGAGCCGATCCCTATCTCGAAGATCCGTATTCGCCCCTCGCGCTCGATCACGACGACCTGCGCGCCCGCGACCGCCGCGTGTTCGAGTTTGCGAAGGAGCACGGCATTCCCGTGGCGTGGGTGCTGGCGGGCGGCTACACGGAGGACGTGAGCAAGGTCGTCCGCGTGCATCTCAATACGTTCGATGCGTGGCGGGAGGTTTATGGCGGATGAGCGCTGGCAGAACCTCAGCCCCGGCGACTTGTCGGTCACGCTCCCCGAGGTCGTGGCGACGCCCGTCGAACCAGCGCTGGCCGCCAGCGCGGAGGTGGCTGCGAGCTGGGCGCGCACGCCGCTGGCCGAGCGCATCGAGCGGTTGCGCGGAGCCCAGCGGGCGCTGGTGGAAGCGAAGGACGAACTCGCGCGCGGCATTAGCATCGAGACGGGTAAGCCGATCACCGAGGCGCAGGGCGAAGTGGGCGCGGTCATCGCCAAGATCGACCTCACCATCGCCGACGCCGAGCAGCACCTCGCCGACCGCACCCACCTCGGCGGGCCGCATCCGGCGCTCATCCGGCAGCACGCGCGCGGGCCCGCGGTCGTCATCGGCCCATTCAATTTCCCGCTGCATCTCGGCCACGGCGCCAACGTCGCACATCTGCTCGCGGGCAATCCCGTGATCTACAAGCCCTCGCCGCTCGCCGCGAATGTCGCCGCACGTTACGCCGAAACCGTCGCGCCACATTTCCCCGCCGGCGTCTTCCAACTCGTGCAAGGCGGCGGCGCGGCAGGCGAGGCGCTGTGCCTCGACCCACGGGTGCGCGCGGTCTGCTTTACCGGCTCCGTGCCCGTCGGGCGGACGCTGGCGCAGAAGCTCGCGGGCGACTTCGCCAAGGACGTCGCGCTCGAACTCGGCGGCAGCAACGCGCTCCTCGTCTGCGCCGATGCCGACCTCGATAAGGCGGCGCAGGCCGCGGCGGAAGGCGCCTGCCTCACCGCCGGACAGCGTTGCAACGCCACCAGCCGCGTCATCGTCGAGCGCGCGGTCGCGGCGGCATTCGAGCGGAAGTTCCTCGCCGCCCTCGCCGTGTTCGAGCCCGGCGATCCGCTGTCGCCGGCGACCAAACTCGGCCCGGTGATCAGCGCCGCGGCGGTCGCGCGCTACGCGAAGCTCTGCGCCGAGAGGCGCGGCGCGTGGCTGCTCCCGGGCCGGGCGGAACCAGTCGTCGCGGGAAAGCGTGGGCACTTTATCCGCCCGGCAGTGCTCCAGCGGGAAGACGACGGGCGCGCCGATGCCGAGTGCTTTGTGCCGATCATCAGCCTCTTCATTGCCGACGATCTGGATCACGCCGTGCGCCTGCAAAGCGCCCCGCCTTTCGGCCTCACGGCCTCCATCTTCACCCAGAGCGAAGCGACCTTCCGCGCGCTCGGCGCACACCTCGAAGTGGGCAACCTCTACGCGAACCTGCCCACCACCTTCTCGCCCTCCACGCTGCCCTTCGGCGGCTGGCGCGAGTCCGGCAATGGCCGCCCCGGCGGACGCGGCTTCATCCGTTTCACCACCCGCGAGCAGGCCGTGCAATGGTCCGGCTTCCCGGCTTCCTCCTGAGCGGGGAAGCCGGCGCGCCGCACCGGCAGCAGGCCGGTCTTCCCCCCGATGGCGAGCGGGCCGGCGCTCCGCCTGCCGCGGCCACCGGAGCGGTTGCCCTAGAAGCTCACGCCCGGCCCGCGCGGCGGGGGCGGAGGGCGAGGAGGGCGGTGCCGCCGAGGAGGAGCAGCGCGCTGCCGGGCTCGGGCACGGGGGTGGAGATGGCGATGGACCTCGGGTTGCTCAAGCCGCTGGGCGAGATGTAGCTGAGATCCCGCGCGCCGGTCGTCGCATTGTAGGCGGTGATGGTGTTGTTGCCGTTGTTGGCCACATAGAGGTTGCCGCCCGCGGCGGCCACCTGCCAGGGGCTACTCAACGCATTGGCGCTGGTCTGGGTGGTGAAGCCGGGGAGCGC
>JBBQYR010000015.1:0-46023 GCA_038208565.1 Chthoniobacterales bacterium
ACAAATCAGCTGCTCTACCAACTGAGCTATGCCGGCAATTTCACTGCGGAACTCTGACAGGCGGATCTTGTACTGATTTTCGGTCCGCCCGCCATCGCCTTAAAGCGGTCGGGAATATGCCAATCTCCGCCTCAATGGCAAAGACATTCGATGGTTTCAAGCCATCCTGCAATCGATCACCGCCGCCTTCCTATCTGGACCTCGTCGCGCTCGCCCGAAGGGTCACTCGCGGATGCCGGATACTTTCCAAAAGGTGGCGATCTCAGCCGGCGTGAGCACCCGTTTGAATACGGCTACTTCGTCGAGTTTGCCCTGCATGCCTTGGCCGAAGCGCAGACGTTTGTCCTTCGAATGCGCCGGTACTGCGGTCACGATGCCGGGCTTTTCGCTGCCATCAATGTGAACGCGGACTTCATGGCGATCGCGCACCAGCACCGCGAGGTGCCAGTCGTCGGCGCGCAGGTCTTGCGTGGAAGCCGACCCGTTCAGCATGACTTCCACGCGATGATCTTTGAACTGCCGGCTCGTCAATGTTTCGCCACCCGACACGGCCACGAGTGAACCGCTGCGCTCGCTGGCGCCGCTGGCTTCACCCAGCCAAAACCACAGCGCGATGGAGTAGTGTTCGCCGAGGCCTTCGACCTCCGCCTGGACATCGCCTCCCGCGAGATGCAGGGCGCGGTTGATTTGCTTCGGCCCGGAGAAAGCGGAGGGCGTGAGCTTTTCGCCGAGGCCGGCCCCAGTCCCGCTGCCCACGCCAGGGAGATACCACGCTGCGCCCTCGCTGACCTGCGCAGAGGCGCCGCCCTCGACGGCGTTCTGCGCGACCTGGCCATCGGCCTCATTCAGCCGCCAATAGGCCGCGGGTTTGGCCTCCAGCAACGCCCGGGCATATGGCCCGTGATCGTCCTGCATGCCGCGCCGCTGTTTCCCGGTGGCCTCTTCGAGCGCGCCGAGCAAAGTCGCGACGATCTGCGGTTCGGCCTGCACCTCCAGCCCTGCGGTGCGGGCCGGCCAGGTCGTGTAGCCGCCCAGATGATGCTGCTCGGGCGGGGGAATGTAACCTTCCGCGCCATTCGCCAGCTCGATGTTAAAGTGCGCGGCGGAGGGCGACTGCGCCTTCAGCTTCAAGCCCGTGAGGGCGTAAACTTCGTTGGGCAGCGTGCTGATGCTCAGTTCGCCGATGCGGATCGCCTGCAGCTTGATCTCGGTCTTCTGCCGCTCGTGTAGAATGAGCGCCTCCCGCGCATAAACCTCCTGCTTGTCTTTCGGCACGTCGTTCTCGATCCGTGCGGCGATGGGCCGCGCCCATTCGAGGCGCTTCTCGTCGGGCACGCGGTAGTTGAGCGCGAGTTTTTTCTCCACGATCGCGAGCGGTGCGTGGTCGCGATATTGCACCTGCTTGAGCGCCTGCTCAGCGTACTTCGCCACGGCCTCGGCGTAGCTGTCCGCGGCGATGGTTTTCTTCGGCGAACCGTAGTCCATCCACATCAGATCCCCACTCGTGCCTTGCGACATCGCACAGACGAATGGCCCATTGCCGTCGCCAGTCTGACCGAGCAGCCGCGCGACGTGTTTGCAGAAAAGTCCGTAGTAGTCCGCCGAGACGGTCGAAGCACCGAAGTAGTGCTGCGAGTAATTCGCGAGCACCGCGAGCGGCTGGCCGTCGCGCGTTTGCACCGACAGCACCGACAACCCCGGATCGACTGGGCCGGACGGCCCGATGATGTCGGCGCTCAGATATCCCGGATGCATGTTCGCCATCCCGGTCGCATGGCCAAAGGGATCGACGACCTTGGTCTCCGGGCGGCGAATCCAGCGGCGGTTGTGGGTGTGCTCCCAGTCGTCGATCGACGCCCAACCGATCTTGGCGGGCTGCAGCTTGTTCGCCGCGGCGACGATGCCTTCCGCGATTTTGCCCGGCAGCCATGCGGCGTAGTCCTTGTCCTGACGCGTGCCGAGGCAGCCCATCGCCGCCGGCGCGGAGTGCGTGTGCGTGGCGGAGACCATCATGTGATCGACCGGAATGCCGCATTGCGCACTCGCCTGCTTCTTCGCCTCGTCGATCAATTCCCGCGTCATCATGCAGGTGTCCACGATCGCAAAGACGATCTTCGTCCGGCCGTCATCGAGAACAATGCACCGGGCGAAGAGCGGATCGTTGATCCTGGTGCCTTTGCCTTCCAGAAAACCGCCCGCGATGATCACGGGCAGCTTGATCGGCGTGATGTCCATCGCCACCGCTCCGGCGCGGAAGGAGGTTTCCGCAGCGAGGACGGACACCGTTGCCACGGCGGAGAGGGCCAGAGCGACGAGGCTGCCGCGAGTTGTCCGGGGGATCAGATTTTGCATAAGAGATTGGAGCGAAAATGAACGAGCGCTCACCGACGCACCCGATCAGTCGAGCCGCTTCACCTTGAAGCTGCGGAACTCGACGGGGTCGGTGTGCCCCGCGAAGCCGACGAAACCCTTGCGGCGATCGAGCCCTTTCGGCGGCTTCGCGATCTGGCTGCGATCAAATGTGTCGATGTCCATGTCGAGAATCTTGGTGCCGTTGAGCGTCACCTTGATTTTCTGGCCGCGCACTTCGATCTCTTGGAAGTTCCACTCCCCGACGGGGCGGAGATAACCGTGCTTCGCGCCGACGCAGTAATAGAGCGAGCCGTGATATTGGGACGGTTCGAGGAGCGTCTTGCCCGCGGCGGCCTGTTTGGCGTTGTAGCCATCGCTATCGATGACTTGGATTTCGAGGCCGTCCGAGGAGGAGTGGCCACCGAGCGGAGCGCGCAGCGCGATGCCATTGTTACCGGCGGGTGGGAGTTTGAACTCGACGCGGATGATCCCGTTCTCGAATTCCTCCTTCGTAAGCAGATCGCCGCTTTTGCCCGGCTTCGTCACCACCGAACCGTCCTTCATTTCGTAGCTGTCCACTGCGCCCTGCCAGTTGCTGAGATCCTTCCCGTTGATCTGCTCGACAAACCCGGCAGCATCGCGCGAGGCGAGTTCCTTGTTCGCTTCCGCAGCGGGAATTTCGCGGATGAAGACATTGCGCCAGCGGATTTCGCTGCCGTGGGTTTGGAGTTGGATGGGCCCTTTCAGAAAAGCGGGATCTTTCATCCAGCCGTTGGGCAGCTTCTCCTCCTTCTTCTCCGTCGGCGCGCTCGCGGGTTTGGCGTAGGCGATGTAGCCCGCCTTCTTGTTCGCGAAGAAATTTTCCAGCACCGCATGGTCCACCACGGTCTCGCCGTTAAAGACGACCGTGACACGCTCGCCGATCATGCGGATCTTGAAGCTGTTCCACTCGCCAAACGGCCGGTCCATTTTCTTACTCGGGTCCTTACCGGGCGCGCCCTTGCTGTTGTTCCAGAGACCGCCGGATCCTTTGTCCTGGCCGAGTCCACGCGGGTCGCCTTTCGTCGTGTCCCAGATCTGCACCTGCGGGATGCCACGCAGATACACGCCGCTGTCGCCGTCGGGCAGCGCTTTGTATTCCACCCAAAACTCGAAATCGCCGTAGTCCTTATCTGCGGTGAGGTAGAGGCCCTTGCCGTCGTTGATGATCTCGCCGTTCCCGACCTTCCAGTGCGCCTTGATGTGCTCGGCTCCTTGTTTTCCTTCCGGCAGTCCGCCTTCCACGGATTTGAGTTTGTAGGCCGCTCGCTCTTCGGGCGACATCTTCAGCAAATCAGTCGGATCTTTCGTGCTCCAGCCATACCAACCGGAAAGGTCTTTGCCGTTAAAGAGCGCGGTAAAGCCGGCGGGCGGCACATTGTCGATGGCAAAGACTGGCGCAGGAGCCAGCGCGAGGAGTGAAAGTAGCAGTCGGAATTTCATAGTGGGTGTCGTGGGGTGGGCCGAAGCCGCGCCGCAGTCCAGAATCGTCAAAGGAGCAACACCTGGAGCGAGCGCGCTGAAGCCAATAGCGAAACAATCGCATTTGGGAACTGAAATTAGTAATCACGTAAAAGTGATTACCTTCGAAACACGACGCCCGGAAGTTTCACCGCATCGGCAGCAGATCAAACCTGCATGCCGCTCTGCCGCAAGTAAGCGTCATGGATGATCAAGCGCGCACCCGGCCAAGCCCAAGGATGCACTTGCGGTCAGTGTGCCGGACGGGCACCCGCTGCGATCAGCTCACCCACCAAGCCGATTTGATGGCCACCTTTGCCGAGGTTGAACCCCGCCGAGTTCACCATCGCCGAGCGCTTGAAGGAACGCGGCTGCGCGATGATGTGCATCGGCAAGTGGCACGTCGGCGACCAGGCGGAACTCGTCTTCAACTTCGCCGACGACCAGCCACTCTGGACCGAACTCCTCCTGCGCGTCGCCGTCGGCGACGAACACTACCCCGGCATGCCGCATCCGGTGAAAGCCGGGGTGAAAGACGAGGCCGCCTTCCGCGCCGCGCTCGCCGCCATCCTCGCTTGGGATTTCGACCGTATCATCGTCGGCCACGGCGAGGTCCTCGAAACCGGCGGCAAGGAAAAGCTCCGCGCCGCGCTCGGTGCGGCTGACCGGCGATGCGAACCCGTCAGCGCGGCTGCGTCGACTACTGAGAAGGCTTTCGGCTAGCTTCCTCCCACGTACGCACGATCCGGAACTTCTCCTTGTTCGTCTCCCACCACGTGATCCACTGCGCCGCCCGGCGGCGTTTGCCCACGTAATCATCGGAAGACAGGCCCTGTTTCATCCAGTCTTCTACCGGAAGATTTGAGCGTTGGACCATACTCACCAATTCATTCGGATAGTGATCAACGTCGGGATTCCGCAGATGAGAAAGCAATGGTTCGAAAGCTGATTCGTCTCCGAGCCAGCTCAAAGTCATACCAATCCAGTCGCCAGCGTATCCTTTAAAGGCCGCTCGTTTCAGCGCGGGAATCGTCTTTGGGTCGCGAATGTTGCGCACCGCCCGTCCGACCGCGTCGCTGAGTTGATTCACGTCTTGGTCGTAGCCTTCTCGAGCGTAGCGCACACAAGTAGGCAACGCGTCCAGCGCATCGCACAGAGGATCAATCGAACGCGGGTCCTTGGCATAGGAGAGGAATTTTGCAGCCTCGCGCTGAAACTTTCGGTCCGGATGTTTTAACATCACAATGGCAATGGGAACCGCGTCCGAGTCCATCATGCCCGACAGCGCTGTGTAAGCAGCCTCGACGACTTCCAGATTTGGCGACTGTAACTTGCTCCGGAGAAACTCGCCCGCCAGAGCAAACGTCAGATCTCCAACTTTCTCCGGGCCGTTGGTATTTACGGTGACCTCAAATTGAGCGGGCAGAGTCTTGATTGCCGACTTTGCGCTGTGGTCAAAGGCGTGAAAGGCATCCAATTTCCGGACGAAATCTGGCAATACTCCCGCAGCAGCCAGCGGTTCCAAACTCACCATCGGTGACCGCGTAGAATCGAAAATAAAACGCGCCACAAACCGCGTGTGCTGCCATGGAATCTCTTCGAGAAAGCCATCCGGCCGATTGAATCCTTGCAGTCCGGGAATCGCGGGGGAAGAGACGTGAAAGGCAAAGAACCTCGCGCCTATGAGATAGATGAGGTCCAAGTCTTCCACATATTTCGGAGCCGCGACAAACGGTGCTGGATTCATTCCCATCGCGAGGAGTTCGCTCACTCGGTCGGCAGCTTCCGCCGGTTGAACACAGGCGGGGTGAAAAGCATGCGCTTGCCGCATCGGGTCGACGACCAGAAAGAGCACCCGGCGGTTTGAATCGAAAAGTTGATCCAGCCAAATGACAGCATCCTGCCGGAAACTCGCATAATGTCGCTCGCGGCCTTCCTCCCGAGAGGCAGAGATCAGCGGCTCGATCTTTAATGCAGGGGGCAGTTCTCCTTTTAGGGCGCGCTCGATTTTCACCTTCAGTTTTTCACCAGCAGGCTTCAATTCGACCGTGACCACTAGATTTGCGCTTTCCAGCAACTCTGACATCCGCCTTGGTCCCCAGTCAGAAGACAATGCGCTGCAAGTCTGGATTAGCCAGAGAGTGGCAGTGAGCATCACCGTGGAGCATGTGCTGACAAGTGAAGTTACTCCCTTTGTTGCCGCGCCGTATTCGAAGGGGGAAGTCTTCATGTGTTTAGGATGCACCCAGGAACAACTTGAGAGCGAGCGCGAATGAGGCCGTCGCGTCGACCGGACGGGCGCGAGAATGAAACCGGCGGGGAAGCGACGAGCAAAAAACGGCGGGCGAGACTCTTTAACGAGGCGGTCTGGGAACACCTCGCGGGGCTCGTCTTGAGGCCCCTTCCGCTCCTGTCGTGCGACCCGGGTTGCGTATCGATCATGCCTCCACAGCCGTCAGCGCGGCATGGTGGAGGCTCGATAGCCACCAGTTGTCCTTCGAATCAGCACCACTGAGGCTCAATCACGCCAATTTAGTCTGGTGTCCACCCTCCATCGACACGCCTCCCGTCCAGAAGCGCCTCCCCATAGGAGCGGCTCCCTGTTCTCCAGAGTCGCTCGCGAAATTTCTCGGCCGGTTGGCGTGTGGCAGGCGCCTCGGTGACGGTCTCGGAGCCGTAGGGCAGCCTGGCAGACGGCTGGACGACGAACGAATGCCCGCCTGCCATGCTGGCCCACGCCCAAACGTCCGTCGTGCAGTGCTCTACCAAGCTGGCAGACGCCTCAATGACCGTCGTCTGATCGTCTGCCTCACGTGCCCTCGGCCAGAGAGCCATCGTTCGGGCTTCTGCCATAGGACCACCATAGCCCCCAATGTCGCCCCTCAAAGCAGGGCTAACCGCCCGCGCCCTGCCTGGTCGGTTTTCGTGGCCGCAGGCGCGCAGCTCCGCAGCGACCGCGGCGGTCAACCACGGCACGTCCAGTCGGCTGGCCGGGGGGACAGGGTAGAATCTTTCTCCCGGATGCATCCGCAGACCCACGCGCTCCCGCATTCTCACCCGTGAGCATTCTTCCCGATCATTTCCGTCCATCGTCATGGCTGCGTATCCTTGGCCTCGCGGTTCTCGCGCTTCTGCCGAGCTTCGCCAGAGCCACGCCCGCGGTGAAATTCGCCGTGCAGGAGAAGCGCGAGAGCTTCCTGAGCGGCGGGCGGCGGATTTCCGTCGAGACTTTTGCGCCCAAGGCGCCAGGGCGCTTTCCGGCGGTGCTGGTGCTGCATAGTTCGGCCGGCACGCTTTTTGGAAAGCGGGAGCTGGAGGCACTTTCCCAGTCGCTCGCGGAACGCGGCATGGTCGCGTTTATGGTGCGTTACTTCGATCGCACGGGCACGATCTTCGCCGGGGATCGCGGGATCGCCCGGCACCTGCACGTCTGGGAGGATACGGTGATCGACGGCATCGGCTTTGCCGCGGCGCATCCGCGGGTGCGGGCTGATTCCATCGGCATCTTCGGCTATTCGCTCGGCGCGTTTCTCGGCGTGAGCGTGGCCTCGCGCGATGCTCGGGTGGATGCAGTCGCGGAACTGGCGGGAGGGATGTTTGACTATCTCGGCGGGCGGCTCCAGAGGGTGCCGCCCACCCTCATCCTGCACGGCACCGCAGATCGGCGGGTGGACCCCCGCTACGCCCGCGAACTCGAGCGCGAAGCCCGCCGCCTCGGTGCGCGACCAGTCGTGCGGCTCTTCCCTGGCGAGGGTCACGTGCTCTCCCCGTCGGCGGCCACGGCTGCGAGTACTCAGGCGATCGCTTTTCTCGAGAAGCATCTCCGCAGGCAATCGCTCTCCTCATCCCGGCGGCACTGATCGCGGTCAGGCGCGACCTGACATCAAACGCGCTGAGCGCCTTGGGATTGCTGGGCTGACGGACTTTCTTTGCGGCGCTTTCTCGCTGTCGTCTAGCGCCTTGTATCGATCAACTTTAACAAAGCGGCATTTAACAACGTGGAAAATATCCGTACAAACCGCTCATGTTTCCCCCTGCCCAAACCGCCACTGGCCCCCGCCCGGCGACAAGCATCGCACGTCTCTTCCTTCTTTTAGTCATCGGGCTGCTGTTCCCGTGGTCCGAGCTTCCGGCCCAGACGACCCGGGACTTTGCCATCGATCTAAAGGCCGATGTGGCTCCCTCGGTGCCACACGTCACGTTGAGCTGGACGCTGCGGCAGAACGCCAACATCACCGCGCAAGTGATCCATCGCCGGCTCAAAGGGGCGCCGACCTGGGTGCAGCAGGCCACATTGACGACGACCGATACGAGCTACGCCGACAACACCGCCCAGCCTGGGGTGGAGTACGAATACTGGATGCAGCGTACCTATACGGCGATCTCGCCCAATACGGCGATCGGCTACATCACGGCCGGCTACAACCTCGCCTTCGTCGAGAACCGCGGGAAACTTTTGCTCGTCATCGATGCGACCATGGTCACGCCGCTCGCGCCAGAAATTGCCCAGCTCAAAAACGATCTCACGGCGGACGGCTGGACGGTGCAGACGATCGTCGCCGCGCGCCGGGATTCGCTGACCGATGTGACGGCGGTGGCGGATACGAAGGCGCTGATCAAGGCTGCCTACGATGCCGATCCGGCGAATGTGAAGCAGGTCTATATCCTCGGCCACGTCCCGGTGCCGTATGCCGGCAACTCGGCCTGGGATGGGCACGGCAATCACGGCGGCGCATGGTCCGCGGATGGCTATTACGGCGACATGGACGGGACATGGACGGATTCGTCGGTGAACAACTCCATCACGGCTAATGTGCGCCTGACGAATATCCCCGGGGACGGGCGACTGGATCAATCCACCATTCCAAGCACCCTCGAGCTCATGGTCGGTCGCGTGGATTTGGTGAACATGCAACGGGCGCCAGCCTCGAACGTCACCGAGACGGCGCTGCTGCGCCGCTACCTGCGCAAGGCGCACGACTTCAAATACAAGCAGGGCGCTTACGCCAATGTGCAGCGCCGCGTGCTGATCCGCGATGGGTTTGGCGCCTTCGGCAGCGAGTCCTTCATGCGGACCGGCTGGGCATGGGGATTTACGGCCGTGGGGCGACCGCCGGAAGTGACATTCGACGAGGCTCCGACGAACAACTGGTGGGCTCCCGCCGCGACGAATACGTATCTGATGGCGAATGGCAACGGTGGCGGCAGCTATGAACTCGCCAGTGGCGTCGGAGCGACCGCGGATTTTGGCCGTCGGCCGTTTAAGGCAGCCTTCGTCTCGCTCTTCGGCAGTTACTTCGGCGACTGGGACGTGACGAACAACTTCATGCGCGCGCCACTGGCGGGCAATGCCACGGGCGACGGCCTCGCCCTGACTTGCTTCTGGGCCGGACGACCGACCTTTTTCATGCATCACATGGCCACGGGAGAAACGGTCGGCTACTCGATGCGCGTGTCGATGAACTCGCAGTTCTCGTCCTTTAGCAACCCGGTCTATTCACCGATCAACTTCGCCGGCGGCGGGACTCACTGCGGTCTGCTGGGCGATCCTTCGCTGCGCATGCACATCGTGGAACCGCCGCGCAATCTCGCCGCGACGAGTGCCAGCAGCCAGGTGAACCTCGCGTGGAGCCCTTCCACGGAAACAGCGCTGCTCGGCTACCACGTCTTCCGCGCGGACGATCCGGCGGGCCCTTTTACGCGCCTGACCACGACACCGCTGGCCGCGCCTGCTTACACCGATGCCACGGGCCTCGCCGGGCAAAGCTACACCTACCTCGTCCGCACGCTGAAGTCGGAGACCTCGCCGGGCGGCACGTATCAAAACCTCAGCCAGGGCGAGATGGCCACACTCGCCGTGAACGCCGCCGCGACCGGTGCGCCGCTCAATCCCAGCAGTCTCGCTGTGGTGCAATCGAGCGCAGTCAACGCGCAACTGACGTGGCTGGACAACGCCACGGATGAAACCGGCTACCGCATCGAACGCAAAGTGAACGGCGCGGGGACCTACAGCACGCTGGCTACTTTGGGCGCGGGCGCGACCGGCCACACCGATCCCGGTCCGTTTGTGAACGGCAACGTCTATTACTACCGCGTCGTCGCCACCGGAATTGGCGGTGACTCGCTGGCCAGCAATGAGGTGTCTTTCGACGCCACCGCGGGTTTCTTCGAATTCAACGAGACCTTCACCAAAGTCAGCAAAAACGTGGGGACAGCGCTCATTGCGGTGAAGCGTTTTGGCGGCGTGAACGGGCCGGTGAGTGTCAATGTCGCCACGTCAAACACCACGGCCATAGCCGGCACGCACTACACCGCGACCACGGACACGCTGAACTGGGCCGACGGTGAGACCGGGGAGAAAACCGTCAACGTGCCTATCGCCGCTACACCGAGCGCGCAACAACCCCGGCAATTCCGCATCACCCTCAGCAGCCCTGCGACTGGGACCGGTATCGGCACCTACAACGCCATCTCCGTCCTCATCGAAGATCCGACCGCCACGCTCCCGGGACCGTGGACCCAGGCGATCCTCGGCGGAGTGACCGGCTCGTCGCTCGCCGTACAGGCGGAGGGCAGCTTCAGTTCCGCCACGATCGGCGGCACCGGCCTGGCGGGCGCCGTCGGCTCGGAAGCGGGGCAGTTCGTTTATCAAACCCGCACCGGCGATGGCGTGATGACGGCCCTGGTGCCGGCGGCTTCGCCTGCGCAATCCGGCGCCCGCTACGCCGTGATGATTCGCGAGAACTCGACGAATGCCGGCGCGCTCATGGCCGGCACCGTGACGACCAGCAACTCCACCGTGGGCTCAAAGCTCCTCTATCGCACCACCACCGGCGGCACCTCGGTCCTGACCGGCAATGCCCTCACCGCGATCACCCCGCAGTGGCTGCGCATCACCCGCGCCGGCAATAGCTTCACCTCCGAATGTTCCGCCGACGGCAACGTCTGGACGACGCTCGGCAGCGCCATTGTGCCGATGACCAGCACGGCGCAGTGGGGCTTGTTCCATCACTCCGATGACTGGTCCGCCACCACCTACTCGGCCAATTTCCAAACCGCCAACTTCCAGAACCTAACCTTCGGCAGCGTCAGCGTGCCAGGCGCGCCGGGCAGCTTCGCCTTCAGCCAGCCCACGCCTTCGCGGGTCGCACTGAGTTGGACGGCCGCGCCTTCCGCCGCGGGCTATCGCATCGAGCGGCGCACCGAAAACGGCACCTTCGCGCAAATCGTGGACCTCGATGCCGCCACACTCGGTTTCAATGACGACGCCGTCGCGGCAGACACGGCGTACGAGTATCGCGTGTTTACCTTCAATTCCTCCGGGAACGGCCCGGCGACTCCCACCTTGCGCGTCACCGCACCACCGGGGGATGTCTTTGAATATCGGACTTCGGGAGCCTCCTCCAATGCCGATGCCACTGTGAAGGCCTCCGCTCCGGCGACCAATTTCGGCAACGAAACCGGCCTCTCGGTCGCGGAAAATTCTTCCGCAGGATCCTTCACCGCAGCGGCCAAGACCTATTATCGATTCGACGTCAGCGGACTGCCGACGCTGAAGACCGCCGTGCTGCGTCTCGCCATCCAGGAGACGAAAGACCTTTCGATGGTCAACTTTGTCTTCACGGCCCGGCTCGTCTTCCTCCCCGACTCCGCGGATGGCTGGAGCGAGTCCACGATCAACTGGACCAACGCACCGCTGAACAATACCGCCACGAACGGCTTCCTCGCCGGCACGACCCTGGTCTCCAGTCTCACGACCGATGCCTCCAGCGTGCCAAGCGCGGGAAGTGTCATCGCCTTGGATGCGTCAATCACCCAGATCAACGCCAACAAGGGCGCGAACGGCCTTGTTAGCTATGCGATGAACACCACCACCCCTACAGCCTCCATCGTGTTTGCCTCCAAGGAGCACCCGACGCTGCCGGCACCGACGCTCCAGGTGACCTATGCTTCTCCGCTGCCGAAACGCCCCTCCTTCCTAACCGCTGCTGCCGGAGCCGGCGCCGAGATCACCCTCACCTGGGTGGATAACACCAGCACCGAAACCGGCTTCCAAATCGAACGCCGGATCGTGGGCGATTCCTTTGCCCTACTGCAAACGGCGGGGCCGGATACCACGAGCTACACCGATACTACTGCCGCGCTCGGCACTACCTACGAATACCGTATCCGTGCCACCAGCGCGGCTGGCGATTCCGCGTGGTCGCTCGTCGTCTCGGTCACCGCCGGGGGCGGCACGGGACACTCGACCGGCCTCATGACTTACCAGTCGTGGCTGCAGGATCAGCGCCTCGCCACCAGCCTCAGCGATTCCGGCGACCTCGACCGGGACGGGCTCCCGAACCTTCTGGAATACGCGCTCGGGCTAGCCGCGAACACGGCCAACACCGTGGGCCAGCCGACGGTGGGCATTACTAAAATCGCCGAGGAGAATTTCCTCACGCTGACCT
The DNA here is from genome assembly GCA_038208565.1 of Chthoniobacterales bacterium. Lineage (GTDB taxonomy): Bacteria > Verrucomicrobiota > Verrucomicrobiia > Chthoniobacterales > Chthoniobacteraceae > Chthoniobacter. The sequence goes on from JBBQYR010000015.1 coordinate 12,303, forward strand.
TTGCGCGGCGCCTCGATGCCACTGGCATCACGCTCGCCGTCGAAGTGTCCGACTCCCTCGCTGGACCGTGGATCTCACTCGATCCACTCCTGCCGCAGCATCAAGCCGAAGCCTGGCCCGACCAACCGGCACTCGGCTGGCAGACGCTCGTGATCAAAGACCCTGTGACCGTGACCGGGAAGGCTGGTCGTTTCATCCGCCTGAAGGTGACCCGTCAATAGCGGAGATCACGTCGCGGCGGCAGCGAGCACGGCGTCTGGCACACGTCCCACCCGTCGGGAAATGGTTCGCTTTTCTCAGGGAAAGATAAGCGCTCGCGCATGCGACGGAAGCGCGCCGTTGGATGCAGGCGACGCCGTTTTTTAATAAATTAAAATGGCGCCCATCGGCGAGACCGCGCGCGTTTCCCCTGCACACTCGAAACCACGGGTGCAAATAAACCAAACAACCGAAAGACCAACTCCCAATGAAAAAAATCCTGACCCTCGCCATCGCCACACTGCTCGTCGGCAGCTTCACCCCGCGCACCTTCGCCGCGGACTCCTCCTCGAAAACCGTCGTCGCCATCGCTGCGGGTAATGATGATTTCTCCACTCTCGTCGCCGCGGTGAAAGCCGCGGGCCTCGCGGAAACGTTGAGCGGCACTGGCCCGTTCACCGTCTTCGCGCCGACGAATGCGGCTTTTGCCAAGCTGCCCGCTGGCACGGTGGACGACCTGCTCAAGCCTAAAAATAAGGCCAAGCTCGCCGCAATCCTGACCTACCACGTGGTCGCTGGCAAAGTGCTGGCTGCCGATGTGAAAACCGGCAAGGTCAAGACCGTGCAGGGCGGCGAACTGGATGTCGTCGTCGCGGATGGCAAGGTGACCGTGGACGGCGCCAAGGTCGTGAAGACGGACATCGTCGGCTCGAACGGCGTGATCCACGTGATCGACACCGTGGTCATGCCGAAGAATTAATCGTTCGCCGGCCTCAGCCGGTTTCCATTCTCCGGGACTTTGCACCTCGCGTGCAGAGTCCCGGTTTTCGTTTCCCCGAGTGCCGCGAGATTCGCGAATGACCCTTCGTGCTTTCGCGAAAGTCGACGTAACTTTGGAGGTGGAAACAAATCTGGTCAGTGAATCATCGGAAACCCGCACCGCCAAAGACTACTACCGCGATCACCGCGACCGGGTAATGGTCATTTGTGGCAAGGAAGGGCAGGCCGTTGAGGAGCGGGATTTTTTCGTCGTGGAATCCGTCGGGACGATCTCCGGCGGGTTGCTGATTACCGGTATCTTCGATCAAAACCGCCGCGAGCGGATGCGCAGCGACAAGGTGCGACTGGCCACCGAGCAGGAAATCGCTCTGCGCCCGAGTTAAGGCCGGACGCGCCTCGCCGCTGAACTGTTGCATTCGGCGCATTGTCAGCGGGGGTGCCTCGCAGCCAGGGTGTGCGCGACATGGAACTCGCCCTCATCGACGCCATCGGCCCGTTCTTCCGCGGCTATGCGCGGCGGGTCATCAATTGGTCGAAGATCCCTTTTCCCCATCTCGCGACGAGCGGCACGCAGCGTTTGGAACAGTGGGCGGCGATCCGCGCGGAACTCACGGTCTTTGCCGGGAAAGTGCGGACGCTGGGTTACAACGCTACGTCGCTCGACGATGTCGCGCACCTGAGCCTGCATCCTTGGTTGGAAGAGGAAGTGAGGGAGCGCAACGCGGTGCTGCGCGAGGAGTTTCGGCAATGTTTCGCAATCCTCCGCGCGGCAGGGCTGCGCATCTTCCTGACGAGCGATTTCCTGACGACCACGCCAGCCGTGGACGCACATCTCCGCGACCGCGTGGACGCGGCCGAGACGTGGTTTGGCGAAGTAGTGGCGGCGTTTCTCGATGACTTCCCGGAAGTGGAAGGCGTGATCCTCCGCATCGGCGAGAGCGACGGTCTGGACGTGAGCGATCCGCTGCGCAGTCGGCTTTTCCTCCGCACCGCGGCCCAGGTGAATCGCATGCTGCACTCGCTGCTCCCGATCTTCGAACAGCGTGGACGCAAGCTGATCTTCCGCACCTGGACAGTAGGCGCGCACCTCGTGGGCGATCTCATCTGGCACCGCGGAAGACTGGCGCAGGCACTGGACGGCATCATCTCCCCCGCGTTCATCCTCTCGATGAAATATGGCGAGTCGGACTTCTTTCGCTACCTGCCGCTGAACCGCCATTTCTTCCGTATCGATCTGCCGAAGATCATCGAATTGCAGGCGCGCCGGGAGTATGAAGGCGCGGGGGAATATCCGTCTTTCATCGGCTGGGATGTGGAGCGGTATGCGCGCGAGTTGCAGGGCGCGCGGAATGTCGTGGGCTTCTCCGTGTGGTGTCAGACGGGCGGCTGGCACGCGTTTCGGCGGCGCGCCTTTCTCGACGAGAACGGAGTGTGGATCGAGCTGAATGCGGCAGCGACGATCCGGGTGCTGCGCGATGGACGGTCGGTGGAGGAAACGGTGGGCGAATTTTTCGGCGCCGAGCGCGCACCCGGAGCACTGGAACTCCTGCGGCGGTCGGAGATCGTCATCCGCGAACTGCTCTACATCGTCGAGTTTGCCGAGCAGAAGCTCTTCTTTCGCCGCGTGCGCATCCCGCCGCTGCTCCATGTGTATTGGGATTCCGTTTTCATCCACGACGCCGTGCGGCGGGTCATCGCGCACTTCGTCAGCGACCCGGAGGAAGCGGTGCGTGAGGGCGAAGCCGCGTTTGAAAACTTCCCGCGGATGCAGGATCTGGCGCGGGAACTCGCGCTGCCCGAGGACGACATCGCATTCATGCGCGACACTTTTGAGATGATCCTGCTCGCCCGGCGCTTTTACCTGCTGCCGCCGGACCCAGCGCTGGAGCGGCAGATCAAGGAGGCAAAGAAGGCCTACAAAAAGCGCTGGCCGCGCTCCCAACGACAGCGCTATCGGATTCGCACATCGCTCGAGGCATCGCAGATCGGGCGGAGGACGGTGGCTTGGGTGGCGGGCTTGGTCGTGCGTCGCCAGCGCGGCTATCGCCACGTGCTCGACCGCGTCTTCACGCTGAACGTGCTCTCGTGGATCTACCGGCTCTTTCAAGTGCGTCACCGGAAGGCGCTCCCGAAGTTCATGCGCAAGTCGGCGATGGGGGTGGACTCGCTTTTTCGCTAAAACGAGAAGCCGGCGAGCAAAAGCCGGCTCAGGAAGGACCCGCCTTTCCCTCTGAAAACAGGCAATCCCAAGTAGGGCTCAGTAGTTTTTCTAGAAATTCTTACCGAGGTTGGCCCTATTTTTGCGACTCAAGGGATGTATGAAACTTCACCGCCCTTCTCTCGCCACCTTCCTAGGTCTGGCCGTGGCGCTCCTCTCATTCGCGCCGCTTGCCGAAGCCAACTACACCTCGGCCACGCCGCCCACTTCCGGCCCGACGATTCCGGGCGACAAGGCCGCCGTCGATCCGAAGACCGGCATCGCCTACGCGCCCGAGAATGCCCCGGAAGTCGTGAAACGCGCGATCTGGGCGACCAACTTTCTTCGCAAGAAGCCCTACGTCTGGGGCGGCGGTCACGGTAGCTTCTACGTGGATGGCTACGACTGCTCGGCCACCGTTTCGTTTCTCCTGAAGCACGCCGGCAAGCTCAGCAAACCCACAGTCTCGGGCTCCTTCCGGAACTACGGCAATCCCGGCCGTGGCCGCTGGATCACGATCTACGCGAAGGACGGACACGTCTACGCGATCGTCGCCGGGCTGCGCCTCGATACGACGGACATGGACCGCTACACCTCGGGCGAAGGCCCGCGCTGGCGGCTCACGCACCGGAATCCCGCGGGCTTTATCGCGCGGCATCCGGACGGCCTCTAAGGCCGCAACGGCGCGGGATGCGCACAGAAGAAAGACTCGCTTCCCGGAAAGTCGTTCGGCAGCTTCTTGGCCACGCGTATCATGGCCATCCCGCAAATCGACATCATCGTTTCCAAGGACGGCGCGGAAGTCGTCCGCAAGAGTTTTTCCAACGGCGAATACATCATCGGCCAAGACCCCGGCGCCGATCTCGTCATCGACGCCCCGCAAGTCGCACCGAAGCATGCGCGGCTGACCATCGATGACGGTGAAATTTTCATCGAGGACCTCGGCAGCGAAGCAGGAACCTTCGTCAACGGGCAGCCGGTGAAGGACAACACGCGGGTGTGGCCGGCGCAGCCAATCCAGATCGGCGCGGTGATCCTCGAGGCGCATCTCACGGGGGACGCAGCGTTCGATCCATCGGCCACCGTGACTGATATGGTGGCGCGCGAAGTCGTCGTAGAGCGGCGCTACGACATCGAGAAAATCCTGCGCCGCGAAGAAGAGGGAGCGGTCCTCGACACGCACGATTCCGCAATCCGGCGCGACCTCGCGATGAAAGTTCTGCGCCCCGGCGGCTCGGAGGAAGACATCGCGCGATTCGTCGAGGAAGCACAGATCACCGGTCAGCTCGAGCACCCGGGCATTCCGCCGATCCACGAACTCGGCACCGACGAGAAAAACCGGCCTTACTACACGACCAAGGTCTTGCGCGGCATGACGCTCGGCAAAGTGCTGGAACTGCTCCGCGAGAAGCAGCCGGCGGCGCTGGAAAAATATCCGCTGCGCGCGCTGCTCGGCGCTTTCCAGAAGGTCTGCGACGCCGTGGCATTCGCGCATTCGAGAGGAGTGATCCATCGCGATCTCAAGCCGGAGAACATCAACATCGGCGACTTCGGCGAAGTGCTCGTCATGGATTGGGGCTCGGCCAAACGACTCGATGACAAATCCGCCGACCCCGCGATCGGGATCGTCGGCACGCCGCACTACATGGCGCCGGAGCAGGCCCGCGGCGAATCCGCCGCGCTCGACGTGCGCGCCGATGTCTATGCGCTCGGCGCGACGCTTTACCACATCCTCGCGTTGCGTCCGCCGCTCATGGGCGACGACCGCACCACGGCGCTCAAGCTCGCCGCCGAAGCGAAAACGGACCGGCTCGATGTCGGGCAGGTTTACCCTCACCTGCCGCGCCAGCGCATCCCTGATCCGCTCGTGGCCATCGCGGCGAAGGCGATGGCGCCCACTCCCGCGACACGCTATCAAAACGTCGCAGCGCTCCAGGCCGATCTCGCCTCATACAATAACGCGACGATCACCGCCGCCGAGCAGGTCGGACCAGTCCGGCAGTTTCTTTTCGTCGTGCGCCGCTACAAAACGGTGTCGCTCGCCGCAGCCATCGTCGTCGGGACCAGTCTCTTCTTCGGCGGCGCCGCGGTGCTGGAAAGTCTGCGCGCCAAACGTGAAGCGAAGCGAGCCAGCGATTTCGTCGCCGGCATCAAGACCAAAGCGCCCGCGCTCCTCAAGCTCGCGGCCATGGAAGCGGACGCGCAGCAGTTTGACGCCGCGATCCAGCACATCGACGTCAGCCTCGCCATCGACCCCGCACAACCGCGCGCCTACTGGGAGCGCGCGTGGGCCTTGCTCGGGCTGGAACGCTGGAACGACGCCGCGCAAGCGCTCAAGGTCGCGCAGCAGCACGACCCCACCGCCGCCAGCACCGCGAATGTGCTCGGCGCAGTGGACAAGATGAAAGGCATCGCCGCCGATCCCTCGCGCTGGAAAAACGACGCGGCGCGCGACCTCCTGCGTTATCTCCAATCCGCTGGCGCCACCGGCCCCGCACTTTCCTACGTGGACAAGATGAAGCTGAACGCCGAAGGCCGGCGGAAGATCATCGACCAGCGCCTCGCCACGTCGCTCGGCAAGGACCGTTACGGACTGACCGTGGACAACGAAGGCCTGGTACAGCTCAACCTCGCGGGCCAGGCACTGCGCACGCTCGACCCGATCCGTGGACTGCAGATCGACAGCCTCGACCTGAGCGGCACGTCAATCGCCGATATCGAGCCGTTGCGCGGTCAACGCCTGCAATCGCTCAACCTCGCCAACACGAAAGTCATCGGCCTCGTGCCGTTGCAAGGCGTGCCACTGCGCAAGCTGATCCTCGACAACACCCCGGCGCGCGAACTCGGACCGCTGAAAGGCGCACCACTCCACACGCTCAGTCTCGAAGGAACGAAGGTCTACGATCTCTCGGTGGTGAAAGACATGCCACTGCGTTCGCTCAACCTCAAGAACACCATCATCGTCAGCCTGCTCGCGCTGCGCGGCGTGCCGCTCGAGAGCTTGAATCTCGCGGGCTCGCCAGTCGTGGATCTCTCGCCGCTGCACGGTGCGCCGATCAAGGAACTCGACCTGCGGAATTGTAAAAAACTCACCAACTTCAGCGCCGTGCTTTCGCTGCCGAATCTCGAAAAACTGAGCGTCGATGTGCTACCCTCCGGACTCACGGGACTGCGGCAGAGCAAGACTTTGCAGACCATCGAAGCCGAGGTCGTTCCCGGTGAAGGTCCGCAGGGCCCACGCCCGGCAGCGACATTCTGGGCCGACTACGACGCCAAAAAAGGTGCGACCCCTCGCTAGCGGCGGCGCCTTTTCCGATGGCTTGGAAAGCTCCGATTCGCCCGGAATTGCGCTGAGACACTTCGCACGAGAATTCTCGACGTTCCCAGTCTTGCGCCTTGTATTTCTGCCGAAAGCGACGATGCTCCGCGCTCCTCGTCCGGCGTGTGCCGGCCCGAAGTGGCTTCTCTGAAAGCTTCCCGCAACCCTCAGGAACCGGCCCTCGCCGCTCCTTCCGCGCTGTTCCATCGGCGCCCGCAGTGTCTCTTATTATGGCAGTTGAAGAAGTTATCGAAACCGAAGGCAAAATTACCTCCGTGCTCGCCGGAACCATGTTCCGCGTCGAACTCGCGAACAAACACACCGTCCTCGCCCACATCTCCGGCAAGATGCGCAAACGCTTCATCCGCCTCACGAATGGCGACCGGGTGAAGATCGAGATGTCTCCTTACGACCTGAACAAGGCGCGCATCGTCTACCGCCTCGGGTAGAATTTTTCGGAAATACCGCTTGCTTCGTTGGAGAATCTCGTGTCTGCTCCGCCGCACAAGTTTGGAACCTTTTTGGGTTTGGTAGATTGCTAGTTGTTTCGTGACGCGGTAACCCCGCGGACTTCAGTGGCAGTTTTGAGATCCGACAGTCGGAAACAGCCATCGAAGGCCACGCTTGGTTAAAGAAAACAACATCATGTCCAGCAAACTCTACGTGGGAAATCTTTCCTTCGATACAACCGAAATCGACCTCCAAGACACCTTCGCGCAAGCGGGCACTGTCTCCGAAGTGGCGCTGATGCAGGATAAGTTCACGGGCAAGTCCCGCGGCTTCGCCTTCGTCACCATGGCCTCCGCTGATGAAGCGCAGAAGGCGATCAGCCTCTTCCACGGCAAGACCGTCCAAGGCCGCGCCCTGACTGTCAACGAGGCCCGTCCTCGTGAAGACCGTCCTCCCGGCGAACGTCGCTCCTTTGGCGGCGGCGGCGGCGGTGGTGGTGGCGGCGAGCGCCGTGGCGGTGGTGGCGGCGGCGGTGGTGGCGGTGGCGGCTACTCCAAGCGCTACTAAGCCTCGCTTCTCAATATCCTAGTTTCGCAAACGCCCCGGTTTACGCCGGGGCGTTTTGCTTTTTCGATCGACGCGCGCGAATGAAGGACACTCCCCCGCTTGCCCCTTCCCCTGTCACGGACTAGTGCTTGGACCAGCGTGAATTCCCCACTCCGAGATCAACTCCACCGTCCGCTCCGGGATCTGCGCTTATCGGTTACGGACCGCTGCAATTTCCGGTGCGGATATTGCATGCCCAAGGAAGTCTTTGGGCGCGGGTATGATTTCCTCCCCAAGGAGTCGGTGCTGACCTTCGAAGAGATCGCCCGCCTCGCGCGCATCTTCGTCGGACTCGGCGTGGAAAAACTGCGCCTCACCGGGGGCGAGCCTTTGCTCCGCCGCAATCTCGACCGCCTCGTGGCGCAACTCGCGACCATCGAACACTTGCGCGATCTGACCCTCACGACGAACGGTTCGCGACTCGCAGAAGACGCGCCGCTCTTGCGCGCCGCCGGACTGCGCCGAGTCACGGTCAGCCTCGATGCGCTCGACGATGAGATTTTTCGCGCGATGAACGACGTGGATTTCCCGGTACAACGCGTCCTGCGCGGCATCGACGCCGCGCTGACGGCGGGCTTCGCGCCGATCAAGATCAACATGGTGGTGAAGCGTGGCGTGAATGAAGGCGAGATCGTGCCGATGGCCGAACGCTTCCGCGGAAGCGGCTTCGTCCTGCGTTTCATCGAATACATGGACGTCGGCAATTCCAACGGTTGGCGCATGCAGGACGCAGTCCCGGCGGCGGAAATTCTCGAGTTGCTCGGCCGCAAGGTCTCCCTGATCCCGCTGCCAGAAAATTACCGCGGCGAGGTCGCCCGCCGTTACCGGCAGCACGACGGTGGCGAGATCGGGATCATCGCGTCCGTGACGCAGCCCTTCTGCCGCGACTGCACCCGCGCCCGGCTTTCCGCCGATGGGCACCTCTTCACCTGCCTCTTCGCCAGCACTGGTACGGATCTGCGCGCTCCGCTGCGCCACGGAGCGAGCGACGCAGAAATGGCCCACCTCATTTCTGCGGTGTGGCAGGCGCGCGGCGATCGCTACTCGGAGTTAAGATCGAGTCAGCCCACAACGCAGCCGAAAGCGGAAATGTCGATGCTCGGCGGCTAGGCGTGCCGCTTGTTGAAGCGAGCGACCTCACGGTCGGTCTCGCGTTTGGTGGCCTTATCCTTGAGATCCTGGCGCTTGTCCACGGACTCCTTGCCCTTGCCCACACCGATCTCAATTTTCACCCGCGAATCCTTCCAATACATGCGCAACGCCACGAGCGTGTGGCCCTTGATCTGTGTGAGACCGAAGAGTCGAGTGATCTCCTGTTTATGCAGGAGCAGCCGCCGCGAGCGCTTCGGTTCGTGCTGGTCGAAACTCGCCCGCGCGTAGGGCTGAATGTCCACGTCGTAGACAAATACTTGGCCGTTCTCGACACGCGCGAAAGCGTTGTTGATGTTGGCGAATCCACCCCGGATGGATTTGACCTCCGTGCCCTTGAGTTCGAGCCCGGCTTCGAATCGCTCGAGGATGTGGTAGTCCCGCAGGGCCTTGCGGTTGACCGAAATTTCCGCGCTCATGATGCGGCGCGCCCGGCGCGAACGCGCTTAGTTAGCGCTCTCCTCGGATTCCACCGTAGCTGGCGTAAACGTCAGCTTGCCTTCGATGATCTCCGTGAGGGCGATGTCCGAAAAGCCCATCCGTGGGCCGGTCTCCACCATCGGGCGATGACCAGCCGTCAACTGGCGGACGCGTTTGGAAACGACGTTCACGAGCACTTGGTGGCTAGGAATCACTTTGGAGGCTTCTTCGAGAAGTTGGCTGGTCATAAGGCGTATTGACACGTCGCTAGGGGAAAAGGGACGCGACATTGGTGGCCTTCACTGGGTTTGTCAACCGGAGATTCGGAAAAGTTCGGTCGCCGCGCGGACCGTTATTGCTCAGGCTGCGCGGACTGGCGCTTGCGCAAGGTAATACGCTTGATCCGGGAATCGTCCGGCGGGCTCCACGTCATCACTTCCGGGTCGTCCTTGAAGGCGTTGTGCACGATCCGGCGCTCGTAGGCGTTCATGGGTTCGAGGTGATAAGGCCGGCCGGTCTGGCGGACGATCTCGGCGATCTGGCGCACGCGATGAGCGAGCGCGTCGTCCTTCATCTCGCGCCAGTGCTCGATATCGACCTGCACCTTGGGCGCGTTCTTGTCCTTGGCCTGCAACGTCCGGTTGAGCAGGAGTTGGAGGTCTTCGAGCACCGCGCCGTTGCGTCCGATCAATCGATCCTTGTCCGCCGTATAGACCTGCAGCGTGAGACCGTGCTCGTGCTGGATTTCCTTGATCTCGCAGGCGAAGCCAAGGAGCCCCAGCATCGTATCAAGTGTCTCGCGTGGGTTCAGGCTCATAGGAAAATTGTGACGCTACTTCTTCTTCCGCGGCGCTGCAGGCTTCTCCAATATCGGAGGAGCTTGATTGCGGGTCGCGTAGAGTTGCACGACAGAAAACAAATTCTGCACCGTCCAGTAAAGCGCCAACGCAGAAGCAAAGTTATAGCAGAAGGCGATAAAGATGAGCGGCATGAACATGAAGATGCGCTGCTGCATCGGGTCGCCGGATTTCGGTGAGAGCGCCATCTGCCAGAGCATCGTCGCCGCCATGAGCAGCGGCAGTACGTTCAGTGGCCAGCCGACGCTCGGGAAATGCCAGATCGTGTCGGGCTGCGAAAGATCCTGCACCCACAGGAACTTGCTGTTCCGCAGTTCCACCGCTTTACCGAGCATGTTGTAGAAGCCAAAGAAGATCGGGATCTGGATGAGCATCGGCAGACACCCGCTCAGCGGGTTCACCCCGTAATCCTTGTAGAGCTTCATGACCTCGGTATTCATCCGGGTCGGGTCGTCCTTGTACTTCTCCCGCAACTCCGTCATCTTCGGCTGGAGAAGCTGCATGCGCTTCATGGAATTGGTCGCCTTGTTTTGCAGCGGCCAGAGCATTGTCTTGATGATCAGGGTCAGCACGATGATCGCCGCGGCGTAGGTGCCGAGTTTGCCGTGCAACCAATTCATCGAGTTGAGCAGCGTCTTGCTGACGATGCCGAACATGCCAAAATCCATGATCTCGGCCTCGCCATTCGGGAGCAGGCGCAGCCGGCCGTATTCACGCGGGCCGGCGTAGATCTGGAACTTCTGCGTCAGCGATTTACCGGGCTCGAGGGTGAAGGCGGGCATCCCGAGCGCGCCATCGACGGCGGGATGCTTCACGTTCACCCCGCTGCTCGTCCGCCCCGCTTCTTTCCAGATCGGATCGGGCACATCGAACCGCTTCGCCCAGACCGAGGCGCCATATTGCCCGGACTGCGTCGGGGTTCCGGGCGACTCAACCTGCGGACTGATCACCGTCGTGAAATACTGATTGGCCACGCCGGCCCAGGAGATGTTCGGGTGCGACTCGGCAATGAAGGATTTGGCCTTGCTGAACCAGCCGCCGTCAAACGACGGGGCGTCGACGAACTTGCCGCCGAACCACTTGAAGCCCGTGTAGTTGGGCAGATCGCTTTGATGCACCGCCACTGCCGAACCGGTATGCACGAAATACGCCGGCATCGTGAGCGGTTGCGCGCCACGATTGGTGAAGGTCACGTCCAGTTGCACGATGTAGTCCGTCTTCAGGTCCTCAATCTGCGGCACCGTGAAGCGCTTCGTGAGTTGGAGTTGCTTCGCGTCCGTGCGGTCGAAAACGATCGCACCCGAAGCGACCTCCAGCTTGGCCGTGAATGGCACCTTGGTCCCCTCGCCCGCCGCTTCCGAGATCGCTCCGATCGGAATCGAGCCGAATTCGTTGAGCCACATCTTGGTGCCGCGTTCGGCTTCGTGCTTCTTGAGCAAGACCCGCGAGATACCGCCGCCGAGATTGGAAAAACTGTAGTCCACCGACGCCGACGGCAACACTTCGACCTGCTCGGCAATCGCCGGATCGGTCACCGGCGCGAGCGTCGCCGTTGTCGCGGTGGTCGGGGACTCCGTGCCCGGAGTCGCTGGCGCACCCACGGGAGCGTCCTTGGCCGCTTGTTCCGCCGCGATGGCCTCCGCCTCCGCGCGTGTGGCGGCGATCTTCTTCATCTCGACGTTGTTGAAATGCATCCACAACACGAGCGTGATGATGGAGAGAGCGACTGCGATGATTCCTTTGCGATCCATAGTAAATTTAGAAATGCGACTCGCGGGCTCCGATCACCCGCACCGGCGGCACCGGGTCGAAACCCTGTCCGCCCCACGGCTGGCAACGAGCCAGCCTTTTCACCCCGAGCCAACTGCCGCGCAGCACGCCGTGCTTTTCGCAGGCTTCGAGAAAATAGTGCGAACAAGTCGGCTCGAAACGACAGCCCCCACCGGGGCCCGTGAGCAACTCCAGCAGCGGCGAGAGCAGCAACTGATACCCGCGGATGAAAATGCGGATCAGGAGCATGGGGCGAAGATCGCGCAGCGGCGGGCAAGCGAATGCCACTCGTCGGAGAGGGCCTGAAAGCTGGCCCGCGAGGCAGCTTGACGGGCGATCACGGCGAGCCAGGTGCCGGTGGAAATCTGTGGGCGAGCGGCGCGCACAATCTCGCGGAGGCGACGCCGCACGCGATTGCGCAGTACCGCGCCGCCGACTCTACGGGAAGTAATGAAGCCCACGCGCACCTCGGTTTCGGGCAGATTCTTCAGCACACTCAAGACCATGAGTTTGCCGTGGAAAGACTCGCCCTCGCACTTGAGTCGCTCGAACTCGAAAGCGCGGGACAACCGCGCGGCTTTAGGAAAGTGGAGGCGTGGCACAGGAGGCAATTTTGAATGGTGAACTTTGAATGATGAATTTGGCCGAATGCGGTGGGCGCCGCTGCCATTCAAAATTCAGAATTCACAATTCAGCATTCGCCTTCAGGCCTGCGTGTGGCGGGCGTAGTGGATCTCGACGCCCTTCGGCAGCAACCGCTTGCGGCCCTGCTGCCGGCGACGGGAAAGAATCGCGCGACCGTTCTTCGTCTTCATGCGCGCACGGAAACCGAACTGACGTTTGCGAGTGCGCTTGGAGGGCTGATAGGTGCGTTTCATAGGCCGTGTGGAAAGTGGGGTTTTCGGAAAAGAGGGCGAAGATTAGCGACTGACCGCAGGCTGTCAACCGGGGAGACGAAGAATCTTGTCCGGGCATCTTGCTCCGAATCGCCCACCCGCCAAGCACCATCTGCGGTCTGTCATACCGGGACAAATGCCTTGCCTTCAGTTCTTCGGCTTTTAAGTTTCAGCCCCTTTTCTGCCATCTCATGATCGACATCCAGCCCAACTACGCCGCCGTCAAGCAAGGCCTCATCCCCATCACGCCGCAGGAAAAGGCGAAGCTCGATAAAGATGGCCTCGATGTCATCCACGACATCCACCGCTACGCCACGACGGGGTTCGCCTCGATCGACCCGGACGATTTCGACCGCATGAAGTGGTATGGCGTCTATCGCCAGAAGCCGAAAGACAGCGGCTACTTCATGATGCGCCTGCGCCTTCCCGGCGGGCAGATCAATGGCGCGCAGGCGATCAAGATCTGCGAGCTCGCCGACCGTTACGCGCACGGTTTCTCGGACATTACCACGCGCATGACCATCCAGTATCACTGGCTGCGCATTGAAGACGTCCCGACCATTTTCGCCGAGATGGACGCTGCCGGCATCGCCACCGCGGGCGCTTGCGGCGACATCCCACGCAACGTCGTCGGCTGCCCGGTGGCCGGCATCGATGCCGATGAAATCCTCGATGCCTCCGCCGACATGCGCGAGGTCGATGCAGGTGTGGTCAACAACAAGGAATTCTCGAACCTCCCGCGCAAATACAAGATCAGCGTCTCCGGCTGCTGCATCCATTGCGCGCAGCCCGACATCAATGACGTTGGCGTCTTCGGCCTCAAGCGCACCGTCAATGGCGTCGAGGAGCGCGGCTACGGCATGATGATCGGCGGCGGCCTCAGCGCCTCGCCGCATCTCGCGCAGATCCTTCCGTACTTCCTCAAGCCCGGCCAGATCTGGCCCGTGACCAAGGCCGTCACCGAGTTCTTCCGCGACGACGGCTACCGCCTCAAGCGCAACCGCGCCCGATTCAAATTCCTCGTCGCCGACATCGTCAGCGCCGGCGGCATCGAAGACCTCGCCGCCCGCGTCGAGGAGCGGCTCAGCTTCAAGCCCGAGCGGCACACCGACTTCCCGATCATCAAGGACCAGGAGACCGATCACATCGGCATCCACAAGCAGAAGCAAGGCGACCTTTACTGGGTCGGCGTCTGCTTCCCCGGCGGCCGCATGCGCAATGGCGTGCTCGGCAAACTCGGCAAGCTCGCGCAGAAATACGCCGCGCCCGGCCAGGACCAGATCCGGCTCACGAACAAGCAGAACCTTCTGCTGGTCAACATCCCCGAGGCCAACCTGCCCGCGCTCAAGGCCGAGCTCGACGAACTCGGCTGCGACTACCAGCCCTCGAACTTCCGCAAGGGCTGCGTGAGCTGCACCGGCATCGAGTTCTGCAACCTCGCCGTCGCCGAGACCAAAAACCGCATGCTCGCCCTCGTCAGCGAACTCGAGGACACCTCCGGCTGGTATAAAGGCAAAATCCGCATCCACTTCAGCGGCTGCCCGTCGAGCTGCGGCCAGCACCAGATCGCCGACATCGGCTTCCGCGGTGCACGGACGAAAGTGAATGGCGAAATGGTCGACGCCTACGACGCCTTCATCGGCGGCCGCCTCGGCGCGAACCGCCGCTTCAACGACCTGCTCAAGGGCAAGATTATCGCCAAGGACGTCCACCTCTTCATCGACAAGCTCCTGCGCGTCTATGACTCCAAGAAGCAGGGCGACGAGAATTTCGCCGAGTTCGCCGATCGCGTGAAGAAGGACGAGATCCTCGCCGCACTCGACTGGAAATAAGCTCGCGTCAGCGCCCCGCGCCGCGCCTTAAAACGCCACGCTTTTCCCGGCGACCGGGATCGCATACAGCCCGCGCTCATCCGGCGTCACTGGCGGTGCATCGGCCAGGCTCTTGATGTCCGGCGCGAGCACGTGCTGTGAATTCATCATCGCGTCCCACTCCACGACCTTCCCGGAGTAAGCCGCCGCGCGACCCATGATCGCCGTGAGAGTGCTCTTCGCGCCGTACTCGGCTTCGTTGTAAGGCAGGTCGTGGCGGATCGCGTGGAAGAAATTGTCGTGCTCCTGCTGATAGGGATTCTCCGCGCGTTCCGAGCGCATCGACCACGGCTTCTTCCCCGTGATGCTATACATCTCGCGCCCGTCGAGGAAGTCCGCCTTGCCTTCGCTGCCCACCGCGTGATTCGTCACCGCCGCCCAGCATCCCGGGCGCCGATCGCACTCGCCAAAGAGCCGCCCGCCGCTCGCGTATTCCCACTCGACCGCGAAGTGATCGAACAGATTCCCGTAGTCCGGACTCCGCTCGCTCAGCGCGCCCATGCCGTGACAGCGCACCGGATAGCCGCCGTGAATCCAATTCGAGATGTCGATCCCGTGCACGAGATTATCCACGATGAAGTCCGCCGAGAGCCACGAGAAGTAATACCAATTGCGGCACTGGTATTCGAGCTCGCCCATCTCCGGCTTCCGCACCAGCCCGGTGCGCAGCGGCGTATTGGCAAAGGCGCGCGTGTAGATCACCTCGCCGATGGCGCCCTCGTGGATGCGCTTCACCATCTCCTGGAAACCTTTCTTGTGCCGCCGCTGAAAACCCACCGCCACCTTCAGCTTCTTCTTCTTCGCCTCCTCCGCCGCCGCGAGCACGCGCCGCACGCCGGGCGCGTCCACCGCCACCGGCTTTTCGAGAAAGGCATGCTTGCCCATCCGCACCGCTTCCTCGAAATGCGCCGGGCGAAACGCACACGGCGTCCCGAGGATCACCACATCGGCCTCGGCCATGGCCTTCTGGTAAGCATCGAGCCCCACGAACTGCCGCTCCGCCGGCACGTCCACACGCTCCTTGTGCTGCGCCTGCAGAGCCTTCAGCCCCGTCGCCAGCTTGTCGGGAAAAAGATCAGCCACCGCGACCAGCTTCGTGTTGTAATCCGCCGTCAGCGCCTGACTCGCCGCGCCGGCCCCGCGGCCGCCGCACCCCACGAGCGCCAGCCTCAGCGGCTCCGTGGATTGGCCGCGCCCGATCATCGGGAAGCCCGCGACTGAAGCCGCCGCGGCGGCCGCAGCGGAGCGAGTGAGGAAAGTGCGGCGGTTTAGGCGAGTGTCGAATTGGTTGCTCATGGCGGGGTGGTTGCCAGAAAGGATTCTCGAGACATGCGAAGCAAGCCCCGAATCTTCGCCACCGGATTGCGCCGTCCAACGCCCGCCTGACCCTTTCTTGCGAAAATCTCGCCTTTCCCACACGCCACCCTTTGCACCCGGCAAAAGTTGTGCGATAAGCGCGGCGCTTTGCCCATGGACGACGAACCACACATCGAACAGGCCACCCTGGAGGACCTCCCCCAGCTCACCGACCTGCTCTTCGACCTCTTCACTCAGGAGGCCGATTTCGTGCCCAATCGTTCCAAGCAAATGCGCGGCCTGCGGCTCATCCTCGAGCAGCCCAATCGCGGCCGCATCTTCGTCCTCCGCCAAAACGGCACGATCCTCGGGATGATCAATCTGCTCTTCACGATCAGCACCGCCGAGGGCGGCTTCGTCATCATGCTCGAGGACGTGATCGTGCATCGCGAGTATCGCGGGCGCGGCTTCGGCGAACGCCTGCTGCAGCGCGCTATCGAATATGCGAAGAAGAAAGATTTCGCCCGTATCACGCTGCTGACCGATCGGATGAATGCCGACGGGCAGCGGTTCTTCAAAGAGCACGGCTTCGTCGAGTCGAGGATGATCCCGATGCGGCTCATCCTGAACACGCCACCGGGCTCCTAGAGCATGGCGGATTTCGTTGATCTGGGATTTGCCCGCGTCGATACCGACCGGGCACAGCGCTGCGGTTTTCCCGAGGTGGTTTTCGGCGCCGGCAAGACGCCCGCACAGGTGGTGGCGATCGGGCGCGTTATTTTGGAAAAGCACGGCGTCCTCCTCGTGAGCCGCGCGAGCGAGGAGCAACACGCGGCGCTGAGCGCGGAATTTCCCATGGCCAAATGGCACGACCGCGCGCGCTGCCTCACGGCGGAGATTCATCCCTGGCCGAAAAGCACGGGCACAATCGGCGTGATCTGCGCCGGCACCTCGGACCTGCCGGTCGCCGATGAAGCGGCGGTGACGCTGGAAATCTTCGGCCAGCACGTGGAGCGCATTGCCGATATCGGCGTCGCGGGCCTGCACCGCCTGCTCGCGGTGCGCGACCGACTGGAAGCGTGCAACGTGCTCATCGTCGTCGCGGGCATGGAAGGCGCGCTGCCCAGCGCGGTTGCCGGACTCGTGAGCAAGCCGGTCATCGCCGTGCCGACGAGCGTGGGCTACGGCGCGAGCTTCGGCGGCCTCGCCGCGCTGCTCGGCATGCTCAATAGCTGCGGCAGCGGCGTGACCGTGGTGAACATCGACAACGGCTTCGGCGCCGCCTACGCCGCCGCGCAGATCAACCTGCTGGCCAACGCCTCTCGTAGCTAAGGCACCTGGAAAAGTTCGTCGATCCGCAGACTGCGCAGGAAATCAAACGTCACGGCAACCTCCGGCGAATCAGCGACCGGTCTCGCCGCGAGAAATCCGAGCACCTGCGTCTGGCCGGGCGCGAGGGTGAGATCGAAGACCATTTCGCCGCGGCATTCTCCGGTGGTGGAGGTGACGTGCGCGACACTCTCCGGCGTGAGAGGACGCGGCGCGAAGGCCGACTCCGCGAGGATCGCGCCGCGCGCGGGAGTGTCGGCGACGAGGATCGGCTGGCCTTCGATGAAGAAGGCGTGGCGCTCAAAGGCGAGAGCACCCAGTGCTGGCCCCGTGAGCGAGGACGGCCGGAGGCGAACGATGACGGGCACGACGCACGGCTCGGTCGAACGGTTCGTCAGCGTGAGGCGCAGCACGCTCAATTCGACATCGGAGATGCCCGCCGGTCGGCGCACTCTCACCATCTCCAGCCGCGCCACGCAATCCGGCGCCACCTTCCACTCGCCAACTGACACGCCATTCACCTGCCGTTTGAGAAGTTCGTCGAGACGCACCTCGCCGCATTGCAGCGACACCACTCCCGCGCCGCGCGCGACGAGCAACTTCTCCGCGCCACGCCCATCCCCAAGCCCGAGCAGCCACGTCGCGATTGCCGCGACGATCGCTCGCCAGCCGTTCATTTCGCCGCGGGCAACGGGACCTGCTCCTTTTGGCGAAGGTAACGGAAGAGGTCCCGCACGCCCTGCTCATCGAGCGCGAGCAGCAGGCCCTCGGGCATCATCGATTGCTCGCTCGTCTTGAGTTCCGCGATATCCACACGCTGCACGGTGATCGGATCGCCGAGCGTCTTGAGGACCACCGCGCGCTCGTCTTCCGAGGCGATGATGCCGGCGACGATCTGCCCGTTCTTCGTCGTGATGAACGTCTGCTGGTAGTCCTTCCCGATGGCCGCGTTGGGATCGAGGATGTTTTGCAGCAGGTAGTCCACATCCTCAAAAGATCCCGGCAGTTCCGGCCCGATCTTGCCGCCTTCGCCGAACATCGTGTGGCAGACAGCACAGACTTGCGTGTAGAGCTGCCGCCCGTGCGACGCGTCGGCGCGAAGGATGGCATCGGTGCCGAGGAACTTCTTGAACTTGGCGATCTGCTGCTGCTTTTCCGCAGACGAAGTGCGGACCGCACCCCAGTTCTTGGCGATCCACTGCTCGATCTTGGCGTCCTTGATGTTCTGCAACTGCCGGGCGAGCGGCGCGGTGATGTCGCTCTTCGGCACGGCCTTGTTGTCCACGGCGGCGAGCAACGCTCGGGCATTCGGCGGGCGCGCGACGAGCGTGTTCAGCGCGGCGCGTTTTTCGGCGAGATCGAGCTGGGCATAGGCCGCGAGGATTGCAGCGGGAATCTGAGCACTGTCGTACACCGCGAGGCCGCGGAGGGCAGACGAGCGCAACGGTCCGGGGCGCGCAATCTGCGCGAGCACCAGCGGCAGCGCACCGGCATCCTGCGCCGCGAGAAGCGAATCGAGGGCGGCCTTGCGGGCGTCGGGTTTGGCCGTGGCGTCGCCGAGCATACGGCGCATTTCCTCCAGCGCGGCCCCGCCGCCGAATGTAACCGCCAGCGCCTGCGCCTGGCGGCGCACTTCCTCGTTCGGGCTGTCCTTGAGCTTGGCGTAGAGCGCATCCCAAGTGGCGGGCGCCTGCAGATCGCGCCGACCTTTCAGCGCCGCGTTGGTCCCGCGCAGGATGTTCGCCTGCACCGCCGGATCGTCGATCCGCCCGAGCGTCTGCAGCAGCGTGTCGAGCGGCTTCGGCTCCTGGGCTAGGAGCGAAGTGGCGTTGAAGATCAGCACCGCAAGCGCGGCGCTCAGAAAATGCGGGAAGCGGATCATTGGCGGTTGGCCGTGGCGGCGGAAGCGATGCGGCGGGCGATGAATTCCTGGACCTTCGGGATTTTGGAAACCGCGAGCAGTTCAGCACCCTTGGCGATGTCGGCGGCGACCGCGGGCTCGGCGGCATACCACAGCATCAGGGGCAAATTGGCATCCTTCGCATCTTCGGCGTGGGCCGCGAGCGCATGCAAAATCGGCCAGCGTTTCGCGAGATCGATCCGCTGGAGCGCCGACGCGAGGTAGAGCCGCACTACCGGCGAAGGATCGTCCTTTGCGAGGCGGGCGAACTCCGCCAGCAACGCTGCCGAAGGCGCGCCGTCTTCACACGCGAGCTGGATCGTCCAGGCGCGGACATATTCGTGGGGGCTCTTCAGCGTCTCGATCGCCAGCGCCTCCGTGAGTCCCTGCGTGCCGTGCAGCGCCCAAAGCGCCCGTAGCTTCCGCGTGTCCTCCGGATTCTCCCGGAGGATTTTCGTCAGCGCCGCATTCACCTCGGGCTTCGGCCCGCGCTCAGCGAGCAAGCGCCGCGCATGGCGCACATACCAGTCGTTGGCGTTGAGTTGATACTGCACCAGTTCCGCATCCGTCGCTTTCGCCAGATCCACCGGCGTGGGCTTCACACCTTGATACACGATCTTGTAAATGCGCCCATTGCTCCGATCGGTGAATTCGCGCTGCTGGTGACACGGCACCTTGTCGTACCAGTCGTTCACGAAGACCGAGCCGTCCGGCCCGTATTGCGGGCTCAGCCCGCGAAACCACGGGTCGCTCGACACAGCGAAGTCGGTTTTGCGCAGGGCCTTCATCCCCGACCCAGCGCGCACCAACTGCTCGCAGCGCAGCTTGTTCATGTGGATGTCGTGGAAGAAAAAGTTGTTCCGCCATTCCGCGGGCCACTGCCCGCCGAGATAGACCATCGCGCCGCAATACGCGCGCTTCTCGTATTCGAAATCGGCGATCGTCTTGAGGTCCTCGTAGGTGTGTTTGTTGAAGTGCTGCCCGGCCTGGCGCTGGTAGCGTCCGCCCTGGATGCACTGCCACATGTGCGGGATCACGCACGCCTCGAAAAAGGCGTTACCCCAATCGTCCCAATCGACGCCCCACTGGTTGCTCGCGCCTTCCGCGTAGAGCTCGAATTTTTTCTTCGTCGGATGATAGCGCCAGACGCCGGCGTTGATGCCCACGCGCTTTTCCTTCGGTGTGCCGGGCGCCCCGACGAGCGAGTTGGTGAAGATGCCTTGCGTGCCGTAGAGCCAGCCGTCCGGGCCCCAGATGAAATTGTTGAACGTCTCATGGGTATCCTCATTGCCCCAGCCATCGAGCACCACCTGCGGCTCACCCGCGGGCTTGTCTTCGCCTTCCTTCACCGGGAAGAAGAGCAGATTCGGAGGCGCGCCGACCCACACCCCACCGTGCCCCACGGCGATGCCGCTGGAGAAGGTGAGCTTGTCGTAAAAGACCGTGCGCTTGTCCGCTTTGCCGTCGCCGTTGGTGTCTTCGAAGATGAGGATCTTGTCCTGCGGTTTACCGGGACACTCGGGATAGTTCGTGTTTTCCACGACCCAGAGCCGGCCGCGATCGTCGATCGTGTAAGCAATCGGCTGCACCACATCCGGTTCGCTCGCGACAAGCTGCGCGCTGAATCCCGGCGGCAGCGCGAGCTTCTTCGTCGCCTCGGCGGGCGGCACGCTTTGCGTCGTGGCGATCGGACGCTTGGCATCTTGCAGCGGATTGTAGTCGGCCGCGACGGCGAGCACGGAACTCGCGAGCAGGCTCGCGCCGATGAGCAGTAAGGGACGGTGGTGCATGGCGAAGAGAGGCTATTTGCGGGTGAAGACGAAGGCGCCGCGTTTGTTGCCGACGACCACGTCGGGCTTGCCGTCGCCACTCACGTCGCCGGCCATGACCTGCGTGCCTACTCCGGAGAGATCATCGATCAAGTGCGCGACGAAGCTCGCCTTGCCGCCCTCACGTTTGAGCTCAAACCAATACAGCACCGGCGCTGCTTCCGGCTCCTTATCGCCCTTCGGACCATGCGCCCAAAAGCGTTTGCCGGTGACGAGATCGAGCAGTCCGTCGCCATTCATGTCCTGCAGCCACAGCGCATGCGGCTGGGAAAATATCACGCCTTGCGGGTTCTCCTCCGGCTTCTCGCCGACGATCAGGTGCTTCGTCCAGCCCTGCACGCCGCCATCGTTGGTCTGCTCAAACCACGCGATGCCGTAGCCGTGTGCCTCGATGCTCGTGATGACGTCATTCTTGCCGTCGCCGTTCACGTCGTAGGCAAACATCTGCGCGCCGCCTTTGCCGAACTGAAACTCGTGCTTCACCCAAACCGGATCACCCTCGAGCGACTTCGGCTGCTCCCACCACCCGCCGGCTTCGAGCAAATCCTTGCGCCCGTCGCCGTTCACATCGCCCGCACCGACGCCATGCGTGAAGCGCTGCCACGGGCCTTTCGGCGAGATGTTGTGCCACTTCCACTTCTCCTCGGGATCACTCCAGATGGGCTCGGCGTAACCCCAGAAACCGCCGGAGCTGCAGACGATCTCGGGTTTGCCGTCACCGGTGATGTCGAGAAAGGTCGGCGATTCATTGTCCGTCACGTCGAGCGCGATGTGCTTCGCCCACGGCTGATCGGCGCCCTTCGGGTTCTCAAACCAGAACGATTCCTTGCCGGGAAAACCGAGCACGAGCACGTCAATCCAGCCGTCGGCGTTGAAGTCGTAGGTGTAGGTGAGGAAGTTGTCCGAGTAGCCGTTTTCGTAACCGAGCGCGCCTTTGAAGCCGGCGATTTCCGTTTCCGTGCCGTCTTCCTTTTTTACCTTGGTGCGGAGGGTGTCGGGGTAAATGGTGCGCCGCATTTTGAAATCCGGCCCCGCCCACCAGTAGGGTCCATAGACGATGTCGTGCTGGCCATCCTTGTTGAAGTCTCCGAACGCCGCGCCCTCGGCCCAAAACTGATCGGTAAGCTGGGTCTTGGTGAATTCGCCGGACGGAACAATCTGCGCGCGGGCACCGGCGAGGATGAGAGAAAGCGGGAGCGCCGCGGCGAGGATGGGGAGTTTCATAGTTGGGGAACGGTCGAGGAGTTGGCGGACATTCATCCGGCAGGCCGGATGGGAACGAAAGGAGAAACACACCTTTCGCTCGCTGCAAAAATGACCCTCGAGTCCGCCGGATGATGAGCGGAATGTTCGGACAACTTTTGTTGGGAATCGGCCACCGGGGCCGAGCGACACCTACTTGCGCGTCTCGGGCGTCACGGTCAATTCCACCCGCTTTCCTTCGCGTTCGACGATGAGTTTTACCGGCACGCCGATTTTCACCGCGTCGAGCGCATAGGTGTAGTCGTAAATGTTCTGAATTTTCTGGCCGGCGAATTCCACCAGGACGTCGCCGCCTTTCAGCCCGCCTTTCTCTGCGGGGCTGCCGCCGCGCACGCCACTAAGCTTCACGCCCTTGATGTCGGTCGCGTAGTCGGGAATTGAGCCGAGGTAAGCCCGCAGATTGTCCCGCGAACCGCCACCCTGGTCGCTCCGCTCCACGCGCGCGAAATCCGGCCGCTCCGGTGTGTTGGTGAGGTCGAGCAGGATCTGCTGGGCAAACTTCGTGATACGCTCGAGGCCTTCGATGTTCAGCTTGTCGGCGGTATCGGTCGGGCGGTGATAGTCCTCGTGCGCGCCGGTGAAGAAATTCAGCACGGGCACGCGCTTGGGATAAAAGCTCGTCGTGTCCGTCGGCAGATATGGATCGTCCTGCAAAGAGAGGTTGAAGCCGGCCGCGACGTTGCGTTTCTCGATCAGGCGCCGCCAGAGTTTCGACGAGCCGATGCCTTGCAACGTGAGCTTGTCATCGCGCATCCGCCCGACCATGTCGAAGTTCAGGTAGGCGGCGATTTTCTCCATCGGGACCGGCGGTTTCTCCGCGAACGCTGAGGAACCGATCAGGCCCATTTCTTCGCCGGACCAAAGGGCGAAGATGAGACCCCGGCGTGGGTTGATCGCCGGCTGCCCACTCCAGCCGAGCTTCGCGGCGAAATGCGCGGCGAGTTCCATCACCACAGCGGTCCCGGAGGCGTTGTCGTCGGCCCCGTAGTGGATTTTCCCTTCCTCACCCGAACGCGCCATCGAGCTCCCGGCGCCGCCCACCCCGAGGTGATCGTAGTGCGCGCCGACGAGAATGTATTCGTCGCTTCCGCCGCTCGGCGGGATCACCGCGACGACATTGCGATCGGACTTCTTGAGATGCTCGATCCCGACGCTGAACTTTGCGCGGACCTTGGGCAAAACGAGACCGCCCTCGGCGTGCGGATTTTCGTTATCCAGTCCGGACTGGAGGTCCTTGAGCTTCTTCCCGCTCGGGGCGAGCAGCGCATCCGCCACCGCGGTGCTGATCGAGGCCGCAACGATGCCGCTTCCCGAGTGGCTGCCGTCGTTGGTCAGCGCCTGCAATTGTCCGGGGCTCGGCGAGTTCGGTCCGCTGACCACGAGCACACCTTTGGCGCCACGTTCGCGGGCCATCATCGCCTTGTAGCGCAGGCCGGCGTAGCGGTTGAGCTGCGCGCGGCGCGCGGGCGCCACGCTCTCCGGCACATAACGGAAAAGCAGGACGATCTTATCCTTCACATCGAGCCCATCGTAGCTGTTGTAGCGCGTGTTTTTCCCATCCTCCGGCACGCTCAGGCCGTATCCGGCAAAGACGACTTCACCTTCGACGTCGCCGTTTTCGCTAAAGGCCAGCGGGCGAAAATCCTTCTCCAGCGCAAACGGCTGCTCCTGGTTCTCCGCGATCACGGCCAGCTTCGATTTGTTCGCGTCGATGTTCGCGCCCGCGTTGAAAATGAACGCGTTGTAGTAGTCGTCGCCGAGTGGCTTCAGACCGTAGGCGCGGAAGTAATCGCGCAAAAATGCGGCAGCGGCCTCGATGCCGGGCGATCCCGTCTGCCGGCCCGCTCGTGCCGGATCGGCCAGCCACTCCGCCTGCGCGCGCAGATCGGCCGACGTAATTTCCGGGGCGAGCGCCGACTTCATGCCGCCCAACCCGACCAACTGGCCATCGCCGGTTGCCGCAACCGCGGCCTTCGCCGGCAGTGGCGAGAACTTGGATTGCTCCTCGCCGAGCGTCTTTTCCGCCGTCCGCGCTTTGTCGTCGCGTGCCTTCTTTTCCTCGTCGCTCAACTCCCGCTTGGGCGCATCGCCGAGCGCTTTCAAAGCGGCGGCGTGATTCCAGCTCGCTAGGAAAATCTGCGACTTGCCGTCGCTCGTCCGCCCGCTCGTCCAGCTCAGGCGCTTGCCATCCGGCGCGAAGACCGGCAGGCCATCGAAGCCATCGGTGAACGTGACCCGCACCGGCTCGCGCTCGCCGCGCACATCGACGAGGTAGAGTTCAAAGTTCGAGAAGCCGAGCTTGTTGGTCGTGAAGATGAGGTACTGCCCACTCGGGTGAAAGAACGGCGCCCACGACATCGATTTGAAATTCGTGATCCGCTGCTTGTCGGAGCCGTCTGTTTTCATCGTCCAGACATCGGCGACCATCCCGCTCTCATCGAAGTGCCGCCAGACGATGCGCTCGCCATCGGGCGAAAAGAACGGACCTCCATCGTAGCCGGGCGCCTCGGTGAGCCGGCGGACGTTCGAGCCGTCGGCATTCATGAGGTAGATGTCGCCAAACCACGCGGGGTCTTTTTCGTAAAGCGCGCGCTTTTCCGGAGCGAGCTGGTCGGTCGGAAACGCGCCACGGAGCGAGCAGAACACGATCTGCTTACCATCGGGCGAGAAGCCCGCCTCGGCGTCGTAACCGGGCGCATTGGTGAGATTCACGACCTGCGTGCCGTCCTGATTCGCAGAGTAGATTTCCATCGCCGCGTCGTAGTCCCACGCGTAACGCCGCTGTTTGCCGCTCGCGCGAAATTCGAGCTCCGCTTTCTGCTTCGCCGCCGACTCCGGATCGGCGTGGGTCGAGGCGTAGAGCACGCGGCTCGTGCCGGGTTGAAAAAATCCGCAAGTCGTTTTGCCCCCGCCCGACGACACGCGCGCCGTTTCCCCGGAGAGCAGATCGAGCAGATACATCTGGTAGTACGGATTGCCCTCCTCGCGCTCGCTTTGAAAAATGAGGAGGTTGCCGTCTGGGTGGAAGTAACCTTCGCCGCTTCGTTTGCCCTCGAAGATGAGTTGGCGCGGGTTGCTCAGGAAACGGGATTCCTGAGCGGCGTCATCAGCGATGGCGGCGGCGGTGAGGAGGGCGAAGATGGGGAGCAGGCGGCGCATGGGGAGATTGGATGGAGTAGGCGGGGAAATGTTCGATGTTGTGCCGGAGATTGGACGCACGGCAAGCTTGCCCACCTCTTTCATCCCACGACCCGCTATTTCTTATGAGCCTCACGATTTATCAGATGGATTACAGCCCCTTCTGCATCCCGATCACCGCCGCCCTGCAGGCCTGCGGCGCGGAATTCGAGACGCGAGAGATTCCCAACTGGGACCGCAGTGAACTGCTCCGCCTGACGAATGGCGCCTACTACCAGGTGCCTCTGCTCGTTCACGACGGGCAGACGATCTACGAGTCCAGCGGAGACAGCGAAGACATCGCACGCTACATCGACCCGCATTTCGCCGGCGGGCGGCTTTTCCCGGCACGCCTCGACGGCCTGCAAAAAATCGTCATCGATTTCCTGAGTGACGACGTCGAGTTCCACACGTTCCGGCTGCAGGATCCCTACACGCTCGACCGCATCACCGATCCCGTGGCGCGCGGACTTTTTCTGCGGCACAAGGAACGCAAATTTGGCCGCGGCTGCGTGGAGCAGTGGCGCCGCGACGCCAGGCAAATCCGCGCGGAAGCAGACCGCCTGCTGGAGCGTTGTGAAACCACCCTGCGGCACTCCCCTTTCCTCTTCGGCAACAGCCCGGTCTACAGCGATTTCCTGCTCTACGGCATTCTCGGCAACCTGACCTATCGCAGCGGCAATCCGCTCAGCGCCGAGCAAAACGCGCTCGCCAAATTCGTCAGCGCCCTTGGCAGCTACCGCTCCTGAACGACTACCAGTTTTTCAGCCACTTACCCTTGTCGTTGTCCGACGAACCGGTGGCCCCACCCGTGGACCAGAGGTCGAAAGTGGAATTGTAACCCTTGGATGCCGCCGCGCGCGTCGCCTGGTCATCGGTCGCCAACTGCGTCCGGAAATCCTGCTCGGCCTTCAATCCCGCCGTGGAATAACCGTAGCTGTTGCCGAAAGGATCGGTAATGAAAGCGACCTTCCCGTTGGTCTTGAAACTGGAATTAAAGCGAGCTGGCTTGAAGAAATCCGTGGCGTAAACCTTGCCAGTTTCGTTGACGTTCGAGTTGGGCTTGCCATCCAAATCCGTATCGCCGCTCAGTGCCTTGTAGAGCGCCAGACTCGCGGCTTGGTAAGACGAGGGAGCGGTTGCAGATCGCGCGTCGAGACTATCGGTCGCGGTTTCCTGCGGATAACTACCGAGGTCGGCCTTGTAGGCTTCGCAAGCCGCCGAGAGCGCATTGATTTCAGCCTGCGCTTTGCTCCGAGTTCCCTTGTTCTGGACCAGCCCGGCGATCGAGAGGACAAGACCAGTCAGGATGGCGATGATCGTGATGACCGTAATCATCTCGATCAAGGTGAAGGCGTGGCGCGAGGGGGAGCGTTTCATGGCGGAAAATAGCGCGGGTTTTCGACGTGAGCGAATGGAAACTAGGCTCCGCTGCCGCCCATCTGCTTGATGATTTCGATCAGCGGCATGAAGAGCGCGATGACGATCGTGCCGACGATCAGCGCGAGGAAAACAATCATGATCGGCTCGAGCAGCGAGGTCAGGCCTTCGACCGCGTTGTCCACTTCATCGTCATACACTTCCGCGATCTTGAGCAGCATCTCCGGGAGCTGGCCGGTCTCTTCACCGACGTCCACCATCGAGATCACCATTGGGGGGAAGACCCCGCTCGCCTCCAACGGCTGGACGATCGATTCACCTTCCTTGACGGCGTCATGCACCTTGGTCACGGCTTCGGAAATAACGACGTTGCCCGCCGTATCGCGCGTGATGTTCAGCGCCTGCAAAATCGGCACGCCGGAAGTCACAAGTGTTCCCAGCGTCCGGCTGAAACGCGAGATGGCGCTCTTGCGCAGCAAGTCACCGAAGAGCGGCGTCTTCAGTTTGATCTTATCGAGCGCTACTCGTCCCCCCTGGCTCGAACTGAGGGCCTTAAACCCAAAAATGAGTGCGAGCGTGCCGCCAATCGTGAACCACAAGTAAGGGGGCGCGAACATATTCTGGATGGTGTTGCTGACCACGATGACCCACTGCGTGATGAGCGGGAGCGGCTTGCCCCCGAGCATGTCCTTAAAGATCGCCTCGAACCGCGGGACGATGAACGCCATCAGGAAGAGCATGATCAGGATGGCGATGATCAGCACGATCACGGGATAGGCCATCGCCGACACCACCTTGTTCTTCACCTTCTGGGCCTTCTCCTGAAACTCCGCCAAGCGGTTGAGCACCAGTTCGAGCACACCACCCAGCTCACCGGCCTTCACCATGTTGATGTAGAGCTTGTTGAAAATAAGGGGGTGCTGCGCCATCGACTCGCTGAAGGTCGAGCCGCCCTGCACGGCGTCCGCCAGGGAGTTGATCGTCTTCTGGAGCACCGGATCTTTCTCCTGCTTGGCCAACACCGTGAGCGAGCGAAGCAGCGGCAGGCCGGCATCGATCAGCGTGGCCAATTGGCGCGTGAAGATCATCAGGATCTTGCTCTTCACCGTCTTCTTCTCAAAGAGCACGATGCCTTTCTTGGCACCCTTTGGCGCGGAGACGGCCTTGGCTTGTTTGGCGACCGCTTTGGCCGCTTTCGGAGCTTTGGCCGCTTTGCCTTCTTCCACGACGCTCGTGGGGAAATATCCGGACTGCCGGAGCTGACCTACAGCGTCATTGGAGGACGACGCCTCGATGACTCCGGTGGATTCCTGGCCGCGCGCATCCAGCGCAATGTAATTGAATCGAGGCATACTTTGGGGGTGCGAGATTTCTTAAACGGAAAGAAAGCGGTGCATGAAAGGTTGTCGATAAAGAATTCGCCGCCGCGACGATTTTTCGCCTGAAAAAGTCGGCGAAGCTCCACGAGAGGACACGCACCCGACAACCGGACGAGCCCGGCCGATCACGTGTATTTGAGCACTTCTTCGATCGTCGTCTCGCCGTCGTAAATGCTCCGCAGGCCGTCCTGGCGCAGGGTGGTCATGCCGAGCTCGATCGCCTTCTGCTTCAAGACGACCGAAGGCGCCCGCTTGTTGATGAGCTCACGCAGGGGATCGGTGATATTGAGCAACTCGTAGATGCCTTTGCGGCCCTTGTAGCCGGTGTTGTTGCAGGCCTCGCAGCCGACGCCGTAGTAGAAAGTCTTGTCGCCGATTTCGTGCGGCGAAAGCCCGAGTTGCGCGAGCGTCGCTTCGTTTGGCTCGTAGGCTGTTTTGCAGCCCGTGCAAATCTTACGAATGAGCCGCTGACCGAGCACGCCTTCGAGCGACGACGAAATCATGAACGGCTCCACGCCCATGTCGATGAGACGCGTCACCGCACCGGGCGCGTCGTTCGTGTGGAGCGTCGTGAAGACCAAGTGACCCGTGAGCGACGCCTGGATCGCGATTTGCGCCGTCTCCACGTCCCGCGTTTCCCCGACCATGATGCGGTCCGGATCCTGACGAAGAAAGGCCCGCAGCGTCCGCGCAAAA
Organism: Chthoniobacterales bacterium; assembly: GCA_038208565.1. Classification (GTDB taxonomy): domain Bacteria; phylum Verrucomicrobiota; class Verrucomicrobiia; order Chthoniobacterales; family Chthoniobacteraceae; genus Chthoniobacter. The sequence continues at coordinate 41,065 of JBBQYR010000015.1, forward strand.
GTCAGCCCGATCGCTTCGTTCATCGGCACTTGGATGATCCCCTCGATGTCGTATTCCACCGGGTCCTCCGCGGTCAGCACCTTCGAGTCGATCGTGTTGATCTCGTTCAGGCAGGCGTAAAGCGTCGTCGTTTTACCCGAGCCCGTCGGCCCCGTGACGATGAAAATGCCATTCGGCTTCTCGATCGTCTTGAGCAGGTAGTTGTGGATGAAAGGAGGCATCCCGAGCGCATCCAGGTTCAGGTTCACCGTCGAGCGATCGAGCACGCGCAGCACCACGCTCTCGCCAAACTGCGTCGGCAGCGTCGAGACACGGAGATCGACCTGACGCCCCGCGATATTCTTTTGGATCCGACCATCCTGCGGCAGACGGCGCTCGGCGATGTTCAAGTTCGACATCACCTTCACGCGCGAAATCACCGGCAGCGCTAGGTGCCGCGGCGGCGGCGACATTTCGTAAAGCGCACCGTCCACGCGGTAGCGAATCTTAAACTCCGTCTCGAACGGCTCGAAGTGAATGTCCGAAGCGCGATCCTGAATCGCCTGATACAGGATCAGATCCACATAGCGAATGATCGGCGTGGCATTCGCCTCCGCCTCCAGCGCCTTCATGTCGAGCCCGCTGCCATCCGCGCCAAACTCCAACTCCCCGCCGAGCTGAGCGAGGATGTCGTCCATGCTCCCGATGTCGGTGCCGTAGTGCTTCTTGATCAGCTCATCGATCTGATAGACCGGCGCGACCACCGGCTGGATTTCCTTGCCCAGCGAAAAGCGCAGCGACTCCGCCGTATCCGGATTCAGCGGGTCGGCAAAGACCGCCTGAATCGTCCCCGCATCCACCCCGATCGGGAAGACGCGATTCATCAGCGCGAGACCCGCGGGGATGAGGCGGATGATTTCCGTCGGCGGCTCAAAGCCCGTCAGGTCCACAAAGTCGAGCCCGAGATAATTGGCGATCGTATGGTAAAACTGCGTCTCGTCGCAGATCTGGAAATCGCCCAGCACCTCGGTGAGCGTTTTCCCGGTCGAGGAAACCTCCTGCGCGATGTCATCCACTTGCGCGCGGTCGACGACGCCTTGATCGACAAAAATCTCGAGGACTTGTTTGATGTTCATGGGGTTTGCGAAGGCCTGTAAAAAAGACCGTCGCCACACAACATGCAACCCTGACGCGCGACCAAGCGTGAAAAATGTGCCGGCTCAGCGCGTCACCCGCCGCTCGCTAGAAGTTCGTATTTGCTTCCTTGAGATCGAGCTCCTTGATCCACCCGTTGCGGTAGCGGACGTCGTGGCCTTCGCACTGGAGTTTCAGGCCCTGCGGGCTGTCGGTGATGCCTTTGCCCTTGTCGTTACCGCCATCCACGCCGGACTTCGGTCCGCCCCAGACTTGGTTGATCGGCACGTTGGTGTGGACCTTCTGGCCGTTGAAATACATGGAGACGAGCGGCTTCTCGACGAGCTGGCCGTCCTGGAAACGCGCGGCGCGGAAGACGATGTCGTAGGCGTTCCATTTGCCGGTGCCGTTGTAGGCGTGGTAGGGCGATTCGGTTTCGTTGATCACGGCGCCCATGCCGTGTTTGGTCTTGTCGCCATCGAGCACCTGAATCTCGAAGCGGTTTTGCAAATAGACGCCGCTGTTGCCGCGCTCCTTGGCGATCCAGAATTCGATGTGCAGCCGGAAGTCGCGATACGGCTTTTTGGTGACGATGTCGGCGGTGCCAAACTTCCCGCCATCGGCCGCGCGGTCGTCGGTCATGAGTGTGGTGCCTTTGTCCACGGGGTCGGCGACGATCTGCCATTTGATGGGCATGGCGGATTTGAAACCGGGGCCTTCCCAATAAATCCACTTCGCATCGAGCATCTCGCGCGAGCCGTCGATGATGACCTCGGCGCCGTCGATTGGCTTCGTGCCCACGCCGACATCGGCGGCCAGGGCGGCGGAAGCGGACAAGCAGAGGAGGGTGAGCGGGAGGAAGTGGCGAATCATAGGAGGTAGTGTTTTAAACCGGGGGAGCGGCGCTTTCGCAGGGAAATTCTGCGCGGTCGCGCAATTCTCCCGCGGCGTTCAGTCGATCAGCTTCACCGACTCGATCATCCGATCGATCTTGGCCTTCGTGGCGTCGCTGCGGTCGGTATTGCTCGTGAAGATGATCTCCAGCAACTGGCCCTGATAGGAAGTGGCGAGGATGCGCGTGTAGAGCAGGCCTTCTTTGGTGTCCTTGGCGTCGGGCATCTGGCCGATGAAGCGCAGGTCCGCCCACTGCCGCCCGCGCAGCGTAATGGTGTCCTTCTTCAGCCAAGTGAGCTTGGGCAGCCACGCGAGGCCTTTCGTGTATTCGGCGGATTTGCGGGTGAGGTAGTCGCCGATCGCCGCGGGATCGAGGCCATGCGTGCCCCGGACAACCGTGCCCCAGGCATCGCCTTTCTTGGGCTTGAAGGCTGCGATGGTTTGTTTGGCGATGCGGCTTTTATCGGGCCCCCAGCCGTCTTCGATGTCGATCGTGAGCTTGCCATCGAGGAGCTCGACCGGGGTGAAAGCAAGGCTCTTCGCCGGTGCGGCGAACACGACCACGACGGTGAGGCAGAGCGTAAAAAGAAAGTCGCGAGCCGAGGGCATGCGGGCCATTTAACGAATCCACGCGCCGATGACCAGCCCGCGCTCCGCTTCTTGCCAGCGCCGCGATTTTCCCGAAACTGCGCGCTTCCATGTCCGGCCTCGAAATCATCACCCTCGCCGCCGCCGCCGCCGCCGCCGGGCTGATCAACGCCATCGCCGGCGGAGGCACCCTCATCACCTTCCCCGCCCTGCTCCTCTTCGGCACCGCGCCGATCGTGGCCAATGCCACCAGTTGCCTCGCCCTCGTCATCGGCACCGCCGGGAGCATCTTCGGCTTCCGCTCGCAGGTCGCCGCGGTGAAGCCGTGGCTCGGGCGGTTCGTCCCCGTCAGCCTGCTCGGCGGCCTCCTCGGCAGCATCCTCCTCACCCGCACCAGCAACGAAGTCTTCGCCGCCCTCGTCCCCTTCCTCATCCTCTTCGCCACCGTGCTCTTCCTGCTCCAGGGCGTCTTCCGCCGCCTGGCCGGACGCGAAGCCGACGCGCACGCCGGGCATCCCTCCGTCTGGATTGCCGTCACCTTTCAATTCGCCGTCGCCCTCTACGGCGGCTTCTTCGGCGCCGGCATCGGCATCCTCATGCTCGCCTCGCTCGGCTTCCTCGGCCTGCGCGACATCCACGAGATGAATGCGCTCAAGAACATCCTCGGCTCACTGATCAACCTCGTCGCCGCCGCGTGGTTCGTAGCCAGCGGCCTCATCGACTGGCCGAAGATGGCGGTCATGACCCTCGGCGCACTCGCCGGCTACTACCTCGGCGCGCATTTCTCCCAACGCCTGCCGCAGCAGCGCGTGCGCTCGCTGATCACCATCATCGGCCTCGCGGCTGCGGCGTGGACGTTCTGGAAGCAGTTCCATCACGCGTGAAAAAAGTCCTGTCGCTCCGGGTGTGGCCGGGTTGAAACTTGCCGCATGTCCGCCACCACGCCCCTTTCCGCCAAGGCCAACTACGAAATCGTGCAACTCGACGAACTCGATCCGACGCGCTGCCCGTGCGGGTGGAGCCGGCGAGCGTTTGCCGATCCGGACAATTCCAAGGCGAGTGTGCATCTCGTGGAAATCCTGGAGGACGCGCGCACGCATTATCACAAGACGCTGACCGAGACCTACGTGGTGCTGGAGGGCGAGGGCTGGCTGGAACTCGATGGCGAACGCATCCCGCTGAAGCCGCTAACCACGGTGAAGATCCTGCCCGGCTGTCGGCACCGCGCCGTGGGCAAGCTGAAGGTATTGAACATCGTGCTGCCGGTCTTCGATCCGGCGGATGAGTGGTTTGACTAGCGGACGTGCCCCCGGAATTCCGGGCTGGATTTGAGCCACGGATCAACACGGATGACGGAAGAAATCCGTGTTTCCTCCGTGCCCATCCGTGGCCCGAAAACATCCTAGTCCCCGGAGTGAATCCGGCTATGCTTTCGCCATGAAAATCATCCATTGGGGTGCGCTTCTCGTGTCTCTCCTGCTCGCCGCATCGGCCCACGCGCGCGATCTGAAGACCTTCAACGGCGAGGTTTTCAAAAACATCGCGATCAACAAAATCGACGCGACGGGGATCAACATCACCCACGACGACGGCGTATCGTTCATCGACTTCCGCAACCTCGCCGAGGCGCAGCAGAAGGAGTTTGGCTACGACCCCGCCGCGTATGTGGTGGGCTGGAAGCTGAAGCTCGAAGAAGACAAAGCGCGGCGCGAACAGGCGCTGGCCGCGCAACAGGCGCGGGCGAAAGCGCTCGCCGCCGCGACGCCCACGCCGCGCGATCTCGCGCCACGCACTTACACGCCGACGAATCAGACGAGCATCGAAGTCACGGTGGACGCGCCCGGTTTCAAATACGGCCCCTACGACTACACGGGCCGCGGCTTTTCGAATGTGATCCCGCCGAGCCAGGGCGGCTACATCGTGCCCTATCCCGACAACGCCTACGGGCCGTATCCGTACTACAACGGCGCGACGTGGGGACCGACGATCATCCGGCGGCGTTAGGCAGTCCGCGTCCGACTTCTACGGCCAGCGACCGGGCGTGGTGCGATGACTGCACGCCCTATGATTCTCGACGCGACCTGCCGCATTTCCTACACCGCTCGCTCACCGATCCCGGCCATCCTCATGCTGCGTCCGCGGAGCGGCTATGCGCAGTGGATCACTCGCGAGGAATACTCGTTTGAACCACACGTACCGGTCGTGGAGTTTACTGATACCATGAGCACGATTAAAGCAGACAGTGAATTAGCGTGGTGCTAAAGGACATCCATGCCCGGAACAACTCTGAAATTGGGCAGCCCCGCGGTGGCTGCGGTCATTGACGAACGTTACGCCCAAGAGCCGGACGGATGGCGCAAGCGG
>JBBQYR010000016.1:0-45978 GCA_038208565.1 Chthoniobacterales bacterium
AGAATTAGACGAATTCATTTCGCCATCAAAGGCGCAAGGGTGGCGCCGCATCGGGCAGGTTGTGGGGGGCGACGAGGCCCGTGGGGGCGGCTTCGCCAGCGATGATCTTTCTGCTGGAGAGGCTGGATGCGCTCATCGGAAAGCGACTAAGCAAAGCATCCCTCCGGCTACGACGATAGCGCCAGCCGCACCGAAAAGAATTTGGCGTCGTTGCAATGCGGTAGCCTTCCGATACAGGCGAAAGAAAGCGGGGATAGCCAACGTTGCTGCGGCGAAGAGGAAGAAAAGAAAAAGAGCGTTCATGGGATTTGAGGTGTGGTTCGACGTAGGTATTGGTGGTGAGTAGTGGCGCTACGTTTCAGGATGCGCGTCGGACGCACTAGAATTAGACGAATTCATTTCGCCATCAAAGGCGCAAGGGTGGCGCCGCATCGGGCAGGTTGTGGGGGGCGACGAGGCCCGTGGGGGCGGCTTCGCCAGCGATGATCTTTTGCGCCCACGGGGAACCGTCCGCGCGGCTGTTCAGCGCCGGCAGGTGCCATCATGTTTCCTCAAATCTTCGGCTCGAAGCCCTGACGATACTCGCGTTTCCAGAGCTTTGCGGCGGCGGGATTGTCGATCAGCTTGCCGGTCTTGGGATCGACCTGCACGACGGTGTTCGTCCGGTAGGCGATGTTGCCGAGGTGGCAGAGCATCGCGCTTTTCTGGCCCTCGTCGATCGGGCTGTTGAGCTTCGCTTTGCCGCGGATGGTGTCGAGGAAGTTGCCGATGTGGCTGACGTCGTCGGTGTTCGGGCCTTTGCCTTCGCTGATCTTCGTGCCTTTGAAATCGTAGATCGTCCACGCGCTGCGGCTGATGCCCATCGTGCCGTTTTCGCCGTAGAACATGCACTCGTGCAGCGGCTTCTCCGCGGCGCGCGGGAAGGAGCTGCTCTGCACCCATTCCATGCCGACGTCGCCGCAATCGAAGACCGCGGTGCCGGTGTCGGGGGACTCCTGTTTGTCGTCCTGCCAGTAGCGCCCGCCGGTGTAGGTGATGCGCTGTGGATAATCGACCTGCAGGCCCCAGCGCAGGATGTCGAGGTGGTGGACGCCGTTGTTGCCGAGTTCGCCGTTGCCCCAGTTCCAAAGCCAGTGCCAGTCGTAGTGCATGAACGGCCGCATGTCGCGGTCATCGGCCACGGGGCCGCGCCAGAGGTTCATGTCGATGCCTTCCGCGGCTTTGCTCGCGCCCTGGCCGATGGCGCCGCGGGCCGCGTAATAAAAGGAGCGCGCGTATTTGACCTTCCCGATCGCGCCGCCGTGCAAGGCCTCGATCGCTTCCTTCATCCACGTCCGGCGCTGATTGCCCATTTGCACGACCTTGCCGTATTTCTTTGTCGCAGCGACGAGCAACTCGGCCTCGTGCGGATTCTGGCTGCCGGGCTTTTCGACATAGACGTGTTTGCCGGCCTGCAGGGCGAGGATGGCGGCGGGCGTGTGCCAGTAGTTCGGCGTGGCGATGAACACGGCGTCGAGCGTTTTGTCGTCGAGAAAAGTGCGGAAGTCCGTCATGCCCTGGCAGCTTGAACCCTGCTTGTCCGAGACCGCTTTCATGCCGCGCTCCAGCCGCGGGCCATCGAGTTCGGCGAGGTAGGCGATCTCCACGTCGTCCATTTTGAGGAGCGCGGTGACGTGGGCGTATCCGCGGCCGAGCGCGACGACGGCGACGCGCAGTTTGCGGCCCGCGGCGTCCGCGGCGCGGAGCTTCGGGAGCGGGGAAAAGGCGGCGCCGAGGGAGAGGGCGGCGGTGCGTTGGAGGGCGGAGCGACGGGTGATGTTCATGGGGTATGGTGGAATGAATCGGGGATTTCTGGTGAAGTGTCGATCCCGCTAAATCTTTGTGGGAAAATTGCCGATCGCAAGACGCGTGGAGCGAAGTGTTCAGACGCTTTCTTCGGCGAGGACGTCCTTTGCGCCGACGGCGGAGGGGAACGGTTCCAGCGCCATGGGCTCGCCGTGATCGAGAAACTCGGCACAGATGCGGAAGAATTCCGCCCGCGCCGTCGCGCGCCGGATGGCGTGGAGAAACATGCCGGTGGGTTCGACACCGAGGCCGATGAAGTTGAGATACTTCTTCATCTTCTGGACCTGCGAAAGCTCCGGCACGTCGGGCGAACACACCGCTTCGTAAAGCGCGTGGATGTAAGCGAGCACGTCGCGGCCGCGCGGCTGGAAGATCGGCGCGCCGCGGCGCTGCTCGCGGATTTGCCGGAAGAGCCACGGATTGCGAATCGCCGCGCGGCCGATCATCAGACCGCGCGCACCAGTCAGCGCGAGGACTTCCTCCGCGCGCGCCGGGGAGAAAATGTTGCCGTTGGCGAGGACCGGGCACGGCACCGCGGCGACGGCGCGCGCGATGAAATCGTAGTGCACGGCGCTGCGATACATTTCCTTCACCGTGCGCCCGTGAACGGTCAGCAGATCGAGCGAATGTTTGGCGAAGATCGGCAGCATCCGGTCGAAGACCGCGGAGTCATCGAAGCCGAGCCGCGTCTTGACCGTGAACGGGATCGTGATCGCCGCGCGGAGCGCTCCAAGGATGCCGTCCACGCGCTCGGGATCGCGCAGCAACCCGCCGCCCGCGCATTTCCGATACACGACCGGCACGGGACAGCCGAGATTCAGATCGATGGCCGCGACGGGGTGCTGTTCGAGTTCGCGCGCGGCGCGAATGAGGCCGGGGATGTCGTTGCCCATGAGCTGCGCGACGACTGGCCGGCCCGTCGGATTTTCGGTAATGGAGCGGAGAATGTTTTGATCGAGCCGCGAGTCGGGATGCACGCGGAAGTATTCCGTGACGTAGAGATCCGCGCCGTCATAGGCCGTCATCAGTTTCCAGAACGCGTGATCCGTCACGTCCTGCATGGGCGCAAGAGCGAGGATGGGCTCCGGGCGGGCGACGAGCGCCGAAAGTAAAGTGCGGTGGTCCAAGCGCGCACGTTTCCGCAGAACCCCTGCGGGCGCGAATCTTTTCCGGCCTCCGCGGACCGCGGCGGGCCGCCTTCGCCTGCGTAAGGCGGTGGAGCCCCAAAAAGACGCGGCGGATTTTCGCGGCGTTGCCGACACCCACGCCTGAGGGTCCACTCAGGGCCACGCCCCCCTTCCCTCCGCTCCACCCTGGCTCTAGTTTCCCGTTGCCGATAAGCGAGGTGTCCTGGGAGTTGCTCCCCCCCGAGAGTCCCCGAGGCCCCGCTTGTCGGCATTTTTCTCCCCAAATGACTTTCGGCCTCCTCATCCGTCCCGACACTCACACCGTCCATGATGTCCACGCTGACTGCTGGACCGCCAAGGAATTGCGCGAACAACTCCAACTCGACGGAGAGGAAATCGTGCGGCGCGAAGTGGAACGGAGCGGCGACTGGATCTTCGTCAGCGACTTCCTGAATGCGACGGCGACGGCGACGGGCGAAGCGGCGCGGTGCGAGGGATTTGATTTGTTCGGAGATCGTTATTTTGGGCCGGCCTTGATCGTCGCCGGTGAGGAAAATGGGCTCGCGCCGATTCTCGATCCTCACGATATCAGCCGGGCGATTCACTTTTTCCGGCTGGAACCGTCCGGCAGCGGAGTGGCGCAGAGGCAACCGCGGGTTTCTCTGCACGCGCACCACTAGGCCGCCCCTCGGCGACCGCTCCCGTTGACTGCGGCGGAGGCCGCGATGGACGGGGTCCTCGGTAGTTTCCCCCCAAAGTTTCCTCGGCGTTTGGCCCCGATCTTGCGATGGCAACATCCATGATCCGCCTCCGCCTTTCCCCCGCCGCCCTGCTGGGCCTGGCCGTGGCGCTGCTTACGCTCGCGCCCGTCTCCCACGCCCGTTACACCTCCGCCACCCCACCGACCTCCGGCCCGACTATTCCCGGGAATAAGGCGGCTATCGATCCGAAAACCGGCATCGCCTCCGCGCCCGCGAATGCACCGGAAGCGGTCAAACGCGCCATCTGGGCGACGAACTTTCTCCGCAAAAAGCCCTATGTCTGGGGCGGCGGCCACGGTGGTTTTTACGTGGATGGCTACGATTGCTCGGGCACCATCTCCTTTCTGCTCCGTCACGCCGGACGCTTGAAACATCCGGTGGTATCCGGGGAATTCACCCGCTACGGCAATCGCGGCAAAGGGCGCTGGATCACCATCTATGCGCGGAACGGACACGTCTTCGCGGTCGTCGCCGGGCTGCGGCTCGACACGACCGATGGCTGCCGGTGGACCACCGGCGAAGGCCCGCGCTGGCGGGTCAGCCCACGGTCTGCCGCCGGCTTCGTCGCGCGGCATCCGGAAGGATTGTAGGCGCCCGGAGTGGCGCGGGGGCGGAAGAAAGACTCGCGTCCGGCGAAGGGCTTCGGCAGCTTCGGCGCACTCTGCACCATGGCTCATCCGCAAATCGAGATCGTCGTTTCCAAGGAGGGCGCTGAAGTCGTCCGCCGCACGCTGCCGCTCGGCGAATACGTCATCGGCCGCGACCAATCCGCCGACATCATCCTCGACTGGCCGCAGGTTTCGCCGCGGCACGCCCGGCTGACGATCGAGGACGGGGAAATTTTCATCGAAGATCTCGGCAGCGATGCGGGCACCTTCGTCAATGGCCAGGCGGTCAAGGACAACACCCGCGTCTGGCCTTCGCAGGAAATCCAGATCGGCGGCGCGACCGTGGAAGCGCATCTCCTGCCGGGCGCGACCGGTGCAGCGCAGGATCCGGCCGCGACGGTCAGCGGCTTCGTCGCGCAGGAGATGGTCGTGGAGCGCAAATACGAGATCGAACGCATCCTCCGACGCGAAGCCGACGGCGCGATTCTCGACACCCATGACTCGGCGATCCGGCGCGACCTCGCGATGCAAGTGATGACGCCGGGCGGCTCGGAGGAAGAAGTCGCGCGGTTCGTGGAGGAAGCGCAGATCACCGGCCAGCTCGAGCATCCGAGCATCCCGCCGATTCACGAGCTCGGCACCGACGAGCAAGGCCGGCCCTTCTACACGATGAAGGTGCTGCGCGGCGTGACGCTCGGCAAAGTGCTGGAGCTGCTGCAGGCGCGGCAGGCGGAAGCGCTGACGAAATATTCGCTGCGGACGCTCCTCGGGGTGTTGGAGAAGGTCTGCGAGGCCGTCGCTTTCGCGCATTCCAAGGGCGTCATTCACCGCGATCTGAAACCGGAAAGCATCACCATCGGCGAGTTCGGCGAGGTCTTGGTCATGGACTGGGGATCGGCCAGGGTGCTGAGCGCGCCGGCGACGACCCGCGCGGAGGAGCCTCTCGGGACGCCGCATTATCTGGCGCCGGAGCAGGCCCGCGGCGAAGCCGCCGCGCACGATGCGCGGACGGACATTTATGCGCTCGGGGCGATCCTTTATCACGTCCTCGCGCTGCGTCCGCCGGTGCTGGCCGAGGACCGCGCCGCAGCGCTGAAGCTCATCGCCGAGGGCCGCACCGACCGGCTCGATGTCGGCCAGCGGTATCCGCACTTGCCGCGCCAGCGCGTGCCGGACCCGCTCGCGGCGGTCGTCGCCAAGGCCCTGGCACTCCCGCCTGCCGCCCGCTACCAGCGCGTGGAAGACCTGCAGGCCGACCTCGCGGCTTATCAAAATGCCACGATCACCGCGGCCGAGCAGGTCGGGGCGATCCGGCAGTTTTTCTTCGTCGTCCGTCGTTACAAGACCGTCGCGCTCGCGGCCGCGATCGTCGTCGGGTCGAGTCTCTTTTTCGGCAGCGCCGCGATCCTCGAGGCGCGCCGCGCGCGGCAGGCCTCAGCGCGCGACGAGGCGATGGCCGCTAATTTGCGCAGCAAAGCGCCCGAGCTGCTCAAGCTCGCCGAGCACGAATCCGACACCCAGCGTTTCGAGAATGCGCTGACCACCGTCGACGCCGCGCTCGCCGTGGACTCGCGGGCGCTGCGTCCGCACTGGGAACGCGCCTGGGCACTCCTCGCGCTCGAGCGATGGGACGAAGCGACCGCCGCCCTGAAAACCGCGCAGCAGCTTGATCCCGGCGGAGCGAACCCCGCACGCGTCCTGCCCGCCGTGGCGCGGATGAAGTCGATGGCCAAAGACCCGCAGCGCTGGAAAGACGACGCGGCGCAGGAGCTATTCCGTTATCTCGATGCCGCCGGAGCGGCCGGGCCGGCCTTTGCCATCGCCACACGGCTGCGGGAAAACGCCGAGGCGCGGCGCCAGCTCGTCGAACAACGCGTCGGCGCCGCGCTCGGGCCGGGCCGGTACACTTTAACGGCCGGCCGGGATGGTCTGGTCGCGCTGAATCTCGCGGGCCAGCCGATGCGTTCTCTCGATGCGATCCGCGGCCTGCCGATCGACAGCCTGGACGCGAGCGACACGGCGATCACCGACATCGAACCGCTCCGCGCGATGCGGCTGCAGGCACTCATCTTGAGCAACACCAAAGTCGCCAGCCTCGCGCCGCTCACCGGCGTGCCGCTCCGCCGTTTGATCATCGACGACACGCTCATCCGCGATCTGGCGCCGATCAAAGGCTCGCCGCTCGAAGTCCTGAACATCGAGAACACCAAGGTTTACGACATCAATCTGGTGAAAGGCACGCCGCTGCGGACGCTCAATCTGAAGAACACCGTGATCACCAACATCGGCATCCTGCAGGGGCTGCCGCTGGAGTCGCTGAGCCTCGCCGGCACCGCGGTCACGGATCTCTCGCCATTGCAAAATGCGCCGCTCAAGGAACTCGACCTGCGCGGATGCAAAAGGCTGACAAACTTCGCCCCGGTGCTGACCCTCGCGCAGTTGGAACGGTTCAGTTGCGACGTGATGCCGCCCGCGCTCGCCGCGCTCCGCAACAGCCCGACCTTGCAGTCGATCGAGGCCGATGCTTTTGCCGGCGAAGGTTTCCAGGGCCCCCGGCCGGCAACGGTATTTTGGGCGGAGTTCGACGCGAAACGCGGCACCGCGCCGCGGTAGCTTCCGACCCCGCAGCACCGGCGGCCTTCGTCCGCCATCGCTCGCCGCCCGGCTACGAAAGGGATGAAACTTGGAAACCGAGATAAGCGATGTAACCGGCCACGAGCAGCGCACCTTCCCAGCGTTCCATCTTGCGCCCCGTCCGCAGAATCGGCAGGAGCACGACCGCAAAGGCCAGCATGACATAGAGGTCGACCATCTGAATGCCCGCGCCGTCGAGCGGTTTGATCAAGGCCGCCGTCCCGAGGATTCCAAGCAGATTGAAAAGGTTCGAACCGATGATGTTCCCGAGGGCGATGTCCGGTTCCTTTTTGACCGCAGCCACGATGCAGGAAACGAGCTCCGGCATGCTCGTCCCGACCGCGACGATGGTCAGGCCGATGACCGCTTCACTGATCCCAAATCCGCGCGCGAGAATCACCGCACCATCGACCAGGAAGCGCGAACCGGCGATCAGCAACGCGAGGCCCCCGACGATGAAAAGCAGATCGCGCCCGATGCTGCCGCCGGGTGCTGGCAAGGATTCCACAAACTCCGCCGCAACCGCCTCCGACGGTTTTTCGCGCCGTGCCGAAACGACCGTGAAGACGGTATAAACGATCAGGCCGACGACGAGGACGACGCCTTCGATCCAGCCCACGCGCAGGTCGGTGAGCAAACCGACCCCGAGGAGCGAGACGCCGACCAGGATCGGGAGGTCGAGGCGGAGAATTTGGAGCTGCACCTTGAGCGGATAGATGAGCGCCGTCAGGCCGAGAATCAGGCCGATGTTCAGGCTGTTGGAGCCGACGACATTGCCGATCGCGATGGCCCCGAGCCCATCGAACGCCGCTTTTCCGCTGACCACCAACTCCGGCGCACTCGTGCCGAACGCCACCACGGTGAGCCCGACGACGAGTGGCGTCAGACCGAGGCGCAAGGCCAGCGCGGCGCTGCCCCGCACCAGCCCTTCGCCCCCGATGAAAAGCAGAACGAGACCGAGCAGCAGCGAGAGTAGAGGTGAATCCATGGCGAGCCGCCCCAGATAGCAACGGCTGGCCCGCTGCCAATAAAATTCGCTTCGGATTTTATCGCGCCCAGTTAATTTTTCGCCTGCCGGAAGGCGTTCCATGTATCGACCGCGAGAGCCGGTTCGGTTATCACCGCGGCTTCCAATCGCGCGAGTCGTCCGCATTCGCCATCCCCTCCCCCCAGAAAACCCATGAAACATCTTCTCAGCCTCGCGCTCGGCCTGTTCACCGCCGGCGCCATCGCCGCGGATCCGCAGTCCACGGCGCCCGCCGCAAGCCGCCCGAACATCCTCTGGTTCGTCGTGGACGACATGTCGGCGAATTTTTCCTGCTACGGCGAAAACACGATCGAAACACCGCACGTGGACCGACTGGCTCGCGAGGGCACGAATTTCACCCGCGCCTTTGTCACCGCGCCGGTGTGTTCGCCGTGCCGCTCGGCGCTGATCACCGGGATGTATCAGACGAGCATCGGCGCGCATCATCACCGCAGCGGTCGCGGCGTGGAGAAGATTCATCTCCCCGAGGGTGTGGCGCCGATTCCCGCGCAGTTGCAGCAGGCGGGTTATTTCACCTGCATCGGCAGTGGTCTGCCCGACCTCGATCTTCGCGGGCTGCCCTTCGGGCCAAAAGCCGCGCGGAAGGCCCAGGGTCGCATGGGCAAGACGGACTACAATTTCGAGTGGAACGCGACGATCTACGACAGCCACGACTGGGCCGGGCGCGCGGCTGGTCAGCCGTTCTTCATGCAGGTGCAACTCCCCGGCGGCAAGCTCCGCGGCGCGTCCGACGCCGACGCAAAGCAGGTCTCGGAGCGCGCCGCGCGGGAGTTCGGCAGCGCCACGGACCCGGAGAAAGTGACGTTGCCGCCGTACTACCCGCGGGACCCGGTGCTGCTCCGCGATTGGGCCGCGTATCTCGACTCCGTGCGGCTGACCGACCGGCACGTCGGCAAGGTGCTCGCCCGGCTGGAAAAGGAAGGATTGCTCGAAAATACGCTCCTCATTTTCATGACCGACCACGGCATCAGCCACGCGCGCGGCAAACAATTTCTCTACGACGAGGGCACGCACATTCCCTTCATCGTGCGCGGACCGGGGATTGCGAAAGGTGCGGTGCGCGACGACCTCATCGAACATATCGACATGGCGGCCGTTTCGCTCGCCGCCGCGGGGCTTCCGCTTCCGCCGAAGATGCAGGCACGAAACGTTCTGGCGAAAGATTACGCAAAGCGCGACGCCGTCTTCGCCGCGCGCGACCGCTGCGACGAAACGGTCGACCGTCTGCGCAGCGTGCGCACCGACCGCTTTCTCTACATTCGCAACTTTCACCCCCAGCGCCCGCACCTCCAGCCCTGCGCCTATAAAGACGGCAAGACCATCGTGCAAACGCTCCGCGCCCAGCACGCCTCGGGAACGCTCGACCCGGTGAGCGAAAAGCTCCTCTTCAGCCCCACGCGCCCGCCCGAAGAACTCTACGCCTGGACCAGCGACCGCTGGCAGTTGCAAAACCTCGCCGCCGATCCAGCCCATCAATCCACGCTGGAAACGCTGCGCGCCCGACTGGATCGCTGGATGGTCGAAACCGAGGATCGCGGTCCGGAGTCGGAAAAGATGTATGACAGCGACATGGCGGAATATCTCAAAAAGACCAATCCCGAGGTCGTGAGAAACATCGCGCGAATGAAGCAATGGGCCGCCGAGGGCAAATGAGGCGTGGCGGCCAATCGGCCTTTCGGCAGGAAAAGAAGAGTGGGTTGGGAGGGACTCGAACCCTCAACCAACGCCTTAAAAGGGCGCTGCTCTACCATTGAGCTACCAACCCGGAAAACGAGGGCGGATGGATAATTCAGCGTGAGGGGTGACGCAAGGAATAATTCCGGCTAGCTTCCGCGCTCCCCATGCCGCTTTTCAGAAATCTCGTCCGCTCCACTCGGGGCCAAATCCTGCTCGCACTCGGAATTGCCTTCGCGGGCTGGGGAATCTGGCTGGCGCTGGCGACTTGGAGGAAATCGGATCCCGACCTGTCGACGCCCCGTCTCGCGTTGGAAAAACTTCAGGCGAAGACGCTCTATTTCAATGGGCCAGCCCGCCCTTGGTTGCTGGGCTTACGCCCGGACCTTCTTACGGACGACGATCGCGACATCCATTCGCAGCGGACCCGCGCCTTCGCTCAGGCCGTGCAGAATCCGAAACTGTTCCGCCAGTTGGACCGCCAGTTTCGGTTCGATGCGGTGCTGTTCGTCGGCGATCCGAGCCAGTACAAGCCGCTGCTCGATCATCTCGCGGAGACCAAGGATTGGTCGCTCCGGTATGTGGATCACACGAGCTTGGTGCTGCGACGCGATCCCGGGAAGGCGTGGGAACTGGCGGATTTTTCCGAGGTGCGGGAGCGGCTGGCGAAGAAGCCGGCCCGGGCGCGCGCGACGGCTTGGGCACAGACGGCGACCAAGCTGCTGGCCGTGCGGCAGCCTGAAGCCGGCAAGAGTTTGCTCGATGAAGCGGCTCAACTCGCGCCGCGCCATCCGGAGGTCGCGAATGGGCTGGCCATCTACTATCTCGGACGCGGCGAATGGCGGCAGGCGGACGCTCAGGTCCAGCGGGCGCTCGCCGCCGACAAAAACTTCCTTCCGGCCCTGGCGACGAAGACCCAACTGCTCTACGGGACCAAGCGGTTCAGCCAGGCGTATGATGTTTCCAAGGAAGTCATCGCCCGCCTGCCGGACGACCCGCAGTTGCTTTTTTACCACGCCAAAATCGCCCACGAGGCCAAAGCGTTCAAAGCGGAGATCGAAGTGCTGGAAAAGCTCATCGCCTGGGCGGAAGCGGAAGGCCGCCCGACCGGCGGATACCAGCTCTACCTCGGCCAGGCCTACGCCTCGGTCGGCGACGGCCCGCGCTCGATCGACAGCTTCATGCTTTCGCTCAACGACCCCGACCTGCCGGACGATCAACGCGCTTTCGCCCGGGAAAACATCGCGCGGATCAAGAAGCGGACTGGACAGTAAGCCGGGCCACGAGGTCGCGGAGTGAGTTGGTGGGGCGATCGAGTGGCAGGATGTGGAGCCCGGCCGCCGCTGCTCCTTCCCAATCGCGGATCGAATCATCCCCGACGTGCCAAGCCTCCTCCGGCGCGACCGCCGCGACCCTCAGCGCTGCCTGAAAAATCCACGGATCCGGTTTCTCGGCGCCGACTTCGCTGGAAATGATGACCGGGTCGAAGAACCCGTGGATGCCAAGGTTTTTCAGGATCGGACGAAGGCGACCGTCGAAGTTGGAAATGATCCCGAGCCGATACTGCCCTGCGAGAAGCTGCAGGGTTTCCTTCACCTCCGGATAAAGCGCCCACACGCCGGGCCGGGTGAATTCCGCGTAAAGCTCTTCAAAGTAAGCCGAGCGATTCAAGTCGCCCACGGCGATGCTACAGCGATCCAAAACCCGATCGACGAGCATCCGCCACCACTCCCTGTCGTCGTCTTCGCGCCGCATGCGCGAGGATTCACGCGGCGGCATCCCTTTCCAAACCTCGCCAAAGGCCCGACCCAGTGCCTCCTCCGGCACCTCACACCCGTGGCGCAGGGCCAAGGCGCGATAGTGCCAGCCCACGCCGCGAGGCAGATGAAACAGCGTGCCGGCGGCATCGAAGAAGATGATCCTGATCATAAAGCGTGTCGCGCCGACGAACGTGGCGCGTCTGTTTTCCACGATGCAATCCGTCGGGTTTCGGCCTTGACGCACCAGATGGCGGCGCTTAGTTTGCCCGTCCAAATCCGGCTACAGCCAAGTGGGCCTAAAACCCACTTTTTTTTGTCCCCGGACCCGGACATCGAATTATGAACAGTGAAATCCTCGCAGGCCTCGACTTTTTTGAGCGCGACAAGGGCATCAAACGTGAAGTGCTCCTTGAAGCGATCAATAATGCCGTGCTCCAAGCTGCCCGCAAGGCAGTAGGACCGGCGAAGGACTTGCGTGTCGAGATCGATCCCAAGTCGGGCGAAATCAAGGCCTACGCCAAGCTGACAGTTGTCGAGAAAGTCGCGAACAAGCATGACGAGATTCGTTTCGATCTGGCGAAGAAGTTCAAGGCCGATGTGCAGTTGAACGACGAGTTGGAAGTGCCGGTGACGCCGAAGGACTTCGGCCGCATCGCCGCGCAGACCGCTAAACAGGCGATGATGCAGCGCATCCGCCAGGCGGAGAAGGAGATGATTTACGACGAGTTCAAGGACCGCGCCGGCGAGATCGTGAGCGGCACCGTCCGCCGCTTCGAGCGCTCGGATGTGATTATTGATCTCGGTAAGTTCGAGGCCACGATGCCGAATCGCGAGCGCGTCCAGACCGAGGACTACAACATCGGCGACCGCATCCGCGCTTACGTCGTGGCCGTGGAAAACGGCATCCGTGGTCCTGAGATCATCATTTCCCGCAGCCATCCGAATTTCGTCCGCCGCCTCTTCGAGACTGAAGTCAGCGAGATCAACGACCACACCGTCGAGATCAAGGGCATCGCCCGCGAGGCAGGCTACCGCACGAAGATCGCGGTCCACAGCGCCAACGACAAGGTCGATCCGGTCGGCGCTTGCGTCGGCATGCGCGGCGCGCGGGTGAAGAACATCGTCCGCGAACTCAACAACGAAAAGGTGGACATCATCCGCTGGAGCGCGGACGTGAAGGAGTTCGTCCTCGAAGCACTCAAGCCCGCGAAGGTGAAGAGCGTGACGATCGAGGACGGTAAGAAGGCGGTGCTGATCAAGGTCGACGAAGACCAGCTTTCGCTCGCCATCGGCAAGCGCGGCCAGAATGCGCGCCTCACTTCCCGCCTCACCGGCTGGGATATCAATATCGAGCAGGACAAGTCCGCGGAGGACGAGTTCAAAGATCGCGTCGGCAAAGCCGCCAAGGCCCTCGCCGCCACCCTGCAGGTGGATGAAACGACCGCCACCGCGCTGGTCAAGGGCGGGCTCGGGTCCCTCGACGTGCTCGCTGAGGTCGAGCCGCAGGACATCGTCGACGCCATTGGCGTCACGCCGGAGAAAGCGGCGGAAATCCTCAGTGCGGCAAAACGCGCGAACGAACCCGTGGCCTCAACGCAGTAGGCCATGAAAACCATTTTCCGAAGGACTTTTGATGCCATCCAAGACGACGACCAACAAACCGAGCGCGAAGAAAACCGACGAGGCCAAACCCTCCAAGGCAGCCGCCGCGCCCAAATCGACTGCCAAGACCGCCGCCCCTGAGAAATCAAAGGGCGCTGCCACGGACGCGCCTGCGGCCCCCAAGGTCGTAAAGGAAACGCTTTCGCTCATCGATGCGAAGCCCAAGACGAAGCGCCCCCGCCAAGCTTCGGATCTCGTAAACAAGCCCTTCGCGCACATCCCCATCTCGCGCATCCTCGAACCGGAAGCGCCGAAGGTCGCCGCCGCGCCGGTGGAAGAAGCGCCCGCCCCGGTCACAGAAGTCGCTCCCGAGCCAGTCGCCGCGGTCGAAGCGCCCGTGCCAGTGGACGAAAAGATCATCCACCTCAAGCCACCGTTCACGGTCAAAGACCTGGCGACAGCCATGGGGATCAAGCCATTCCAGGTCATCAGCGACCTGATGGAGATGAACATCTTCGCCTCGATCAACCAGAACATCGAAGCGGACGTCGCGGCCAAAGTCTGCACCAAACACGGCCTCACCTTTGAGAAGGAAAAGCGCAAGGAAGGCGGCGGCGTTCACAAGCCCGTGGTCGTCATCGAGCCGCCCAAGGTGCCAGTCAAGCCCAAGGCCGACGAACTGCACCAGCGTGCGCCGATCGTCACTTTCATGGGTCACGTCGATCACGGCAAAACGACGTTGATGGACGCGATTCGCAAGACGCGCGTCGCCGCGGGGGAAGCCGGCGGCATCACGCAGCACATCGGTGCTTACAGCGTGGACCACAAAGGCCACCGCATCACTTTCCTCGACACCCCGGGCCACGCCGCCTTCACCTCGATGCGCGCCCGCGGAGCGACTGTCACGGACATCGTCGTGCTCGTCGTCGCGGCCGACGACGGCATCATGCCGCAAACCATCGAGGCGCTGAACCACGCCCGCGCCGCCAAGGTGAAAATCCTCGTGGCGATCACGAAGATCGACGCCGTGGGCGCGAACCTCGACAAGGTCAAGGGCCAGCTCCAGGAGAAGGGCCTCGCGCCCGAAGATTGGGGCGGCGATACCGGCGTGTGTGCGGTTTCCGCGCTGAAGGGTCAGGGCGTGGACGAACTGCTGGAGCGCATCCTCCTTGAATCGGAAATGCTCGAGCTCAAAGCCAGTTCGCAGCAGGATCCACGCGGCTCCGTCATCGAAGCACAGATCGAGCAGGGTCGCGGCCCCACCGCCACGATCATCGTCCGCATGGGCACCCTCAAAACCGGCCAGGCTTTCATCTGCGGGAAGTGGTCCGGGAAGGTGAAATCCCTGATCGACGATCTCGGCAAACCGATCAAGGAGGCCGGCCCCTCCACGCCGTGCCGGGTCGTCGGCTTCGCCGGTCTGCCCAATGCCGGCGACGAACTCGTCGTCATGGAAAACGAACGCGCCGCCCAGCAACTGAGCGACGAGCGCCTCGATGAACAACGCCTCGGCAAACTCGCCACGCCACAGCGCGCCACGCTTGAGAATCTTTTCGGCATGCTTTCCGACGAAAAGAAAAAGCGGCTCAACATCATCCTCAAGTCCGATGTGCAAGGCTCGCTCGAAGCCCTCATCACCTCGCTCAACCAGATCGACAGCAAGAAGATCGACCTCGATATCGTCCACAGCGCCGTCGGCCCGATCACCGAAAACGACATCCTGCTTGCGACCGCCTCGAACGCCGTCGTCGTCGGCTTCAACGTGAAGGTCGAAGCCACCGCGGCCAACACCGCCAAGCGCGAGAACGTCCAGATCAAGCTCTTCTCGATCATCTACGAACTCATCGACCAGATGAAGGAAGCGATGGCGGGACTGCTCGATCCGGAGTCGCGCGAATCCGTCATTGGTCACGCGCTGGTCAAGAAGGTGTTCGAGCTTTCCAAGGGCCTCGTCGCTGGTTGCGAAGTCCGCGACGGACGCATCGCCCGCTCGGCCCGCGCCCGTGTCTTGCGCGACCGCACTCCGATCTACGATGGCGGCCTTGCGACACTCCGCCGTTTCCAGGACGACGTGAAGGAGGTCCGCAGCGGCCTCGAATGCGGCATCAAGCTGGGCGACTTCAACGACTACGAAGTCGGCGACATCATCCAGTGCTACACCCTCGAAAAAGTTCCGCAGAAGCTGTGACGCCGAAGTTGAGATTCGAGCCTGCGAGAAAGCCGCAGGTCATTGCGGGTTGAGAGTTGAGTGGCAGCCGACTTCGGCTCCGCGACCGGCTCGACTCCCGGCGCTTCTCAACCCTCCACCATCACCCATCAACTTCCGATGAAACACCGTCTCGAACGCGTCAACGAACTCATCCGGCGGGAGCTCGGCGACCTTCTCAGCCGCGAACTCACGTTTGAGGCTGCCCTCGTCACCATACAACAGGTGGACATCACGCCCGACCTCAAGCACGCCCACGTTTTCGTCAGCGTGATCGGCAATGAAGAGCAGGCCAAGGCTGCGATGGCCAAGCTGCACAGCAACCGCCCGCATTTGCAGAAACTGCTCTCCAAGCGCGTCGTCCTGAAGTACACGCCGCACCTCCATTTCAAACTCGACGACTCCATCGTGCGCGGCACCCGCGTGATTAGCATCATGGAGGAGATCGACATTCCGCCCGACGAACCCACGCCTGATGAGCCAGAAGACAAGTAACGCCGGTCTCGCCGAGATCGCGGAGATCTTGAAGACACGGAATCGCTTCGTGGTGATGAGCCACGCGCGCCCGGACGGCGACGCTCTCGGTTGCACGCTGGCCATGGCGCTCTGCCTGCGCCAGTTGGGCAAAGACGTCACGGCTTGGAATGAAGACGGCGTGCCCGCGAAATTTCACTATCTCCCGGAGCACACGCTCGTCACCCAGCCGCCTGCGGAACCGCAGCGCTTCGACGTGGCCTTGGTCCTCGACAACGCGGTGAAGAGCCGCGCGGGCAAAGCCATCGCAGCCGTCGCGCACGCCGACGTCGTGATCAACCTCGATCACCACATCACCAACGACCACTACGGCGATCTGAATTTCATCGATCCCCTCGCCCCGGCCACCGGGCAGATTCTTTTCGAACTCATCCGCGGTCACGACCTCCCGCTGACTTACGCAATGGCCGACAATCTTTTCGTCGCCATCAGCACCGACACCGGCTCCTTCCAATATCCGAGCACGACGGCACGCACCTACGAGATCGCCGCTGAGCTGATCCGCGCTGGCGTGAACGTCGGCGAACTCTCGCAGAAGATGTACGAGAGCCACCCGCGCCGCCGGCTGGAGCTGCTCCGCGCTTTGCTCAACGTCCTGCGTTTCAGCAGCCAGGACCGCGTCGCCAGCTTCGCGCTCAGCGTCGAGACGGTGAAGGCGGTCGGCTCCATTCCGGAAGACACGGAGGGCCTCATCGACACCATCCGCGCCATCGAGGGCGTGACGGCGGCCGCGTTTTTCGAAGAGCTCGGCGATGGCCGGGTTCGTGTGAGTCTGCGGTCCAAGTCACCGCAGATCGACGTCAGCAAGGTCTGCGGATTGTTCGGCGGTGGCGGACACAAATTGGCCGCCGGCGCCCGCGTCAGCGGGACTCTCGCCGAGGTGCAGGAAAAAGTTTTGCAAGCTATCGACCATGAATTTGACCAGCCTTGACGGAGTGCTGCTCGTGGACAAAGCGGCCGGGATGACGTCGCACGACGTCGTCGCGATCGTCCGCCGCAGCCTCAACACCAAAAAAGTCGGCCACTGCGGCACCCTCGACCCGCTCGCCACCGGCCTGCTCCTCATCGTGCTCGGCCGCGGCACGAAGATTCAGGATCTGCTCATGGCCGAGGATAAGGAATACGTCGGCACGATGTCGCTCGGCGTGACCACCGACAGCCAGGACGCCGATGGGAAGATCGTCGAAACCAAGCCCGTCCCCGAACTCAACCGCGAGCAAATCGAAGGCGCGTTCGCCAAATTTCACGGCGATTTTTACCAAATGCCGCCGATGGTTTCGGCCATCAAGAAGGACGGCGTGCCGCTCTACAAACTCGCGCGGCAGGGCAAGACCGTTGAACGCGAACCGCGCTTCGTGCATGTCTATGCGCATGAGATTCAGTCGGTGCGCCTGCCGGAGATCGACTTCCGCGTGGTCTGCTCCAAGGGCTTCTACGTCCGCACTTACGCGTTCGACATCGGCACTGAGCTTGGCTGTGGCGCGCACCTGAAAGCGTTGCGCCGGACGAAGAGCGGCAAGTTCACCCTCGAACACGCGGTGACTGTGGATGAAATCAAAACGCTCGGCGCGAGCGCCATCGAACAGCGCATCCTCAGCCTGCCGACGGTCTCCCGCATGCGCGGGGCGTAAGCGAAAATGCCGCGCGGAATCGACTCCATCCCTGGCGTCCTGCACGCAATCTCCGACCTGCCACGCATCCCCGGGCCGCTGTATCTCGCGATCGGCGTTTTCGACGGAGTGCATCTCGGGCACCAGGCCGTCATTCACCGCGCCCTGGAAGATGCGCGGCGTGAAGGTGGCACTGTCGTCGTGGTCAGCTTCGACCCGCATCCGATCCGCGTCCTGCGGCCGGATCAAGCTCCGCGCCTGCTCACCTCGACCGCGCACAAGCTTCGCCTCATCGCCAACCTCGGCGTGACGCAGCAGTTGGTCATTCACTTCGACCACGCATTTGCCGCGACTCCGCCGGAGGAATTCATCCGCGCCCTCGCCGCAGCAGCGCAACCGCTACGCGAAATTTGTGTGGGCTTCGAGTGGTCGTTCGGTAAAGGCCGCGCTGGCAATCTGGCATTACTCCAGCGTCTCGGCGGAGAGTTGGATTTTGCGGAAGTCGGTGTTCCCGCCGTCGAGATCGACGGCGAAATCGTCAGCAGCACGCTGATCCGCAGTGCGGTCGAGCGCGGCGAACTGGCCCGCGCGGCCCGGCTGCTCGGACGCGAGTTCACGATCCTCGGCACCGTCGTCGAAGGCGATCGCCTCGGTCGCACGATCGGCTTTCCGACGGCCAATCTCAGCGCGCACAACGAGCAGTATCCGCCAAACGGGGTCTACGCCGTGGACGTCCGACGGGGCACGGAGCGATTGCGCGGCGTGGTGAACATCGGCGTCCGCCCGACGATTAAGAACGCCAACGGCGAGCGTCTGCTCGAGGTGCATCTCTTCGATTTCGAGGCCGACATCTATGGCGAGGATTTGGAGATCACGTTCCGCCAGTTCCTGCGTCCGGAACAGAAATTCGCCAGCCTCGATCTGCTGCGTGCGCAGATCACCCGCGACGCGGCGACCGCTCGGAGAGTGCTGGCGGAGAGCCGCTGAGTCGAGCTCTACGCTTTCGCCGCGACCAGCGCAGCGCGCATGACTTCCAGCGGTGCCGGGCGCTGGAACCACTTCTCAAACGACAGCGCGCCTTGGTGCAGCAGCATCGACAGGCCATTGGCCGAGCGAGCGCCGACCTCGTCGCCCGCGAGCATCAGCGGGGTTCGACCGGAGGTGTAGATCGTGTCGTAGAGCCAGTGCCGCGAAGAAAGCAGCGACGCGGCGATCGGGGAAACATCGCCAGGATTCATCCCGATCGCCGAGCAGTTCACAACGAGGTCGGAATGTTCGAGAGCAGCCGTGAGCGTTACTTTATCCCACGGTCCGACGACCAACGAATCCGCGAGGTAGATCGCAGCGACCGCGTCACGAAGATGCTCCAGCTTTTCCACGCTGCGATTGAGAAGTGTCAGTCGCAGCGCACCCGCAGTCGCACATTGCATCGCCACGGCGCGTCCGGCTCCGCCACCCGCTCCGAGCACCAGCACGCGCAAGTCGCCCAGTTCCGCTCCGAACTGTTCGCGCACCGCGCGAGCGAGTCCGGGGCCGTCTGTACTGAAACCAGAGAGGCGCCCGTCATTGCCCACGACGACAGTATTCACCCCACCCGCGCGGCGTGCGCCTTCATCTGCTTCATCGACTGCCGCAAGCATGGCAGCCTTGTGGGGAATCGTGCAATTCACGCCGAGGAAACCTTTCTCCGGCAAAAGGCGCAGCGCAGCAGCAAGCTCATCCGGGCGAAGGTGCAGGCGGCAATAACGCACCGCCAAATCGCACGAGGCCAAAGCGGCGTTGTGCATTTGCGGCGAGGCCGAGTGCGCGACGGGATCGCCGATCACCGCGAGCCGCAACGGCATCGGCTCATCTGTCGTGACCGTTTCCCAAGCCTGCAAGTCGGCGAAGGTGTAGACCGGCTTCATGGCTCGGAGTTCAGGCGGCGAAGCGCTCGCGAGTCCGTTGCAAACGCGCGAGCACCCGGTCGCGACCGAGCACTTCCAGCATGTGATACAGGCTCGGCCCCACACTGCGCCCGCTGACCGCAACGCGAGCCGGATGAATGAACTCCGCTGGTTTCACCGCGAGCGTGGTCGCGAGTTCCTTGAGCTTGGCCTCGATCGTCGGAGCATCGAATGGCGTGACACTCGCGTAAGCTTCCGAGAGTTGCGCGAGGCGCTCGAGCGTGCCCGGGTTGCGCAGCGATTTTTCCACGGCTGCTGGATCGAAAGCGTAATCCTCGGTGAAGAAGAACGAGATCCGATCGGGCACTTCGCGGAGATGCGTGACCTTCATTTTTTCCAACGCGAGCACCGGCTCCAAAGCCGCGGCGTCCGCATAAATACCCGCCTTCTCCAACCACGGCTGCACGAGCTCCAAGTAGCGGCTCATCGGCATCTGCTGGATATATTGCGAGTTGAACCAATCACACTTGGCCAGATCGAATTGCGCGCCCTTGCGGTTCACGTTCGCGAGATCGAAGCGGGCGATGATTTCCTCGCGGGGGAGAATTTCGCTGTCGTCTTTCGGCGACCAGCCGAGCAGGCAAAAATAGTTGAGCACCGCCTCGGGCGCGTAGCCGGCTTCGATGTAGCTGGTGATGCTCGCGCCTTGATCCCGCTTGCTCATTTTCGAGCCGTCCTTGTTGAGGATGAGCGGGATGTGCCCGAAGCGCGGAGGCGCGGCGCCGAGCGCTTGGTAGAGTTGGATATGCTTGGGCGTATTGGAAAGGTGGTCCTCGCCGCGGATGACGTGCGTCATCTGCATTTCGATGTCGTCCACGACATTCACGAAATGGAAAATCCACGAACCGTCGGGGCGGCGAATGGTCATATCGGGCATGATCTCGATGTTGCCAAAATCGAACGCGACTTTGCCGCAAATGAGGTCGTCCACTTCCACGACCTCGCGCTGGAAGCGAAAACGCCACGCGCCGCCATCGTCGTAGAGATGACCGGCGGCGTTGAGTTGATCGAAGTAGCGCTGGTAGATCGCCTCGCGCTCACTTTGAAAATACGGGCCGAATTCGCCGCCAGCCTGCGGGCCTTCATCCCAGTCGAGCCCCAGCCAGCGCAGTCCGTCGTAGATCACCTGCACCGCAGCTTCGTTGTGCCGAGCACGATCGGTATCCTCGATGCGCAGGATGAATTTTCCCCCGTGGTGGCGGGCGTAGAGCCAGTTAAAGAGCGCCGTGCGGGCGCCTCCCACGTGGAGGTAGCCGGTGGGTGAGGGAGCGAAGCGGACGCGGACAGGTGCGGACATGGGGCTGGGGAAGGTGGCGTATCGGGACGCGCCTTGGGAAGTGAAATTCAGAACCTGCTTCTGGTCAGGGAGTTTGATTGACACTCCTTCGACAGTCCTTACTTTCGCCCCCTGAACCGGCGCCGGCCAACTAATCCGCCAGCGCAAAACCTCGCATCGATTTACGCGCCCATAGCAACGGTATGTCCCAAAAAATTCTGGTGATCGACGACAGTCTGGTGGCTTCCAAGCTCACCGAAAACGTGCTCCAGCAGAGCTTCCACGGAGTGGATGTCCTGCTCGCACAAAGAGGCGGTGATGCCTTCGACCGCTTCAACGTCGCCCAGCCCGACCTCATCCTGCTCAATGAGTCGCTGCCCGACATGGACGCCGAGGCGGTCTGCTATCGGCTGCTCAATGATCCGGCGACCGCGAAGGTTCCCGTCGTCCTGCTCGCCACGAATGGTAATGGCGACAAGATTGAAGAGCGCTACGAAAACGTCGTCAAGGTGCTGCCCAAGCCGGTCACGCCCGAGTCGCTTTTGGAAGTGGTCGGCGCAGCGCTCGCGCAAACCAAGTCCACGGGCAATCCTGCGCGGCAGCTCCTTTTTCATGATCCGTCGCGCACCGTTTTCAGCGGTCACACGGCGTTCTTCTCGCTGCGTTCGGCGCTCCAGATGGCCTATGGCGATCGCCTCACCGGCGTGCTGCGCTTTTTCGTCAACCGCTTCCCGATCGAACTCTTCGTCAGCAAAGGCCGGTTCCTTTTCGCGACGTCGCGGAATTTCCAACTCTACTGCCGCGAGTCCCCCGTCATCCTGTCGGCGACCAATCTCGGGCTGATCATTGAAGGTCAGGTCACGCAGGCCGCGAGCGGCTGCCCGATTTTCCTCTTCTTGTCCGTCCGCAACGGCTTCCCGCATGACGACGTTGTGCAGATCGTCCGCGACCACGGGCAACGCGTCTTCTCGAACCTGTGGACCGCCGGGCGCGTCACCTTCGAGTTCGAAGAGCTTCAGGAGTTCCCCGAATACGTGAAGAACTTCCCGCCGGGCAACGAAGACCCGGATAACTGGATCCTCGGCAGCCTGCGCCATGTGAAATACGACAATCTCATGGGCAGCCAGCGCCCCGATCCGAACGGCAGCCCGGCTTACACCCGCAAGGGCTACGAACTGATTCAGAAGCTGAAGCTCAACGACGTCGAAGCGCGCTTCGCCACCGCGATCAATGGCGCCGAGTCGCTGCAATCGATCGCCAAGAAGATCGGCATTCCGCTCAACGACGCGCTCCTCATCGTCTTCCGCTTCGCCGCGCTCGACATCATCGACTACTGGTCGTCGAACGTGCTCTCGCTGCCAGGTGGGGTGCCGGCCTCGACGCCTCCGACATCCTAAGCAGCGCGCTCAGTACTTCCGCAGCCAGGCGGTCGTTCCATATTTTTCGGCGACCAATCGAAGTGCGTATTCAGCGATGCTCGGCAGCATCGAATGTCGACGCACGCGTTCACCGAATGCGATGGCGAATTTTTCGCTCAACCGCTCGCGTAATCCCGGCGCTTGAATGCTCCCTTGATGCAGCATCCCCCAGCGCGTGCGGCGCTGCGCCGCACCAGCCAGCTTTCTCCCGCCTGAAACGATGTCGAATTGCACGGGTTGAGCGAAGCAGGCGCTCACAGGCGTCGAACTGACTGCGCCGGAAATTTCCGCCAACAGTCCCTCGCCACTTAGCAGATCGGCAATCGCTTCGTGGATCATGCGATACGATTCGCTGGCGCTGAAACGAAGCATCGAGTGCTCCCGCGGAACGACGAGCGTGTAGGTGAGATCCGCGCCGTGCTCGACGATCCCCCCGCCCGTCCATCGCCGAATCAACGGGCGGCCCGCAGAGACATGTTCCGCGTCGGCAAGTTTGCCGAAGTAACCGAAGGAAACCGTCGGCTCAGACCAACGATAAATCCTCAAAGTCGGCTGCGTCGCCTGTTGGAGAAGCGCCTCATCGATCGCCATATTCAGTGGCGCCGAATGCGGCGCTGGATCGAGAATTTCGAGGAGATCGGCGAACAACACCCGAGCACGCTAAAGCGCGCCAAGTCGGCGGCAAAGAAGGATGTCACGGTTTTGCCGGAACGGCGTTTGCCTTTCCGCAAGCAGCCACTACACTCGGCCCCTCTATGTCCAAAGTTGCACTCGGCAAAGGCCTCAGCGCGCTCATCAATACGCGCGTCGCTTCGCCCACACCCTCCCTCGAAAGCGGCGAGCGGGTGCAACGGATCAGCCTGTCCCAGATCGTTCCGACGCCGCTGCAACCGCGCACCGTTTTCCGCGACGAGCACCTCGATGAACTCGTCGCTTCGATCAAGGAGCACGGCATCATCCAGCCACTCATCGCCCGGCAGCGCGGCGACAAATTTGAACTCATCGCTGGGGAACGCCGCTGGCGTGCCGCGCAAAAGGTCGGGCTGACCGAAGCGCCGGTCATCATCCGCGAAGCTTCCGATCAAGATGTCCTCGAACTCGCGCTCATCGAGAACCTCCAGCGCGAAGATCTCAACCCGATCGAAGAAGCCAACGCCTTTTCCCGGCTCGCCCGGGAGTTCAGCCTGAGGCAGGAAGACATCGCGCAGAAAGTCGGCAAAAGCCGCGCAGCCGTAGCCAACAGCATGCGCCTGCTGGATCTGCACGAGCAGGTCCAGAGTTGGCTCACCCAGGAGCGGATCTCGGTCGGTCACGCGAAAGTTTTGCTGTCCCTCAAATCCCAAGAAGAGCAGGTCCTCCTCGCCGACATCATCATTCGCCGGGCCCTCACCGTTCGTGCCGCCGAGAAACTCGTCGCCCAACATTTCGCCCAAAATGGCGCGACCAAACCCACCCGCAGCGGATCCACCAGCCCCGCGATACCGGCCCTCGCCCCTGCCCTGCAACACCTGCAGAACCGCCTCCAGCAACACTTCGCCACCCACGTCGCGTTGCAGCACAACGAGAAACGCGGCCGGATTGAAATCGAATATTACGGCACCGACGACCTGCATCGCATGCTCGGTCTGCTGGGTCTTAAGCCTGAGGAGTAGGATCGCTTGGCTCGTCTCCGACTCACCTTTCTTCTGCTCGCCACACTGGCCTGCTCCGCCTGCAAGCGGACCGCAGAACCGGGCGCAACCTCGCCCTCTGCCGACAGCACCGGCGAATCGGGCCCATCGTCCATCACGACGATCAAACGCCCGCCCGCAGGCCCACCTCCCGCGGAGCTATGGAAAGAGTTTTCGGGCGACAAGGCGTTTGCCGAAGTACGTAAGCAAGTCGATATCGGCCCACGCCCGGCAGGCTCACCCGAGATCGAGAAGGCCCGCGCGACGATCGAGGACTCGATCCGGCGTCATGGCTGGGAGATCGAACGCCAGACCTTCACCGGCGAAACACCCCGCGGCCCGATCCAGTTCACCAATCTCATCGCGCGCTTTTCCGCCAGCGGCGCCCGCCCCGTTTCGCGCACCACGCAACGAGCCATCGTCTGCTCGCACTATGATACGAAACGCTTCAGCACGATCAGCTTCGTCGGCGCCAATGACGGCGGTTCCAGCACCGGCGCGCTGATCGAACTGGCCCGCGTCCTCGCCTTGGATCCAGTGCTCGCCGAAAAAATCGAACTCGTCTTTTTCGACGGCGAGGAAGCCTTCGTGCAATTCACCGACACCGACGGCCTTTACGGCAGCCGACATTACGCCAGCGACCTCCGCGCGAAAAACCGCCACACTCAGTTCAAGTTCGCCGTGCTCTGGGACATGATCGGTGATCGCGACCTGAAGATCACCCTGCCTTCCGACTCCCCGCCGGAACTGGCCCGCGAAATCCTCGCCTCCGCCGACGCACTGAAATTGCGCCAGCATTTCGGCTACCTGGACCGACCGATTCAGGACGATCACGTGCCTCTGCAACGCATCGCGCGCATCCCGGCCATCGACTTGATCGATTTCGATTACCTCTACTGGCACACGGCGGACGACACCATCGACCGGATCGCCCCTGAGAGTCTGCAAACGATCGGCGCGGTCACGCTGCACCACCTCCGGCAGGCGTTCTCGAAGTAAAAAATTCGCGCGGTGATGCATGGCGATTTTTCCCGAGGAAAGGGGTTGCCAGCGGTGGGCGCCAGTGCTTTTATCCCGCTCCCGACATTCAGTCGGCTTTCGGACAAGCACTCGTAGCTCAATTGGATAGAGCATCTGACTACGAATCAGAAGGTTCCGTGTTCGAGTCACGGCGAGTGCATTCCTTCTCTCTGAGGGACTTATGAAGATTTGATACCGCCCGGCGCGGCTGGCTGTTGCGCTTATGTTGCTCTTACCGACTGCGCGACCAGGCCCGGCCCAAGGCCGCGAAAAAAAAAGCCCCGACGACGGCCATCCTCGACAGCCAAAGCGTCAAAACCTCCGGCCAAGGCGGACCCTGCGGCTACGACGCGAACAAGAAGATCACAGGGCGCAAGCCGCACCTACTGACCGACACGCCGGGCTGGCACCTCGGCGCGGAAAACACCGCCGCCAATGTGCAGGACCGCGACGGAGCCAAGTCGCTGCTGCGTCGGGCCACGGTCGCCTTTGGCAGTCTGGCCAAGGTCTGGGCCGACTCGGGTTACTCCGGCCGATTCGTGACCTGGGTCAAACAGCTGCGTTCCCACGACCGGCCCTATCTGGAGATCGTCCGCAGTCCGAAACCAACCAAAGGTTTTGCCATTCAGGCCCGCCGCTGGGTCATCGAACGCAGCTTCGCCTCGCTGACCAAATGCCGCCTGCTCTCCCACTCCGCCGCCTTTCTTCTCTGGCTTCATCCTCCGCTTTCTCTCGCGCTCATGCGGACTTTTTCAACATGTTCTAAGCCGGAACGATGAAGTAGAGCCGCATCGCAGGCGCTGAATGCTGGTCGGTTTTCCACTGCATTGCAGTTGGGCAGGGGGCTGAGAATCTTCTCCCAGAGGCGATGCCACCAGGCCCGTTCGCGGGGTGGGACGGCGAGTTTCACGGTGGTCTTTCCAGCGGGATGGCTGAGCACACCGGCGTGACGAAGAGCCAGAAGCGCAGGCTGTGGATGGTCACCTTCTGCTGCCAGCCGAGGTGGCGCTGGAAGAGGACGGTGAGGTGGTAAGTGACCGCAGCCAGGCAGAGCGCGGCTTCGGTGGCGCAGAACGAGCGCAGGCAAAGACTCGGCAGGGCAAAGCCTTCGCGCAGTTTCTTGATCACATTTTCGCAAGCGGCCCGGCCGTTGTAGTAACGCCACACGGTCAGCGGCGGCTGGCTCGCGGGCAGGCTGGTGATCAGGGCTTGGAAGCGGTAGCCGGGCACGTCGAGGAGGCGCTTACCGCCGCGCGCGTCGCCCGCGCGCACGCGGTGCCGCACCAGCACCAGACGGCGCGGGTGCGGCCCGTGCAGCCCCTGATATTCGATCTCGGCCACCTCGGTTACCTGGCACTTCGGTGGCCCGCCATTCCAGCCCGCGTCGGAGCAGGTTCTTGATCGGCATGCTCAACTGCGCAATCACCACGGAGGGCAGCCGCAGTTGCTCCCAGAGGGCCAGCAACTCAGGCAGGCAGAAACCGGAGTCGGCACGCACGGCGCGCAGACGCAGGCGGCGCGGGAGGTTTTCCCACAGGTCCAAAAAGAAGGCGGCGGCGTTGTTGCCGCAGCTCGCATTGCCGGGCCGCAGCCAGAGCTGCGCGACCAGGCGCACCTCCGCCAGCACCGCTAAAAGCGGATGCAGCCAGGGTTTTAAGCCCTTGGTCGTGTAGCCCACGGCGACGCCCTGCTGCTGTCCGTCCTCGTGCAGCGGCCGAGTCGAATCGAGATCGAGCGTGTAGCCTTCGCGCCGGCTCGGCAGCCGCTCCATCCCCCAGCGCCCCAGCGCGCGAAAACAGCGCAGATTGGCCCCGTCCGAACCGAACCCGGCAAAGAACCGCGACAAGCTCGATTGATACCAAATTGGTGAAATGATCAGACACCTGCCCAGCCCGGAGGGCTGAAGGAAATTAGCTCCGGGTGAAACCCGGAGTTTCGGACCACCATCCGATGCACCCCGGAGGGTGTGCCGGAAGCAGCCAGCCATGCACTTTCCCGCACCGCCTCCGGGGTGCCTCCGGTTTCTCTCAATATCCCCGGGTTGCACCCGGGGCTAATTTCCTTTCAGCCCTCCGGGCTGCGGGAGCGTCTGATTGTTTCCTGAAGTTGGTATAATTTCCTGTATCCCTCCGGGACATCCAGCCACCATCCCCCTATAGCTGAAGCCGCCAAATGATAACAGGCTCTACACGCCGAGGCGCTTCTTCGCCTCGGCAATCTGCGCATCGGTCGGCGCCAGTCGCACCGCTTCGCGCAAGTGGGCGCGGGCTTCTTCCATGCGGCCCTTGTTTTCCAGCGCGAGCGCGAGGTGATAGTGCGAGCCGGCGGAGTTGGGCAGTTCGCTGAGGATCTGCTCGAAGTGCGCAATCGCCTTGTCCGTCTCGCCGCCGGATTGCAGCGCGACTCCTAGCTTGTAGCGCGCGCCAAAATCCGCCGCGTCATACTTCAATGCCATGCGGAGCGCCTCGATGGCCTCCTTCGGCTTTTCGATCTGCAAGAGCGCCGCGCCGAACTCCCGCCAGATCATCGATTGCTGCGGCTGCAGACGGAGCGACATCTGGAAGTGCTGAGTCGCCGCCACGGGGTCGCCATCGCGCAGGCGATGCAGGCCCGCGTTGGCGTAAGCGCAGGCGTTATTTTTCGTCACCGCGATGGTGCGCTCAAAGAGCGTGGTGCCGTCCATCCAGTAGGTGACCTGCCGCACCGTCGCCAAGGCGCACGCCACCAAGACAGCGGTCGCAACCAGTCGCAGCGCCCGTTTGTGCTGGCCCCACTGCTCTTTCACCAACCACGCGACGGCGATGAAAAGGCCGAGTTGCGGCATGTAAGTAAAGCGGTCGGCGCGCGCTTGGGAACCGACTTGCACGAGGCCGAGCACCGGCACGAGCACGCCCAGAAACCACAACCAGCCGATGAGCAGATACGGTCGCTCCTTCCACTGCCACCAAGCGAGCGCGGTAAGGACGAGCAGCACCACCATCGCGAGTTCGGCGAGCAGCGGTTGCGGATCGACCGGATGCGGATAGAAGACGCCGAGGTTGATCGGCAGGAAAAGCTTCCCGAGATAGGCGACGTAGGACACGAGCGCATTGCTGAAGCGCGCCACGATCGGCAGCGTTTCGGTCGTGACCACCGCGTGTTCGCGCGGCGCGTACATCGTGAGCCAGCACGAGCCGATCGAGAGAAGGAAGAGCGGAATTTTTTCCACCGCGAGCCGCAGCCATGAAGTCATGCGGGTGCGCTGCAGCGGCCAGAAATCGAGGAGCAGCAGCGTGCAGGGAAGTGTCACAGCCATCGGCTTGGCGAGCAGCGCGCAGACGGTGAGCGCGAAAGTCGCGAGATACCAGCCGAGGCGCGGCTTTTCCGCGTAGCGGGCGTATGCGGCAAGCGC
The DNA here is from genome assembly GCA_038208565.1 of Chthoniobacterales bacterium. Lineage (GTDB taxonomy): Bacteria > Verrucomicrobiota > Verrucomicrobiia > Chthoniobacterales > Chthoniobacteraceae > Chthoniobacter. The sequence continues at coordinate 28,131 of JBBQYR010000016.1, forward strand.
GGCGATCCAGAAGAAGATGTTGAGCACGTTCTTGCGCTCGGCGATCCACGCGACGGATTCGACATTGATCGGATGCAGGCCGAACAACGCCGCGACGAAAGCGCTCGCCCACAGGCTTCCCGTCATCCGGCGCAGCGTGAAGAACAGCAGCACCGTGCTGGCGACGTGCCACGCGAGATTCACCGCGTGCATCGCGCCGGGATTGAGGCCGAAGATGCTGATGTCGGCCATCAGCGAGATCCACGTCAGCGGAATCCACAGGCTCGCGTGAAACTTCGTGAAGGCATCGCTCGCGCTCTCCCAACTCAGCCCACCCTTCACGAGCGGATTTTCGAAGACGTGGCTGTTGTCATCGAAGTCGATGAAGTCCGCGCGGACAATCATCGCGTAAGCGGAAACCACTGCGGCGATCAGGCCGAGCACAACATAGAAGATCACCCGCCGCTCGGAGAATCGCGGAGCGTTGTTGGAGGAAATTGTCGCGCTTTCAGGCATGGGCAATGAACCGCGCTTTCATTGCACGCCGCGTACCAGCGCCGTCACTGCCGAACGACCTGCCCGACCGGCTCGCTGCCTTCCGGACAAAGCGCCAGCCGGCCATTTTGCACAGCGACATGTTCCACTTGTGGCAGCGGCTCACCGAGGAATCGCTCGCCATGGGTCGCAAAGCGCACCACATCACCGCTGGAAAGCACGCGCAGCCGCCCGGAGCCGACGGGTGCGAGTCCCGGGTGCCGCTCACGCCACGCCCGGAATCGCTCGGCCACTTGCGCTGCAGGATTCAGCACGCGGACATCCGGAGGCGTGAGTTCATCAAAGGCGCGCTCCAGCAGCGGGTAGTGCGTGCAGCCGAGGATCAGGGTGTCGATCCCGTCGAACTTCGCGACGTAACGCTGCACCGCCAGCCGCGCGATCTCCGTGTCCTCCCAGCCTTCCTCCACGATCGGCGCGAGCAGCGGCGCGGCGATCTCACTCACCTGCACCGCCGGGTTCAGCTTGCGCACTTCGGTGCGGAAAGTGTGCGAAGCCACGGTGCGCGCGGTTCCGACGAAACCGATGTGCCCGCGCGTCTGTGCCACGGCCACTTCGGCGGCCGGGATAGTCACGCCGAGGATGCGGCGTTCCGCCGAGCCGTAACGATGTTGCAGATGCCGCAGCGCCACGCACGAGACGGTGTGACAGGCCACGATGATGACGCGGCATCCTTCGCCGATCAGGCGATCTACACACTGCTCGGCGAAATCGAGGATCGTATCCACATCGCGCCCGCCGTAGGGCGCGCGTCCGGAATCGCCGAGATAGATGTAGTCGAGTTCCGGCAACGTGCGGCGGAGTTGGCGGAGCACAGTCAGTCCACCGTAGCCACTGTCATACACACCGACCGGGCAGGGATTGTTTGGGGAAGGTTCGACGGACATCGGGAGCCCCGGATGAAGCGCAAAGGCGCGGAGAGGCGCCAGCAAATTTGTGCGGGGCAAGCGCGGCGTTAGTTCGCCGGCGAGGTCGGCGTGATCACGGTCGGCCCGACCTCGTTGGTGCTCGGCGTGGCGCGCAGCATCGGCGAGTTCGTCTCGACACGCGGCCCCTCGTGTTTGGCCACCACTTCACCGAGCTGCGTGCCCACCGCACGCCGATAGTTCTGCACCGCCTGCACGATGCTCGCGGCCATCAACTGCCGATAGTTCGGCGTCGAGATCAGCCGGGCGTCGTAGTCATTGCTCAGGAATCCGCCCTCGATGAGCACGCCGGGAATGGTGATGTCGCGGATGACCACGAAACGCGCCCGCTTGATCCCGCGATCTTGCATCCGCGAGCGCATGACCATCGCGGCATGCGTGGCCGTGGCGAGGGCGATGTTTTCCGCGTCATTCACATGCCCGGCGCAGGGATCGAGATCGGAAATGCGCGGGCCGTCGGCCATCATCGAGGGCACACCGCGCGGGGCGAGCGTGTAGGTTTCGAGACCCGTGCCGCTGCCGCCGGAGTTGAAGTGGACGCTGATGAAGAGCGCGTTCGAGTATTGGTTGGCGTAACGCGTGCGGTCGTGGAGCGGGATGAAGATGTCCGTGTTGCGCGTCATCACCACTTTGTAGCCCGCCTGGATGAGGAGCATTCGCGCGCGCTGACAGACATCGAGCGAGAAGGTCTTTTCGTAGCCGTAGGGGCTGTAGGCGCCCTTGTCATGGCCGCCGTGGCCGGGATCGAGGACGATCGTGTCGATCCGCTCGGCGCCCTTGATTTTGCTCGGGCGCAAGACCGGCTCGATCACCTTGGTCAGATCCATGCGCGACATCCAAAGACGGCCGCCCTGTTCGGCGATGGGGTAGCTGAGGTTGAACTTCAGCCGGTTGATGTAGAACTCCACGGAGTTCGCCGTGCCTTTCAGGCTGCGCGGTCCGAGTTCCATCACGGCATCGCTCCCTGACCGCCGCACGCCGCCCAGACCGTAAAACTCCGCGACGTTTTCCAAAGGCACATAGTCGCGCCCGCCGATCTTTGTCAGCGTCCATTCGGCGAAACTGGGAGCGGCCACGCACAAAAAAAGTGCGAGTCCGATGGCGAAAGCCCTGCGCATGGGCGCGGAAACTAGCCGCCGATGCCCGCGGCGCAAGTGATTTCCCGTATCGCGGGGTTTGCCAAGCGGCGGGCGAGGCGGCAGATTGCGCGCCCTTATGTCCGAAATCGCGAAGACCTATGAACCCGCCGCCGTCGAGGCGAAGTGGTATGACTTTTGGCTGCAGCACGAATGCTTCAAGGGCGATCCCGCCCGCGTCTCGGAGCAGCGGCCCGCGTATTCCATCGTCATCCCGCCGCCGAATGTCACCGGCGTGCTCACGCTCGGGCACGTCCTGAACAACACCATCCAGGACATTCTCGCCCGCCGCGCGCGGATGCTCGGCAAGGAAGTGCTCTGGCTCCCCGGCACCGATCACGCCGGCATCGCCACGCAGAACGTGGTGGAGAAAACCCTGCGCAAATCCGGCGAGATCAAGCACCGCGACGACCTCGGTCGCGAGGCGCTCGTCGCCAAAATCTGGGAGTGGAAAGAGAAATACGGCGGCATCATCCTGCAGCAGCTTCGCGCACTCGGCGCGTCGTGCGATTGGTCGCGCACGCGCTTCACCATGGATGAGGACTACTCGCGCTGCGTGTCGCGCGTCTTTGTGGATCTCTATCAGAAGGGCCTCATCTACCGCGGCAAACGCATGGTCAACTGGTGCCCCGCTTCGCTCACCGCGCTCTCCGACGAGGAAGTCGTGATGAAGGAGCAGAACGGCGCGCTCTATTATTTCAAGGTCGAGGTCATCGAAGAGCCCGGGCGTTTCCTGACCATCGCGACCACCCGTCCCGAGACGATCCCCGGAGATACCGCCGTCGCCGTGAACCCCAAGGACCCGCGCTACGCCGACCTCATCGGCAAACACGTCCGCCGTCCCCTGCCCCTCGAAAATCAGGCGCCACTACCGATCCTCGGCGACGACCACGTCACCTTCGACTTCGGCACCGGCGTGCTCAAAGTGACGCCCGCCCACGACAAGGCGGACTACGAAATCGGCCAGCGCCACAAGCTGCCGATGATCGACATCATGCACTCCAACGGCGTGATGAACGAACTCGCCGGAGCCGACCTCGCCGGGCTTGAACGCTTCGCCGCCCGCAAACGCGCCGTCGAACTGCTCACCGAACTCGGCGCCCTCGAAAAAGAGGAGCCCTATAAGAACAACGTCGGCTACTCCGAGCGCGCCGATGTGCCGATCGAGCCACGCCTGAGCGAGCAGTGGTTCCTCAAATACCCGAGCGTCGAAGCCGCCCACCAAGTCGTGACTAGCGGAGAGATGAAGTTTTACCCCGAGCGCTGGGCCAAGGTGTATGACCACTGGCTGACTGGCATTCAGGACTGGTGCATCAGCCGCCAGCTCTGGTGGGGGCATCGCATCCCGGTGTGGTATCGCGGCAGCGAAGTTTATTGCGGGATGGAAGCACCCTCCGGTGAAGGCTGGTCGCAAGACCCGGATGTCCTCGATACCTGGTTCAGTTCCTGGCTCTGGCCTTTCGCCACGATGGGCTGGCCGGACAAGACGGGCACGCTCGCTAAATTCTACCCGACCACCGATCTCGTCACCGGCCCGGACATCATCTTCTTCTGGGTCGCGCGCATGATCATGGCGGGTTTCGAGTGGATGGGCGAATTGCCGTTCAGGAACGTCTATTTCACGAGCCTGATCCGCGACAAGCAGGGCCGCAAGCTGAGCAAATCGCTCAACAATTCGCCCGACCCGCTCGACCTCATCGCCCAGTATGGCGCGGATGCCGTCCGCTTCGGCACGATGCGCAGCGCGCCGCTCGGATCCGACGTTACCTACGACGAAAAGAACATCGAGCTCGGCCGGAACTTCTGCACGAAGCTCTGGAACGCCACGCGCTTCCGCCAGATGCAGAGCGGGCCGATCGAGGGCGAAATCGAGCCGAAGCTGCTCACGAGCGACGACAAATGGATCCTGCTCCGCCTCGACGGCGCGCTCCGCGAAGTGTCCACCGCGCTCGACGAGTATCGCTTCAGCGACGCCGCGAATGCGCTCTACCGCTTCTTCTGGAGCGAGTTCTGCGACTGGTATCTGGAGACGACCAAGGCGGCGTTCTTCGGCGACTTGGAGGCGCGAAAATTTAACACCCTCGCAGTCATGGATTTCGTGCTCGGCCATACGCTGCGGCTCTTTCATCCGTTCTTGCCTTTCATCACCGAGGAGCTGTGGCACGACTTGGGATACAACGACGATCTGCCCGCCGACCAAGGCGGAGAGACGATCATGTTCGCCCGCTGGCCCGCGCCGCTCGACGACGACTTCAAGGCGCACTACGGCTTGACGGCGAGCGACGAACAATTCGCGAATGCCAAATACGAGGTGGTGAATCACAGCCGCGCCCTGCGCCGCGATTTCAACATCACGAGCAGCAAGCGCGTGCGGTTTGTCCTCAAGCCGAGCAGCGAGCTCCCCGAGCACGACGCCGCCGTGCTCCGCATCCTGCTGAACGCCGAACCGCTCGACATCGTGGCGGACTTCGCCGCGCCTCCGGGAACTCCGACTGCGCTCACGCCGCTCGGCGAACTCTACCTGCCGCTCGAAGGCCTCATCGACGTCGCCGCTGAGCGCGAACGCCTCGCCAAGGAAATCGCCAAGGTGGAATCCGAACTCGGGAAGGTCCGCGTCAAACTCGCCGACGAAAATTTCGCCGCCAAAGTCCCGGCCAAGGTGCTCGACGAGCATCGCCAGCGCGAAGCGGCTTGGGCGGAAAAGCACGCGCAACTGGCGAAGATGCACGCCGCGCTCGGCTGAGGCCATGAACCTCGATCGGCGAACGCGCGCCGTGCTGTTCCTACTGCTGGCCACGGTCGGCTGGGGCTACAGCTTCCCCGGCGGCAAGGCGCTGATGCTCGCCTTGGACAACGCGCTGCCCGGACGCAACGGGTGGTTTTTCTCCGCCTTCATGATCAGCTCGCGCTTTGCCCTCGCGGCGCTGGTGCTGATCGCGGTGTATCCGCGCGCGCTTCAGCGTTTCACCGCTTCGGAGTGGCGGCAGGGCATCGGGCTCGGCATCTTCTCCGGGCTCGGCATGCTCTTCCAGGCCGACGGGCTCATCTACACCCACGCCAGCACGGTCGCGTTTCTCACGCAATTCACCGCCGTGCTCGTGCCGATCGTGGTCTTCCTGCGTGTACGCCAGCGACCGTCGGCGCTCACCTTGATCTGCATCGCCATGGTCATGGCCGGCGTCGGGATTTTGGGAAACTTCGACTGGCGCGTGATGCGCTTCGGTCGCGGGGAATTCGAGACGCTCATCGCCACGGCATTCTTCACCGCGCAGATCCTCTGGCTCGATCACCCGATCTTTCGCGGCAATGACAGCACGCACGTCTCGATCATCATGTTCGCCGCGATCGCCCTCGTGCTCGCGCCAATCTGGATCGCGCACGCGCAGGCCTTTTCCGATGTCGCAGTGGTCTTCGCGACCGTGCCGATTTTTGCGATCTATATCAGCGTCATGGCCATCTGCTCGCTCGGGTCATTCCTGCTCATGAACCGCTTCCAGCCCGCCGTCGATCCGACCACTGCCGGCATCATCTATTGCGCCGAGCCGCTCTTCGCCACCATGCTCGCGCTCGTCATCCCCGCCCTGCTCGCACCTTTCCTCGGCGTGGAATATGCCAACGAGCACTTCACGCCCGCGCTGCTTTTCGGCGGCTCGCTCATCGTCCTGGCCAATATCCTCATCTCCCTCCAGCCCGCACCCAAGGCCAAGCTTTAGAACTTGGAAAATGGCCGCGCGCCGCTCAACATCCGCCGCATGCGTAACCTCCACAGTTCCTTCGTCTGTCTGCTCCTGTGCTTCGTGGCGTGCCTCGTCCCCATCACCGCACCGGCGGCCAGCCCCGACGAAGATCGCGCCGAAAAGGTGGTCGCGAGATTCCTGAAGGACTACCTCGGCAACGGATACCTCGATTATTTCCGCGAGAGCACGCTGGTCACGCCCGCAGCGAAGGCCGCGCTGCGCAAGCTGGAAGCCGCAGCAAAAAAGAAGAGCCCCGAGGTTCCCCTCGATCATGACCCGGTCGTGCAAGGGCAGGATCACGCCGAAACCTACCGCGTCGAAAACATCGTCATCGCCGGTGACAAAGCGACCGCGGAAGGCGTGGCTGAGGGTTTCCCGAAAATCCCGCTCCGCCTCGTGCGAACCAAGGGCGGCTGGCTGATCGACGGCGCGGGCGAGATCAATCCGGCCAAATCCTAGGCCGCGCCCGCGGCGGGCGGAGCGAAGTCTTGCCGCCCGCTTTGCGCCGGAGCTCGTCGAAGATCTCGTCGAGCCCATCGACTTTCATCTGGTGAACGATGCGGAGCAGTTCGCCGAGGCGGCCTTTCGGAAAACAATCCTTGCGTGCAAACCACGCGAGATATTCCACCGGCAGATCGTAAAGCGGCACGCCGCGTGGTGGAAAATGATCCGGCCCGAATTTCCCAAACGGCATCCGCGTCATCGCGAGGTCCGCCATATCGGCGGCCATCCAATCGCGGAGCCGCTCTTCGTCCATCGGGGCGCTATTTCGCCGCGTCGAACACGCGGATCTTGATCGACCGCACCGCCACCTCGTCGCCGTGATCCTGGAGCAAGATCGGCGACGCCGTCTTCTCGCCAAACTTCGCCGCCTTCTTGTATTTACTCTTCGCGATCGCCTCTTTCAGCGCGGCGCTGCCGATCTCGAATTCCACCGTCTTCGCGCCGTTCAGCCAGTGCTCGATGTGATTGCCGCGCACGATGAGGCGACTCTCGTTCCACTCGCCGATCGGCTTCACCTTCTTGTCCGCCGCCGGTTCGAGCAGGTCGTAAAGCCCCGCCGTCTGGTGCGAGCGCCCGCCCTTCTGACCATCGGGATGCCCTTCGTCGTCGAGCATCTGGTATTCAAAACCCACGTTTTTCGTTGGGTCGGGCAGATTATATTTCAGGCCGCTGTTGCCCACGGGGCCGATCTTCCAATCCCACGCCAGCTCGAAATTTTCGTAGTTCGCAGTCGTCACGAGGTCGCCAGCTTTGGCGGCTTTGGCCAGGACCAGCGCGCCATCTGCAACCGTCCATCCCTTTTCGGGAAATGCCGTCTTGCCGATCCCCACCCAGCCCGCGGTCGTTTTGCCGTCGAAGAGCAACTTCCAGCCGGCGTTCCGCTCCGATTCGGTGAGCGTGTTGGGTTCGCCGGCGAAAGCGGAGAGCGTCGTGCAGGCGAGGAGAAAAGCGGAGGCGAGGGTGCGGATCATGTCGGGGAGGATTCGGGGTTGGGGGAAAAGCAGCGGAAAACTGGCGCAGCGTCAATCGCCCTTAGCGCGGGACGGGAGCGAAGCCAGGCTTCGTCGCCGGGGCACCGGGCAAGGCCGCCGGGGCACCGAGCGGGCGCACGCGCAGGTTGCGAAACTCGACCTCTTCGCCCTCATCGAGAATCACCAGCGCCGTCTTGAATTTCCGTCCGAGCATCGGGTTGCCCTTGAGTCCACTGGCCGTGATCGCCTTCTGCAACTCGATCGTGCCAAGCGTGAACTCCAGCACCTTGTCGCCACTCAGCCAGTGCTCCACGCGGTTGCCCTCGACGACGATTTTCCCGCGATTCCACTGCCCTGGCTCTTCCAGCTTCTTGTCTTCCTTCGGCGGGAGGATGCCGTAGAGCGCGCCGCTGCGTTTGATCGGCCCGCCTTTCAAACCATCGGGGTGATGCGTGTCATCGATGATCGAGTAGATGAAACCCACGGGCTTCTCCCGCGTGCCGCCCGCGAAATACATGATGCCCGCCTTGCCCGAGACCGAGAGCTTCCACTCAAAGGTGAACTCGAAATCAAGATATTGGTCCGCGGTGATGAGATGCCCGCCGGTCACCAGGCCCATGTTCTTGAAACCCTTCTCGCAGAAAATCGTGCCGTTGTTGATCTTCCATCCGCGATTGATCCAGTCGTTGTGGGTCAGTCCGCGCAGGCCGTAGTTGTTCTTGCCGTCGAAGAGGATCTTCCAGCCCTCGGCTTTCTCCTCGTCGGTCAGTGTGTAGATCGGCGAAGGCGTTTCGTCCGGCGGCTTCGGCAGCGAGGCATCGCGCGGCGGCGTGTCTTGGGCGAAGGAGATCGCGGCGGAGGCGAGGAAAGCAAAGAGACAAAGGGTATTCTTCATGGTCGGAAAGGCAGGGCGGGAACGTAGCGGAGCGCTCCGGCATTTCGAGGGAAAATCAACGGCGGGCGCAGGCTTGCGAGGCGTGCCCCGGCTCCCCATGCTCCGCGCATGACTTTTCCGCCCCTCACGATTTATCGCACCGCCGATGGCCTCGTCGCCCAGCGCGGGGAGGACTGCTTCCGCCTCGAGGACGCCACGCTCGACGCGATCTTTCAGCACGAAGCCCCCGCCCGCTGGTTGCACGATCAGCTCGCCTACGCCGCGCCGATCCTGCGGCCCGAGGAACTGCTCGCGCCGATCGAAAACCAGGAAGTCTGGGCCGCGGGCGTGACCTACCTGCGCTCCCGCGACGCCCGCATCGATGAATCGAAGGACGCGGGCGGCGGCACTTTCTACGACCGCGTTTACGACGCCCCGCGCCCGGAGATCTTCTTCAAAGCCACGCCGTCGCGTGTGGTCGGTAGCGGCGGCGAGGTGCGCATCCGCAGCGACTCGAAGTGGAACGTGCCCGAGCCGGAAGTCGCGCTGGCCATCAACTGCCACGGGCGCATCTTCGGCTACACCGCGGGCAACGATATGAGCTCGCGCGACATCGAGGGCGAGAATCCGCTCTACCTTCCTCAAGCGAAAGTCTACGCCGCGTGCTGCGGCCTCGGGCCGGGATTGGTCGTGCGTGAACCGCTACCGCGCGAGACGAGCATCGAGCTGGAGATCCGCCGCGGCGGCCAGATCGTGACGAGCGACTCGACCTCCGTGGCGCAGATGAAGCGCGGCTTCGAGGAACTCGCGTCCTATCTCTTCCGCGACAATCTTTTCCCGACCGGCACCTATCTCCTCACCGGCACCGGCATCATTCCATCCGCCGATTTCACCCTGCAATCCGGCGACCAAATCCGCATCACCATCGCCGGCCTCGGCACCCTCGAAAACCTCGTCGCCTGATCTCCTCACTTATGAACCTCCACGGAAAAAGCCTCCTCGCCGGTGAACCGGTGGAAACCTCCGCCCGCACCTTTCGCGCGGTCAGCCCGCTCGACCGCAGCGAACTCGATCCCGCCTTTCACGAAAGCCCGCTCGAAGATGTCGATCGCGCGCTCGTCCTCGCGGAAGAAGCCTTCGGCATCTACCGCAAGATCCCGGCCGAAGAACGCGCGGTCTTCCTCGAAACCATCGCCGAGGAAATCCTGAAGATCGGCGACGATCTAATCCTGCGGGCGCATCGCGAAACCGGCCTGCCGATCGACCGGCTCACCGGCGAGCGCGGGCGCACCGTCGGTCAGCTTCGGCTCTTCGCCGAAGTCGTCCGCGAAGGCTCGTGGGTGGACGCGCGGATCGATCCTGCGCTTCCCGACCGCAAGCCGCTCCCGCGCGTGGACCTGCGCCGCATGCTGCTCCCGCTCGGCCCGATCGTGGTCTTCGGCTCGAGCAACTTCCCCCTCGCCTTCTCCGTCGCCGGTGGCGACACCGCGAGCGCTCTGGCTGCGGGCAATCCCGTGATCGTGAAAGCGCATCGCGCCCATCCCGGCACGTCGGAACTGGTCGCCACGGCGATCACCAAGGCCATCGAGAAATGCGGCCTGCCGCAGGGCGTCTTCGCGATGCTCCACGGCGCGGGCGCCGAGGTCGGCATCGCTCTCGTGAAGCACCCGCTCACGCGCGCCGCCGGCTTCACCGGCTCGCGGGTCGCTGGGCGTGCGCTCTTCGATGCCGCCGCGGCGCGCCCGGACCCGATCCCCGTCTTCGCCGAGATGAGCAGCCTGAATCCGTTCTTCATCCTCCCCGGCGCGCTCCGCGAACGCGGCCCGCAGATCGCCGAGGGCTTGAAGACATCGGTCACGATGGGCGTCGGCCAGTTTTGCACCAAACCCGGCCTCGTCTTCGGTCTCGGCGGGCCGGACTTTGAGAGCTTCGGCGAGCAGTTCGGCGCGCTCATGCGCGGGGCCGCACCGGCGACGATGCTGCATCCCGGCATCTGCCGTTCTTACGAGCAGGGCGTGGACGGGATGCGCGGCATTCCCGGCGTGGTCGCCCTCGCGGTCAGCGAGATTGAAACGGATAACGCAAAGACCCAAGGCCAGCCCACCGTCTTCGCCACCGACTCCGACAACTTCCTCGCGCAACCGCACTTGCACGAAGAGGTCTTCGGCCCCTACACGCTGCTCGTCGATGCGCGCACTTACACCGATCTCATCCGCCTCGCGCATCGCCTGGAAGGCCAGCTCACGGCGACCATCCACGCCACCGCGGAAGACCTCGCCAACGCCTCCGACCTGCTCGCCATCCTCGAGCGCAAAGCAGGACGAGTGATCATCAACGGCTTCCCGACCGGCGTCGAAGTGTGCCCCGCGATGAACCACGGCGGACCGTATCCCGCCACGACCGACGAGCGCTTCACGAGCGTCGGCACCGCGGCGATCCAGCGCTTCGCGCGCCCGGTTTGCTACCAGTCGTTCCCGGCCAGCGCGCTCCCGCCAGAGCTTGCGAATGAAAACCCACGCGGGCTGATGCGACTCGTGAACAGCCAGCTCACGCGCGACCCGATCGCTTAGCTCTCTCGATCCGCCGCGCCCGGTTCGACATCGCATGTTCGCTCATCGCCTGAACGACCGCCACAGCCTGCGCCAGCTCGTGTTCAGCGACGCCGCGGAGCTCTTCACCTTGTGCGATACCAACCGCGCCCACCTGCGCCGCTGGTTGCCGTGGCTCGACCGCACGCGCTCCGTCGCCGATACGCGCGTCTTCATCGAAGGCACGCTCCGCCAGCACGAAAGCAACCAGGGATTTCAGACCGTCATCCTCTGCGATGGGCGCATCGCGGGCGTCGTCGGCTATCACCGCATCGACTGGGCAAACCGCCACACCTCGCTCGGCTACTGGCTCGCCGAGGCGTATCAAGGGCGCGGCTTTATGTCCGCGAGCTGCCAGGTGCTCGTCGATCACGCCTTCGCCGCGCTCAATCTGAACCGCCTCGCCATCGCCTGCGCCACCGGCAACACCCGCAGCCGCGCCATCCCGCAGCGGCTCGGCTTTGCGCATGAAGGCACGATCCGCGACGCTGAGTGGCTCTACGACCACTACATCGATCACGAGATCTACTCCCAGCTCCAGCGCGAGTGGCAGGCGCAGATGATCGCGCGGCTCGCTCCTAACACGCTCTCATCCTGAGCGCTCGCTCTACCACTGGATCGCTTTGATCCGGCGCGCGACTTCCTCGACATTGGCGCGCGAGTTGAACGCGCTGATGCGGAAGTAACCCTCGCCCATCGCGCCGAAGCCGCTCCCCGGCGTGATGACGACGTTGGCCTCGTGGAGCATGCGGTCGAACATTTCCCAGGACGCGATCCCGGCCGGCGTCGAGCACCAGATGTAGGGCGCATTCACGCCGCCATAGACGCGCAGGCCGATGCTGGAGGCGGCTTCGCGGAGAATCTTCGCATTGCCCATGTAGTGCGCGATGAGCCCGGCGACCTGCGTCTGGCCTTCGGCCGAATAGAGCGCTTCGGCGCCGCGCTGCACGATGTAGGAGACGCCGTTGAACTTCGTCGTGTGGCGGCGCAGCCAGAGCGGATGCAGCGGCTTGCGTTCGCCGCTCGCCGTCGAGGCGAGGAGCGTCTTCGGCACCACGATGAAGGCGCAGCGCGTGCCGGTGAAGCCGCCATTCTTCGAGAAGCTGCGGAACTCGATCGCCACCTCCCGCGCCCCGGCGATCTCGTAGATCGAGTGCGGCACGTCGGGATTGCTGATGTAAGCCTCGTAGGCTGCGTCGTAGAGGATCACCGACTGGTGTTCCCGCGCGTAAGCGACCCACGCCTCGAGCTGGGCGCGCGTGGCCACGGCGCCGGTCGGGTTGTTTGGAAAGCAGAGGTAAATGACATCCACATGTCCCGCGGGTGGCGCGGCCACGAAGCCGTTCTCCGCCGTGCAGTTGAGATAGACGAGCCCGGCATACGCGCCGCTTTCATCGGCCTCGCCGGTGTGGCCGGCCATCACGTTCGTATCGACGTAGACGGGATACACCGGGTCGGTGATGGCGACTTTATTCTGGTGCCCGAGGATATCGAGGACGTTGCCGCAATCGCACTTCGAGCCATCGCTCACGAAGACCTCGTCGTCCGCGACCTCGATCCCCTTCGCGCGGTAATCATTTTCCGCGATCGCATGGCGCAGCCACTCGTAACCCTGCTCCGGGCCGTAGCCGTGGAATCCTTCGCGCGTCGCCATGTCGTCCACCGCCTTGTGCATCGCCGCGGTCACCGCGGGCGGGAGCGGCTCGGTCACGTCGCCGATGCCGCAGCGGATGATGCGCTTCGCGGCGTCGGGATTCGCTTCGGTGAAAACGCGGACGCGCCGACCGATCTCGGGGAAGAGGTAACCGGCCTTGAGCTTGAAGTAGTTGTCGTTGAGGAAAGCCATAGGAGCGGCAGGGTGTAGCGCACCCGCGCCTGGCGCTCAATGGAGAATCGCGCGGCGCCACTGTCGCCTGTCGCTCCTGCCGCCGCGATCGCTTCACCAGGTGACCCACGGCTGGATCTCCCGGTAGCCGGTCTTGGTCCAAAGTCGGGCGCTGCGGTCGTGGAGTTCCAGCGCGTGCCAGTCGAGTCCGCGGTCGAAGTAGAGCGATCGGCAGATGCTGCGGCGCGGGCCCTCCAGGGTGCCGAGGCCGAGCACCGTGGCGTGGAGCGGCGCGGCCACCCCTTTGGCATCCACCCCGTGCCGGATGGCGATGAGGGTGATGTCGCGCCAGTTCATGAATCCGAGGATGCGCTCGGCAGCGGGGCGCTCCAGAGGGGGGGGGCGGCAGCGCGGGCGGTGGGGAGGAGCAGGAGCAGGCCCAGGAGAGCGGCGAGGGGTCTCATGGCGGGCTTCGACGCCGTAGGACTGGAGGTTCTTCAAAGGGTTCTTCCGGCATGGATCGAAGCTCCTTCGGGCATGGACCCGGCTCGCTTCGGGCATGGACCCGGCGCACTTCGGGCATGGACCCGGCTCGCCTCTGGCATGGACCCGGCTCGCCTCGGGCATAGACCCGGCTCGCCTCTGGCATAGACCCGGCGCGCTTCGGGCATGGACCCGGCTCGCTTCGGGCATGGACGCGAGCGGTTCCCAACGGGGGGAAAGGCCCGGTTTACTCTGGAAAATGGCGCGCTCGCCCTCGGAAACACCCTCGGGAGGGCGCCGGGCCTACCACTGCTCGCGGTTGCCTTCGAGAAGGGCGGTGCCTGGCGCAGCGTCGATGCCATTCGTGAAGAGGCTGCCGGTGATCCAGTTGCCGCTGCCGCCTTCCACCCGCAGGGAGAGCGTGGCTTTCTTCTCCGGGCGGTCGTCACCCACCACGCAAGCGCTGACCCGGGTGCGCGTGCAGTCTTTCAGGAGCAGGCCGATGCCGTCGCAATCGAGGATGCTGAGGTCGCTCACGGTGAAGCGGTCGCACTTTTCCAGGAGCACGGCGGCGTCCTTGCGCCAGACGCCTTTCACGAGGAAGCCGCTGAGCTTGCAGTCGGCGCTGCGGCGGAAGACGAGGCCGTTGTGGTCTTTGGCCCAGTTGCCATTGACGACGTAGCGCGGGTTGCGGTCGAAGTCGTTTGGCCCGACGACGATGGCCTGGCTGTCCTCGACGAGCAGGTCGTGCTCGAAGCCTTCCCAGAAGGTATTGCCGGTGATGGTGACGCCGCGCGCGTGCTGGAGGTGGATGTTGACCATCACGTCGCTGAAGACGTTGCCGGTGATGGTGATGTGGCCTTCCTGGGTTTCGGTCGCGTTTTTCCCGCTGGTGATGCCTTTGCCGATGACGCGGATATTGGCGCTGCCGGGGCTCTTGCTGTTGTGCTGGATGGTGCAGCCGGTGATGGCGACTTCATCGGTGCTGCCCTCGGTGGAATCGATGAGGATGTTCGCGGTCGCGGGGGCGTCGGGCAGCATGTTGCTCTCGATGTCGCAGGTGCCGATGTGGACGTTGCGCACTTCGCCACCGCGCATGACGATGCCGCCGCCCGCGCAGTAGCTGATGTGGGTGCCGACGATGTTCGACTGGTGCAGGTTCACGCGGTCGTAGAACACGCCGATGCCGCGGTTGTGGTAGAAGTGGCAGGCGGAGATGAGGAGGTTGCGGTTGCGCTCGGTGAGGTGGATGGCGTGGCGCAGGCCGTGGATGACGACTTCGGCAATGGTGGCCTGCATGGTGCCGGTGAGCTCGATGCCATCGGCCTCGGAGTGATCGCCGGTGATCTCCAGTCCGCGAACGACGGGCGTGCGCTGCTTCTCCCAGACGTTGGGCTTGACCGAACCCGGATCGGCCGTACCGCCGTGCGTGCCGACGAAGTGAAACGCGGGCCCCGCGCCAGCCATGACGACCTTGGCCGTGCCATCGCCGACGAGCGAGGTGAAGCCGACGCGGTCGAGTTCGATGCGGATGGTTTTCGTGAGTCGGTAGATGCCCTTCGGGAAAACGACGCCGCCTTCACCAGCATCGATGGCTTTCTGCACGGCCGCGGTGTCATCGGCCCGCCCATCGCCGATGGCGCCGAAGTCGCGGACGGTCCTGGCGTGGACCGAGGTGCTGAGGATGAAGGCGAGGAGGGAAACGAGGAGGGTTTTCACGAGGGGATGTCGGGTGGAGGGAGAGATGTAATGGGAACCAGTCCGAGAACGGAGATTTTCTTGGGGCGATGCGGGGGAAGATTTAGCCACGGATGTTCACGGATGAAATACGGATCGGCCGGCCTTTTATCCGTGAGTATCCGTGGCTCATCTCGGTCTCCAAACGCCGACAAAAAAGAACCCGGAGCCGCATCGCGCGGCTCCGGGCGTTTACCCCAAGGGGTGAAGACTGTTACTTCAGCGCGGCCTGATAGTTCTCCTCAGCCTGCGCCCAGTTGATGACGTTCCAGATCGCCTTGAGGTAATCGGGACGGCGGTTCTGGTATTTGAGGTAGTAGGCGTGCTCCCAGACGTCGATGCCGAGGACGGGCTGGCCTTCGATGCCGGCGACGGCCTTGCCCATGAGCGGGCTGTCCTGGTTCGCCGTGGAGCCGATCTCCAGCTTGCCGCCGCTCACGTAGAGCCACGCCCAGCCCGAACCAAAGCGACCGACGCCCGCAGCGCTGAGCTTCTCCTTGAGCTGCTCGACATCGCCGAAGGTCGCGGTGATGGCCTCGGCGAGCTTGCCGACCGGCTTGCCGTCGCTCTTGGCGGTGAGCAGGTTCCAGAAAAAGGTGTGGTTCACGTGACCGCCGCCGTTGTTGCGCACGGGACCGCGGATGGCCTCCGGCACGGCAGCGAGATCCTGGATGAGTTCCGCAGCGCTTTTGCTGGCGAGGTCGGGCGCGGTTTCGAGGGCCTTGTTGAGGTTGGTGACGTAAGCCTGGTGGTGCTTGGCGTAGTGGATCTCGGCGGTCGCCGCGTCGATGTGCGGCTCGAGGTCGGTGTAGGCAAAGGGCAGTTTGGGTAGTTCGTGGGCCATATGAAGTGAGGTGGTTGAAGCGCCGCGCGGGAGCGGGCGCAAGTGGTTATCGCACGAATCATGGGAAGCGGATGCATCCTTGGCAAGCGGCGCGTGTGTCACACCCGCACGCGGAGGTGGTTTCCGTCTTGTGCTCCCCGGCAAAGCCCGCCATTCATCACGCCCGAATTATGGATACCACGATCAAATCACTAGGGCCGTGTGAGATCACCACCCCGCTGCGACACGTCGGCGGGGGCGTGGAAGTGAACTTCCGCACCGACGACGAACACGTCCTGTTTAACCACACTCTCGACCGCGACGACGGCCCGCAGATCGAGGGCCAGTTCAGCTTCGAAGCAGCGGGACCGCGGGAGAAAATCTTCTTCAATCCCTCCAAAACGACCGCCGCGATCGTGACTTGCGGCGGCCTGTGCCCGGGGCTGAACGACATCATCCGCGGCATCGTCACGCAGCTGCACTACCGCTACGGGGTCACGAAAGTATTCGGCTTTCGCTACGGCTACGAGGGCCTGATCCCGCGCTACGGCCACACGCCGATCGTGCTCAAGCCGGAGTCCGTGGCGCAGATTCACAACTTCGGCGGCACCATCCTCGGCAGCTCGCGCGGCCCACAGAAGATCGAGGAAATGGTGGACCTGCTCGAGGAAATGAGCGTCGATCTTTTCTTCGTCGTCGGGGGCGACGGCACGCTCCGCGGCGCGGCGGAAATCTCCGCCGAATGCGCCCGACGCGGGCTGAAGAAGGCGGTCATCGGCATCCCGAAGACGATCGACAACGACATCATGTATCTCGACAAGTCGTTCGGCTTCGAGACGGCCTTCGCCCATGCGGTGCAGGCGGTGAAGTGCGGCTACGTCGAGGCGACTGGCGCGGTCAATGGCATCGGTTTGATCAAGCTGATGGGCCGGGATTCGGGCTTCATCTCGTGCTACGCGGCGCTGGCCGGCGGCAACGTGGACTTTGTCCTCATCCCGGAGGTGCCATTTTCACTCGATGGCGAGCGCGGCCTGCTCGAGGCGCTCCGCTACAAGCTGGCGAAGAAAAAGAGCGCGGTGATGATCGTCTCGGAAGGCGCCGGGCAGAACTTGATGCAGGCCGGGCTGGGCACCGATGCGAGCGGTAATAAGAAGTACGGTGACATCGGCATGTACCTGAAGGACAGAATCACCGCCTTCTTCAAGGAGCGGCGCTTCGAGTGCAACCTGAAGTATTTCGATCCCAGCTACATCATCCGCAGCGTGCCCGCGAACGCGCAGGACAACGTCTACTGCTCGCAGCTCGCCCAGCACGCGGTGCATGCCGCGATGTCCGGCAAGACGGCGATGCTCGTCGGTCGGTGGCACGGAGCATTCGTGCATCTGCCGATCGCGCTGGCCACGCAGGGTCGCCGCAAAGTCGATCCGCAGAGCGAACTCTGGCACTCCGTGCTCGAAAGCACCGGCCAGCCCGCGCGGATGCTCGGCGCCTAGGGAAGCGCTGAATAAAGACGGATTGCCTTCAGCAAGAGATTGGGCACGGTCTTGAAGAGTGATTGGGAACCAAAGGCCATACTTTGTGATGATAGATTGTGGGATAAGTGGTAGGAGCGGCGTGTCATGAACTCATCTGAGGTGAGAATGTGTCGTTCTTTTCCCCTTCTCAGGCGTGCGCGGCCGTTTGCAGCGAGCGTCTGGCGATGCATAGGTTGGC
>JBBQYR010000017.1:0-45439 GCA_038208565.1 Chthoniobacterales bacterium
CCGCGCCGAGCGGCACGAGCGAGACGCTGGAACTCACCGCGGAGAACGCCGAGTGGGGCGTGCATTCCGGGCAGTTCGTGCCGCGCGAAGGCGGCAAGTATGAGGTGGAGGTGAAGGCGGAGTCCGCGGGGCGGCGGCTGAAGACGCAATTCGATGCGAGCGTGCCGACGCTCGAGAAGGTCGGTCGTCCCGCCAAGCTCGACGTGATGCGGGAAATCGCCGCGCTGACTTCCGGGCGCAGCGTGGGCACGGCGGACCTCGCGCAAATCGTGAGCAGCCTGAGCCTGCTGCCGGAGCGGCGCCCGGAAGAGCAGCGGTTTCGGCTGTGGTGCGACCCGCGCTGGTGCGCCGCGTTGCTCGTGCTCTTCACGGCGTACTGGATGGGACGCAAAATCGTCGGCCTGACGTAGGCGGCCACGCGTCCAAATGAATCATTTCGCCCGCCCGTTTCCTTTGTAAACTCCGCACCACCATGAACGCGTTCACGCTGCCTGATTCACTGGTTTCGCAACTCCGGACTTATGAGAGCCGATTGCGAAAAATGGAAACGCTGGCGGCGATCGCGGGCGCGATCTTCGGACTCGCCGCGACGTTCATCCTGCTCTTCGTTTCTGATCGCTTCATCGATACGCCGCGCTGGGCGCGCACGGTGCTTACGCTGAGCGGTGGCGTGCTCGCTGCTTGGTTTGCGCATGCGTGGGCGGCGCACTGGCTGTGGCATCGGCGCGGACCGGCGCACCTCGCGAAGCTGCTGCAACGGCACTTCCGCTCGCTCGGCGATCGACTGCAAGGCGTGATCGAACTGACCGAGACGGATAATCTGCCAGCGGATATTTCCCCGGCGCTGCTGCGCGCGGCGGTGCGGCAGGTGGCGGAGGAATCGGGGCGCTTTGATTTCGCGCAAGCGGTGCCCGTGCGCCCGGCCCGCCGCTGGGCGCTGGCCGCCGGCGTTCTCACGGCGCTCGCCACGGCGCCATTCATCATCGCGCCGAAAGCCGCCACGAACGCGCTCGCCCGCTGGCTCCAACCGTGGGCGCAGATCGACCGCTACACTTTCACCAGCCTCGAGGATCTCCCGAGCGAACTCGTCGTGCCGCATGGCGAAGCATTCGAAATTGCGTGTGGCTTGAAAGCCGACTCCGCGTGGAAACCCGATTCGGCCACGGCGCGCTTGAACCGCAACGAACCGCTGCAAGCCAGGCTGGATCAAGGCCGCGCGCTTTTTCACCTCACCGGGCAAACGCAGAATGGCACGCTGATGGTGCGCGTCGGCGACGCCACGCGCGACATCGCCATCCGCCCGCTGCACCGGCCGGAGATGAAGGAACTCGCGGCCCGCGTCGAGCTGCCGGCGTATCTCGGTTACCCGGCCTCGACCGTAGCGATCCAAGGCAGCAGCGCGGAGTTTCTCGAAGGCAGTCGCGTGAGTTTTTCCGGGAAAACCAGCCGGGCTTTGAAGGACGCGGCGATGAAATCGGCCACGACCGAGCCGGCAGCGAGCGTGCAGGGCGAGACGTTTGTCACGCCTGCGCAGACCGTGACCGAAATCGGCGCCGAGGCGATTTTCCGCTGGGCCGATACCCACGGGCTCACGCCGGCGCAGCCTTACACCGTGCGGGTGAGCACGACCAAGGATGCCGATCCGCGCGTGGAATTGCAGGGCATCGAGCAGGAGATCGCGATCCTGCCGAACGAGGTGCTGAAGCTGACGGTGACCTCGACGGACGACTTCGGCCTGAAGGACGCGTGGCTCGGCTGGACGGTGCGGACTTTGAACGACACCAAGAAAGCGACCGCGGGCAAGAAAGGCGAAGACCCGCGGACGAGTGGCGCGCCGATGAAGAAGGAGCTGACGGCGGAGACGCAGTTTTCACCGGCGCTGCACCAGATTCCCGAAGACAGCATCGTGGAGCTGGCCGCGTATGCGCGCGACTATTTCCCCGAGCGCCAGCCGGTCGAGTCCTGGCGCCACACGGTGTATGTGCTCAGCCCGGCGAAGCACGCCGAGCGTATTCGCGAACGAATGGATCAGGTGCTGAAGCAACTCGATGAGCGGATTCGCGACGAGGAGCGGCAGCTCGAAGAGACGAAAGGCATCGCCGATAACAAGCCGGAGCTGCCGACGGAAAAAGCCGGCGAGAACGTGAAGCGCGCCGAAGCGGGCGAGCGTTCCAATGAAGCGGCGCTGAAGAAGATGACCGACGAGATGCGCGACGTGATGAAGGACGCGCTGCGCAACAAGGAAATCCCCGAGGGCACCGTCGCCGATTGGCAACAGCTCACCGAGCAACTCGAGAAGCAGGCGACACCGCCGATGCAGCAAGCGGCCGAGGCCTTGCAGCAAGGCGCGCAGCAGCCGGGGCAGCGGGAGCAGCAACTCGCGCAGGCGCAGGAGCAGCAGCAGCAGGCGCTCGAGGCGATGCGCAACGCGGCGAAGAAGATGAACACGACGAACGAGAATCTCTACGCGCGCAATTTCTACAATCGCATGCGCGCCGCGGCCGCCGCGCAGCACAAGGTTTCCGATGGATTGAAAGGACTGGCGCGGGAAACGGCGGGGTTGAAACCGGAGGAGGTGCCGGAGCCGAAGGCGAAGGCGTTCAACGCGGTCGCCGACACGCAGACCGTGAATACCAAGGACGTGGACAGCATTGCCAACGACATGGCGAGTTTCGCGAAGCGCGTGCCGAACGAAAAATATCAGGCGGTGCAGAAGGAGATGATGGAGCGGAAGGTCGTCGCCGAACTCACCGAGCTTGCCGGCTTCGTCCGGCAGAACCTCGGCCTGAAATCTTTTGGCCGCGCGCGCCAGTGGGGCCAGCAACTCGACGAATGGGCGACGATGCTCCAAAGCGAATGCAACTCGCAGGGCGGTGGCGGGGAGATGGACCCTGACATCATGGAGTTCATGGTCTCGATGGTTCGCACCGCAGTCGCGCAGGACAATGTGCGCGAGCAAACCGTGCTCGTGGACGAGAAGAAGGCGGAGAACGCCACCTACGCTCAGGACGCTACGCGGCTCGGAGCGCAGCAGGACGAAGTGCGCGGCCTCGCGGGCGCGCTGCTCAAGAAGATCATGTTCGACGGAATGAAGCCCGCGCTCGAAGACCCGCTCGCGATCCCCGGTGCGCCGGTGCAATCGAAGTTCGCCGACTTTCAACCAGTGATCGAAAAGGTGCTCGAACTCACGGGTGAGGTCGCCTCCGACCTGCGGAGGCCGAAGACCGACGCCGATGTCGTGGCCACGCAGGGCGCGGTGATCGAGCTGCTCGTGCCGCCGGATAAGAAAGGCGGCAAGGGCAGCCCGAAGATGCAGCAGATGATGAAGCAAATGATGGCGCAGGCGACGCAGGCGAGGAAGGCGGGCGGCAACAACGGCAAGTTCGACAGCGGCTTCGTCGGTGATGTCGCGCAAGGCACGGCAGTGAAAGACACGACCGGCAACCGGCGCGTGGAAAAAGCGGGCGGCGTGGGCAACGCGGGCGAATGGCCGGAGGAATTCCGCGACCAGTTGCAGGCGTTTTTCCAGCAGGTCGAGGGCGGCGCCAAGTAGCACGGAACGACCCGGCACATGATTCGATCCCGGTGGCTATCCCTGCTCGCGGCCGTCTGCGCCGGAGCGCTGACCCAGGCGCAATCTCCGCTGCCGACCGACATCAATTTCTTTGCCGATGAGCTGGCGCAGAAACTACCCGATGAAGGCCGTGGCCGATTCTTCACGCCGAGCAACGGATCGAAACCGCAGAAAGCGGACGGATTCCAGCACACGCTGGTTTTTCAAAATGGTCGCCAGTTCCGGGGCGAGCTGAGCGAGATCACGAAGGACGAGATCGTCTGGAAACGGGCCGACGCCAAGACGCCGCTGCGATTTCCGCGCAGCGAGATCCGCCGCGTGCTGCTCACGGATGAGGTCGTCGCCGGGAGTCCGTTCATGCAGTTCACCCCGGCGACTCGGGGCAAAAAGGCGGAGGACAAAACGAGTGGCGAACCCGCGACGATCAAGCTGCCCGGCAGCGACTGGCTTTTCGGCAATGTGCTGAGCGCGGATGGCGAAACCTTTGGCCTCGATCTCGGCGCGAACGCGACCCTGACGGTGACGCGCAGCCAGATCGAGTGGCTCCACTTCGGCCCGAATCCCGCGCCCGCTTTCGGCTTCGCCGGCAGCGCGCTCAGCATGGAGGGCTGGCTGCCCACCTCCGCGGACATGGTCGTAGAAAAGGGCGTGCTGACGGTCCGGGACGCGGCTTGGATTGGCCGGGCGATCTCGCCGCCCGACCGCTTCGAGGTGGCCTTCGAGATTCCTCAGGAATCGGAGGAAGGCCTGCGTCTTTGGCTTCAGCCGTTTGGCCCGCAGGTCAACTGCTACGGCACCGGCACGGTCGAGCTGAAATTTGGGAGTAAACAAATCTCGCGGCTGCTTTATCTCGAAAAATTCGAGCGTAAGAGCGAGCCGCTGCCAGCGGAGGCGCAGGCCGAGCAAGGTCCGGTGAGCTACCGGGTTTTTTACGACGGGATCGGTCAGCGGGTGAGCGTCTGGCGCAACAACCGGCAGCTCGGCGACTGGGAGTTCAGCAAAAAAGTGGAGCCGCAGGCCAACGCCGCCAATCGCGTCGCACGGCAGACCCGGATCAATGGGATTTGCTTCGATCGCGAGGTGCGAGGCAGCGACGCGCCGCCGTTGAAGTTTAATCGACTCCGTATCCAGCCGTGGGATGGCGTGGCGATCAAACCGGGCGAGGCGGCACCGAGCGGAGATCAACTCAGCATCAAGGAAGCGGCAACGATCGCGGGAAGGCTCGAGTCGATCACGGACAAAGAGCTGATTTTCTCCGGCGCGGCAAACCCGCGGAAGGAAGCGACGATGGTCCGGCTCAATCCCCCGGTCGCGACGATGCCGGACGCGAACACGCTCGTCATGCTGGGCAAGAAGGGTGAGTTCGGCGCCGCCGATGTGGAGTTGAGCGATGAGAAACTGACCGCGCGGACTGTTTTCGCACCGAAATTCGAGGTGCCGGCAAGCGCGCTTAGCGGCCTGAACTTCCCCGGTCACGACATGCCTGCGGCCCGCAAAACCGACATGCTCGTCTTCAAGAACAGCGACGAATTTCCGGGCACGCTCCTCGCCGCGGAACAAGGCGGCGGGCTGCGCTGGAAGATGAGCAGCGGCCAGGAAGTGGAGTTCCAGCCGGGGCGCATCGCGGGAGTGCGTTTCGCAGCGCCAGACAAACCTGTCAAACCCGCGGCGGCGGCGGCGATCGAACTGAGGAACGGCGATCAGCTCCGCGGCGAACTCTCCGACATGGACGCGGAGCGACTGCGCCTGCGCCACCCGCAGCTCGGCGCGATCGCGATCGACCGCAGTAAAATCGCGCGCTTTTTCCCGAACTCGCGGACGGAAATCCATGAAGGTTCTCGCGATCCCGACGGCTGGCTGGGGTCGCAAGGCAGTACCGAGGAACAGAGCAATGCACGGTCGTGGGTTTATCTGGATGGGGTCTACGTGATGCGGTCCGAGAACCGCGGCAATTCTTTCGGAAGCAACGAAGCGAGGGGAATCCACCGGGAGATCAGCGCGGATCTGGAGCGCTTCGAGGTGCGGGGCGAGATGACTTTCATCAATGGTGGATACGGCAACTGCTCGCTGCAGATCGCCGGGAAAGCCGGCGGGTCGGTGCAGGCCACGTTTTCTTTGGAAGAAGTCCAGATCATCGCCTACAGCCCGCGCGGCCAGCAGCCGAATTGGAAGACCATCCCGTTTCGCGACAAGCTGTCCGAGGCTTCCACGCGCCTCGCCGTGCGGCTCTTCGTGGATACCAAGGCGGGCAAGACCGATCTGTATGTGAACGGCGTGCCAATCGCCCGCACCGGCCAGACAGCCGCGGACCGGATGTCGGGCCCTTGCAGCAAGGTGTCATTCCAGAGCTATTCGAATGGCGGGACGCCGGTGGTTTTCTCCAGCGTGTGGATCGGTCCCTGGACGGGCGAACTGCCGCGTGCCGGCGCCGAGCAGGGTCCAGTCACGGCGCTGGCTAACGGTGATGCAACGGCCGGAGCGCCGAAGGAAATGCACGACGGCAAGCTTTCGCTCGAAACGGAGATCGGGCCGCTCGATCTCCCGATCGAGAAAGTCCACTGCGTCGATTTCGGGGCCGCGACGCCGACGGAGAAAGCGGTCGCGCGTTTGCGCCTCGTCGATGGCGGGACGATTCACGTGAGTTCCTTCCGCTGGGATGGACAGGAAATCGCGGCGCACAGTCCGGTGCTCGGAGAGTTCCGGTTGCCGGTGAAGGCCGTGAGCGAACTCATCTACGACCCCGCGCCCATCCGCCCCCCGGTCGTCGCTGCGGCCAAAAAGCTCGCGCAGAAAGCCGCACCCGACGCCGTCAAACCATGAAATCCTCGCCCTTTCGGACCACCATTTTCTCGGGCGCGACCGCGCTCCTTTTGCTGCGGCCATCAGCGCCTGCACAGGACTTGAACGTGTATCGCGGCACGCAGGTCTCGCCGCAGGTGGAGCGCATCTACGAGCGTGGCTTGCAGTATCTCGTGGCCACGCAAACGGAGGAAGGCGCATTCCCGGGCAACTACGGTTCGGAGCCCGCCACTGCGGCGACGGCGATGATGGCAATGTTCGCGCATGGCGACGACCCGAACCACGGGCCGTACGCGAAATCGATCAAGCGCAGCCTCGAATACATCCTGAAAAATGCGGACGAAAAAACCGGTTACATCGGGCGCTCGATGTATAACCACGGCTTCGCGACGCTCGGGCTGGCCGAGGCCTATGGCGCGGTGCAGGACGAACGCATCGCGCCCGTCTTGAAAAAGGCGGTCGAGCTGATCCTCTCCTCGCAGGAAAAGAATCGCTTCAAGGCGTGGCGCTACAGTCCCGAAGCGCAGGACGCGGATTCCTCGGTGAGCGCGGCGTGTTTTGTGGCGCTGATCGCCGCGCGCAATGCGGGGCTGCGGGTGCCGGACAACGCGATCGACGGGGCACTGAAGTTTTTCACCGACTGCCAGAGCCCGAGCGGCGGCGGCATCGGGTACACGCCGGGCTCCGGTTCGCACGGCGGCAATGCCACAACGGCGATCGGCGTCGCGGCTTTTGCCTACGCGCGACGCAAAGATCAGCCGACTTTCGTGAAGGCATTCGCCGCGCTGAAAAAGAACAGCGAGGGCGGCGGCAACAGCTACCCCTTTTACGGCGAATACTATGCGTCGCAGGCGCTCTTCCAGAGCGACGTGAAGGAGTGGGAAAAGTGGCACGACCAGCGGGTGCAGCAGCTCGTGGAATCGCAAAACGAAGACGGGAGTTGGGAGGGCAGCCTCGGCGCGCCGCTCAGCACTTCCTTTGGCCTGCTCTCGATCGCGCTGACTTACCGCTACCTGCCGATCTACGAAAGATGAGCACGCTGCGCTGGGCACTTCCGGTGGCGTCCGTTTGGGCTGCGGCGCTCGATCCGTGCGCGGCGCAATCGCTCCTGCCGGTGAAGCCGCTGCCCGCGGCGGAGCGGCTCGTCCAGGCGGCGGATGGGGAAGGACTGAAAATCGAGCCGGGAGCCAAAGCAAAGCCGGTGCAATTGGAGCTTCGCGGGAATGTCATCATCGGCGGCGGGGGCGGCGGCTTGGTGATTTCGGGGCTCGGCTTGGGAAGCACGGGCCAGACGGAGGAGCCCGATCCGGCGGGTGGGCACGTGCTGGAGTTTGCGAATGGTCATCAGTTTCACGGCACACTCGAGGCCTTGGACATCGCGGGCGGGCGCGTGACGTGGCGGCGGCCCGATGTGGCGACGCCGCTCGCGCTCCCGCTCGATCAGGTTCGCCGCCTCACGCTGGCCGAGAAATCGAAACCCGAGGCGACCCCGCTGGCGACGATCAAACTGACCGGCAGCGACTGGCTGAATGCCGAGGTGACGGCGATCGAAGGCGACAAGATTCACCTCAAGTTTCCCGACGGCACGAACGCGATCACGGACCGGGCGCACGTCGAATGGATCTATTTTTCCAAGCGCGGCAGCGTGGAATGCTACGACGGGCCGACGAGCTTGGCCGGCTGGAGTTCGAGCGGCGGCTGGAGCTATCGCGATGGGGCGCTCCGCGCGCTGAGCCCAACGCCGATTCAACGGCAGTTCGGAGCTTTGCCGGATCGCGTCGAATACCGGATGACGGTGGACCAGGGCAAACTCTCGAGCGCTTTCACCCTCATGCTCAACAAGTCTGCAGAGGGGCGCCTCTCCAGCCGCCGGATGTTGCAACTCATGGTCCGCGCCAAATCGATGAGTCTATGGGGACCGGTTGCCGGCGATTACAAATCGCAGCAAGTCGATGTGCCGGCGGCTTCCGGTCTGCCGAGTGGATTCGGGCGCGGGCCGGTGCAGCTTCGGCTGTTGGAGGATTTCATCGGCGGGCGCGTCGTGGTTTTCATCGATGGAAAACGCCGGGCGGAATGGAAGATCGATCCGGGAGAGGCCGGCCAGAATGGCGGTGGGTTCCAGTTTCAGTCGAATAGTTGGAGCGGGCAGGAGGAGCAGAGTATCTCGAAAATCCAGGTGCTGCCGTGGGATGGGCGTGAACCGAGCGATGAAGAGGAAGCGCCCGGCGATCGTGTCTCGCTGGCCAATGGACAGACATTGACGGGGCAACTCCGGAGTGTGGACGAGCGGACGGTGACGCTGCGGGACGTGGGCGCGCCGCGGGAACAGGTCACGTTTTTGCGCCTGGCGCGCCCAAAAAATGTGCCCGACGAAGAGCCATCCGTGGCCAAGGTGCGGTTGGCTCGGGGCGGGGAGCTGGAGGTCGCTGCGGTGAATTGGCGGGATGGAAAATTCGTGTTCCGCACCAACTTTGCAGGTGAACTGTCCGTCGCTTCCCGCGACCTCATCGAAGTGGAGTTTCGTCGCGACCCCGCACCCGCGGCGCGGCAATCTGACGTGCTGGTTTTCAAGAATGGCGATCGGCTGCACGGCTCCCTGCGCGCGGCCACAGCGGCCGGACAACTACGCTGGCGGGCCAATCCGGCGGATGAGCCCGTCGAGTTTTCGCCAAGCCTGCTGGCCGGGATTCAGTTTGCGGCGGAAGTCCCCGCGCTGCCCGGCAACGTCACGGCGCGGTTCCGCAATGGCGATTCGTGGACTGCGGGATTTGTGACGCTCGACCGCGAGAGTCTCGTTCTCGATACCGCGGAGGCGGGGCAACTCACGCTGCCGCGCGCCGCACTGAAGTCGCTCTACTTCAATCCCGACAACCGACTGGCGGTGTCCGAGGCGACGGCGGATCACGAACTATGGGAGCGTGGACTGGATCTGAGTGTCACCGGTTCGATGCGGAAACGCGCGGCCGATACCGCGAGCCCGTGGCGGTATTTCGCCGGCAGCTATTCGCTCGCCAGCAACGCCGCCGGCGGCGCGGTGGTACGGAGCAATGCCAATCTCGGGCGGCTTTTCGAGACGATGCCGGCCCGGGCTGAGATCGCCTTCACGGTCTCGTCACCGCGCTCGTCGATCTATTTCAGCGCGCAGCTTTTCGCCGAGCCCGGCAACCCCGGCTACATGGTGCATCTGAGTAGCATGGGGCTTTCGCTCTACGACATGAATCCGAAGAGCCGCGCGCGCGGGATCTTTCAGCAGCAGTTCCAGTTTGGGAAAGAGATCGCGCCGGACGCCCGGCAACGGCAGGTGCGTTTCCTCGCCGATCGCGGCACGGGGCGGCTCGTGATCGTCGTGGATGGCGTGGTCGTCGGGCAGGTGAATCCGAAAACAGCGGATGGCCCACGCAATCTCGGGCGCGGCGTGATGATCGTGCCGCAAGCGAACGTCCCGTGCCGGTTTTCGGACATCTGGGTCGGTCCTTGGAATGGACAGATACCCAAAAAGAACGGGGGCCCGGATAACGCGCAGGAAACCATCGTGCTGACGAACGGCGACGAAGCGCAGGGCACCGTGGAGATGGCGACGCCGACCTCGCTGAAACTGGCCTCGGAACTCGGCCCGCTCGAACTTCCCGTGGAGCGCGTGACGATGGTGGATTTCGGCGGCGCGCCGATCGAGCGCCCGCCGGCGACACGCCTCCAATTGAACGGACTCGGCTCGCTTTCCGTGAAGCAGTGGCGGGTCGAAGAGGGCACGATGATTTTGCAGAGCACGATTGCCGGCGAATTGCGTCTCCCGCTAAACCGGCTGCAGGAAATCGTCTTCGCGACCGCAGAGTCCTTACCCGCCAAAAACACAACCCCACCATGATCCAGCCCACGCCCTTCAACCGTCGTCGTTTCCTCACCGGATGCGGACTCAGCCTCGCCGCTTTCGCCGTGCCCGGCGCCTTTGCCGAAGAACTCATCCGCACGCCCCGCCAAACGGCAGGCCCCTTTTACCCGGACCACCTGCCGCTCGATACAGACAACGACCTGCTCATTCTGAATGACGCGATCACGCCGGCGGTGGGCGAAGTTTCCTACGTGAGCGGGCGCATCCTCGACGCCCGCGGGGAGCCGGTTCGCGGCGCCCTCGTGGAAATCTGGCAATGCGATAGTGGTGGCGCCTACCTGCACAGCAAAACCGGCAACGCCGACAAACGGGACAAGAACTTCCAAGGCTTTGGGCGTTTCCTCACGGGATCGAGCGGGGAATACCTCTTCCGTACGATCAAGCCCGTCCCTTACACCGGGCGGACGCCGCACATTCACTACAAGGTGAAGGCGAAGGGCAAGGATCTGCTCACGACGCAGTGCTACATCCAAGGGCATCCCGGCAATGAGCGGGACGGAATCTGGAAGAGCATCAAGGACGAGAAAGCCCGGGCGTCGGTCACGGTGGATTTTGCCCCTTTGCCGGGCGCGAAAGCCGGCGAACTGGCCGCGCGTTTCGATATCGTGCTCGGCGTGACGCCGGAGGCGTAGGGCAATTTTGATCAACCCTTGATCGACCTCATACCCTGAAAAAGATTCAGCCCCCCGCAACCGAATGGCTGCGAAGGGCTGATGTTCCCCCCAGAACAATCTTCTAAATACGAGTGGAGTATGCCGGTGCAATCGGCACTCGGCAACTGCTTTTTTTAAATTCTTTTAATATCGCAGGGCGTTGCCGCCTTTACGGGTCGCTATTAGAAATTCTTCTCCCCAAACAAGCACCCCATCGCGCGGCGCGGCCCGCTGGCTCAGGCCCGGGCGATGATCCGCACCAGCAATTGGCTGAGCGCCACCTGCGGTTCGAGCGACGAAGTCACCAACCGGACGTTGGTGTCCAGGCACGCCTGCAGGGCTTCCCGGAGTTCCGGGAGCTCGTAGCGCTGGGCGTGGATGGCGGCGATTCCCAGTGAATAGGCGTTCACCGTTCCATCTTTTTTACGCGGCAGGTGAGCGGTGGCGTCGGGAGGGAGTCGCTCGAGCGTCTTGCCGAAAAAGAACGGTTGCTGCGGCTTCGCGAGCTTGTGCCGGGTCATCAGGTCTTTGACGACGAGGAGATTCCGGACTGTCGGGATAATCGCGACGATCAGAATGCCGATCGCCGTTTCGCCTTGGAAAAGGAGCTGGTCGAGCAAACCGAGGGCGCGTCCGAGATCCCGGGCGGCCAAGGCGTTGCCCAGTTCAAAAACGATGCCCGCCCGCGAGAGCGGGACCAGTTCGCGCACCGTATCGACGCTGATCACGCGGTTCGCCGGGCCTTGGAAGAGGTCGAGTTTGTCGAGTTCGTTCTCGATCACCCGCCGGTCGCCGCCCGTGGAAAGCGTGAAAAGCTCCAGCGCTTCACCCGCAAACTGCAGCCCGCGCGCGGACGCCAGGTCAGAAACCAGCGCCGCCACCTCCTCCTCCCAGCCAGACTTGCTGGCATCGACCTTGTCGAAAACCTCGACCTTCCCGAACTTCGACAGGCCCTTGTAAAACGAGCGCCGCTTGTCCACGCCGACCGCGCTGAGCAGGAACCGCGTGGACTCCGGCAGGCCGCTTTCCAGCGTCGCCGTCAGTTTTTCCAGCGCCTCGATGACGCCCTGCGACCGGCCCAGCTGGTCGTCGCCGAGGAAGTTCGCGCTCTTGAGCCAGACAAGCTTTTCGCCGCCGAAAAAGGGGAACGTGAGCAGCGCCTCGATCGTCGCGTGGATCTTCTCCACCGCGGTGTCGGCGTATTGCACGGCACCGTCAATCGTATCGCAGCCGAAGTCGCCACCACCCGCTGGCGTGAGTCGGGCCGCGGCTTCGCGAGCGACGCGCTTTACCTCCGATTCATCAGAACCGAGCACCGTATGGACCTGACCTGTGCTTTTGGATTTCGCCGCCATCAGCCGAGGCGGGTGCGGGGTTTAGTCGGAAGCGGAGAGGCCATTGGTCTGCGTGGCGTAAGTCTTAAACGCCTGCTCCAGCGCCTCCAAGTTGATAAATCGCCCGCCGAACCCCTTGTTCAGCGCCGTCTCCAACCGGTTACCCTTCCCCATCGCCTCGAGGAAGATCGTGAAACCCTGCTTGTCGATGCCGCTGAGAAACCGCACGAGCCGCTCGGACTCGTTGTAAAAGACCGCGACCTGCGTCGCTTCCTGCGGGTAGCTAAGGAAGCTCGTGAGCTGGCTGATGGGAAAATAGAGGTTCGCCGGCACCGGGCGCGATGTCGGGCGCGCGCTGTAACCGCGGGCGCGATTGAAGGCCGCGTAGCAGATCACCGACGCGTATTCCGCGTAGCCTTCGTTCAGCCAAAGCGGCACGCCGGCGCCGAAGAAACGCTCGATGACCAGATGCGTGACCTCGTGCCCAAGCGTGCTGCCCTTGAACTTCAGCTTGGGATTCCGCTGGATGAAAAGCGAACCCTGCGAGTGCGCGCCGCCGGTCCACGGATCGAGCGCCCCGCGCCGCTGAAACGCCGCCCAATCTTCGTCGCTCTCAAAGATGTAGATGTGACTCTTCCGCTCCCACTGCGCGGTGTCCTTGCCGAGATCCTTGGAGATCACGCGGTAGTAAAACTCCGCCTCCACCGAGACGGGCGCGGCGATAAAGCTGCTGAAGTAGTGGTAGATGAAATTCGTGGTCTCGGCGTGCTTCCAGTCATTGGGCCGGATGCTCAGCGCGGACTGCCCGAGCGCGGTAAGACTCCGATCGCTCAAGGCTTGGAAGCCGACTTCCCGCAAACTCGAATCCGAAGCCGCCTGCGCCAAAGCGAGGGTCGGGAGTAGAAAAATGAGCAGCAGCAGGCGAAACATGCCTTCGATACTGCAACCCGCATGCCGCACGCGACAGAACTACGCCCGCGCCTTGGGCCGCTGACCCTTGCCGTATTTCACTGGCTTGCGCTTCGGCTCGATCTTGGAAATACCGGTGCCGTCCTTGAGTTCGCCGATCTGGTCGCGGAGCAGCGCGGCCTTCTCGTATTCGAGATTCGCCGCCGCGGTCATCATCTCCTGCTCCAGTTCGCGTAGGAGGTCCGTCAGGTTCAAATCGGCGCCCGTCTCCTTCACCACCGACGCCTCGAATTCGCGGCCCTTCAGGATCGTGTGCAGGCTCTCCTGCACCGCCCGCTGCACACTCCGCGGCGTGATGCCGTGCTTCGTATTGTAGGCGATCTGCTTCGCGCGGCGGTATTCGGTGATCGCGAGCAGCGCCGCCATCGACTTAGTCACCTTGTCGGCAAAAAGCACGACGTGCCCATTCACGTGCCGCGCGGCGCGCCCAGCGGTCTGGATGAGCGAAGTCTGCGAGCGCAGGTAACCTTCCTTGTCCGCGTCGAGGATGCAGACGAGCGAGACTTCCGGCAGGTCGAGGCCTTCGCGGAGCAGGTTGATGCCGACGAGCACATCGAACTCCGCGGCCCGCAGTGCGCGCAGAATTTCCACGCGCTCGATGGTGTCGATATCACTATGCAGGTAGCGCACCCTCAGCCCCACATCCTTGAGGTAATCGGAAAGGTCCTCCGCGGTGCGTTTGGTCAGCGTGGTGATGAGCACGCGCTCGTTCTTCTCGATGCGCTGGCGGCAAAGCTCCAGCGTGTCATCGATCTGCGCCTTGAGTGGCTTGATCGTGATCTCGGGATCGAGCAGGCCAGTCGGGCGGATGATCTGCTCCACGACCAGCGGCGCGCCCGGCGTGTGCACATCGAACTTCTCGATCGGCGCATCCGTCCGCGAAATCTTCGGCGCCGTGGGCAGCGGCACCCCCGCGAGGGCAAACGGCTCCGGCTCATCCTCGCCGATGCGTTCGCGTTTATGCGGAATGTAGCCGGTGTTTCCCGCGACTGAATTCTTGATCTCGAACTCCGCCGGCGTGGCGCTGATGTAGAGCGCCTGCCCGGTCATCTCCATGAATTCGGGGAAACGCAGCGGCCGGTTATCGAGCGCGCTCGGTAGGCGGAAGCCGTAGTTCACGAGCACGGATTTGCGCGACTTGTCGCCCTCGTACATGCCGCCGATCTGCGGGATGCTCGCGTGGCTTTCATCGACGACGAGGAGGAAGTCGCGCGGGAAAAAATCGAGCAGGGTGAAGGGCCGCGACCCCGGCGGACGCCCGCTCAGGTGCCGCGAATAGTTTTCGATCCCGGAGCAAAACCCCATCTCCTGCATCATCTCCAAATCGTATTCCGTGCGCATCTTGATCCGCTGCGCCTCCAGCAGATGCCCGTGTTTTTCGAAGAAGATGATCCGCTCCGCCAGCTCCTCGCGGATCGAGCCCATGGCGTGGCGCATCTTATCGGCGGGGGTGACGAATTGCTTGGCGGGAAAGAGCGTGATCACGGTGAGTTGCTCGGCCGCGTGGCCGGTCAGTGGATCGAAGCGTGTGATGCGGTCGATCTCGTCACCGAAGAACTCGATGCGTATCGCCTCCTCGTCGAGGTTCGCCGGCGCGACCTCGACCACATCGCCGCGCACGCGAAACTTGCCGCGCGTGAAGCCGATGTCATTCCGCTCGTAGAGCATGTCCACCAGCTTTCCGAGCACCGCCTCGCGGGTGATCTGCTGCCCCTGCTTGATCGTGAGCAGCATCTTCAAATAATCCTCGGGCGAGGCGAGGCCGTAGATGCAGGACACGCTCGCGATGACGATCACATCCTTGCGCGAAAGCAGCGACGAGGTGGTCGAAAGCCGGAGCCGCTCGATCTCCTCATTGATCGACGAATCCTTCTCGATGTAGGTGTCCGTGCGCGGGATGTAGGCCTCGGGCTGATAGTAGTCGAAGTAGCTGACGAAGTATTCGACCGCGGCATCCGGGAAGAACTGCCGAAACTCCGAGTAGAGCTGCGCGGCGAGCGTCTTGTTGTGCGAGATCACGAGCGTCGGTCGTTCGAGATTGCGGATCACATTCGCCGCGGTGAAGGTCTTCCCCGAGCCCGTCACACCGAGCAGCGTCTGGTGCCGGTTACCGGCGAGAATCGACTTGGTCAGCTTCTCGATCGCCTGCGCCTGGTCGCCCTTCGGCTCATAGTTGCTCGCGAGTTGGAAAGACATGGGCGGGGAAGCTAGCACGGCGCGCCCGGAGCGCCATCGGACAAAGCCGCCTTTAGTCCCGAAAGACCGCCGTCACCTCGTAAGTGAGCTGATATTTCACCGGGTAGATGAGCAGCTTCTTCGGCTCATTGGGCCCGAGGACGAATGACTGGCTGTCCACCTTCATGTCGCTCGGCGAGATCTGCATCGTCGTGCGCATTTGCCCCTCGATCGTGCGCTTCGGGTGGGTGTTGCGAGCGACGAGCGTGTAGGTCCCCGACGCGCCCTCGGAGCGCGTCCGCTGATACTCGATATACCGCGTCGCGTCCTGACCCGACGGAGCCTTCCACGGCCAGACCGACCAGCCCTTCTTGGTCGAAGGCTCCGACGAAAACATCGAGCAACCGCCCAGTGCAGTTGCGAGGATGAGCAAAAGGCTGCCGGCGGCAGCGGAGCGAAGGAATCGAGCGGGCAAAAACATGTCCCGCGGAGTGAAACAGACGCGCCCCCCTCGAAGGAAGCGGAGAAGTGGAAAATATCAGTCGGGGAGTCACTTTTGCTGGCACGGTTTGCACGCATTCGCTAAGCCTTTCGCCACCCGTCTAGCGACCTTGGATGAGCGTCCCAGAACCACAAAAACTCGGTGAATTCGAGATCCTCGAGAAGCTCGGCCATGGCGGCATGGGCGCGGTCTATAAGGCCCGGCAGAGTTCGCTCGGGCGGTTGGTCGCGCTGAAGGTTTTGCCCGCCCACATGGCGAGCGACGAGGAATTCATCATCCGCTTCAAGGCCGAGGCGCGCTCCGCCGCTTCGCTCAATCACCCCGGCATCGTGCAGGTCTATGCCGCGGGCGAAGACCAGGGCACGCACTACTTCGCCATGGAATTCGTGGACGGCGAATCGTTACAGGATCGGCTGAAGCGCAAGGGACGCATCGCCCCGGTCGAGGCCCTCGCGATTTGCGCCCACGTCGCCACCGCGCTGAATCACGCGTGGCAAAAGGCCAAAATCATCCATCGCGACATCAAGCCCGACAACATCTTCCTCTCCAGCGACGGCGACGTGAAGCTCGGCGACCTCGGCCTCGCCAAGAGCGTCATCGGCGATTCGCAGCTCACCCGCACCGGCGCCTCGATGGGCACGCCTTATTACATCAGCCCCGAGCAGGCAAACGGCGACGCCAACCTCGATTTCCGCTCCGACATCTACAGCCTCGGCTGCACCCTCTATCACCTGCTCACTGGCGAGACTCCCTACACCGCGAGCAGCCCGATGGCGGTGATGATCAAACACATCACCCAGCCTCCGCCCGACATCGTCCGGACCTGGCCGGATTGCCCGCGCTGGGTCGCCCCGCTCCTCGCGCGGATGCTCGCGAAAAACCCGGCGGAGCGCCCGCAGAGTTACGATGAATTGATCCGCGAACTCATGGCGGCGCACACCAAGGTCCGCAACGCCCCCGCCAGTCGGGATACCACGCGCAAGCTGCCCGTGACCGACAGTCATCCCGCCGTCGCCCGACCGGCGGCGGAAGTCCGCAAAGAGAAAACCGGCAAGCGGCGCCCTCCGCCAAAAAAACTACCCTACCTGATCGGCATCGGCGCTTTCATCGTCGGCGTCATCCTCCTCGCGTGGGCTCCGTGGAGAAAAACGACGCCTCCATCGGCGGCGGCCGTGTCCGCCGCTTCGACTCCCGCGCCGAGTGTCCCGGAGAGCGCCGCCAATCTTGCCAGGGACGGCTTCATCCCGCTTTTCAATGGACGAGATCTCACCGGCTGGGATGGCGATCCGAAAATCTGGTCGGTCTATGACGGAGCGATCGTCGGCGAGGCGACGCCCGCCAATCGCACCAACAAGAGCGCTTTTCTGATCTGGAAAGGCGGGCCGGCCGAGGACTTCATCCTGCAGGCGTCGTTCACGATCACGTCGGGCAGTGGCGGTGTGCAGTATCGCAGCCGGCTCGTCGATCCGGCCACTTGGGCGCTCGCCGGTTATCAGATGAATCTCGACGCCGTGAAACGCGAGTGGCGCGGGGCGCTCTACGACGAACGGGGCACGCGCGGCGTCCTGGCCGAGGCCTATGGCGAGTCCGTGCGCTGGCGCAGTTTCGGCGTGAAGGAAATCCTCCGGCGCGACGGTGGCGCGGTGCCGTGGCAGGCCGACGGATGGAACACGCTGCGCATCACGGCGCGAGGCAATCGCCTCGTCCACGAGATCAATGGCGTCACCACCGTGGAAATCGTGGACGAAGATCCCGCGCGGCAAGCGCTCTCCGGCTTGATCGGTCTGCAATTGCTCACGGCCAATCCCCAGGAAGTGCGGTTTCGCGACATCCAGCTCAAACGTCTTTCCTCGGCCACGTCCACCCCACCTCGGTTGGCCAGCCCCGCCACTCCTGCGCTCACGCCGGCTCCGCGTCCATCCACACCCGCGCCCGTCGCCACCGTCAGCACTCCGACGGCCACACCGCCGCCGGTCGCAGTCCCAGTGCTGACGAGTCGCCTCAATCCCGGCGGCGGGATCGTCTTTGAAGGCGGTGCCGGACCCGGCGCCGGCAAACACATTGTGCTGCTCGCGGGCGACGAGGAATACCGCTCGGAGGAGATGCTACCGCAGTTGGCCAAAATTCTCGCACTCCACCACGGCTTCAAATGCACCGTCCTTTTTTCCCTCGATCCTCAGACCGGTGAAATCGATCCCGCCGAATACCGGAACATGCCCGGCCTCGAGGCGCTGGCCACCGCCGATCTGTGCATCCCGCTCATCCGCTTTCGCAACTGGCCGGATGCGCAGATGAAGTTCTTCGCGGATTACTATCTAGCCGGGAAACCCTTCGTCGCGCTGCGCACCAGCACCCACGCATTCAATGGCATCCCGGCCTCCAGCCCTTACCAGTCCTTCAACTACGCCAATCGCATCTGGCTCGGAGGTTTCGGCAAACAGGTGCTCGGCGAAACGTGGATCAGTCACTGGGGTAAACACAAGAGCCAGGCCACGCGCGCGATCATCGAGCCCGCGGCCTCCGCCGACCCGATCCTGCGCGGGGTGAGTTCTTTCATCGGACCGACCGATGTCTACGAAGCCTACCCGCCAGCCGATGCCAAGATCATCCTCCGCGGCCAGGTGCTCAGCGGCATGACCGAAATCGGCGGCGCCGCCAATGGCCGCAAACGGCGCGTCGATGGCCAGGAGCAAAACGTCAACAGCCCGATGATGCCCGTCGCATGGACTCGCGAACCACGCAATCCCCTCGGACGCTACAACCGCATCTTCACCTGCACGATGGGCACCGCTGCCGAAATGCAGGAGGAAAACTTCCGCCGCCTGCTCGTCAACGCCGCCTATTGGGCGCTCGGCATGACCGAGCAGATTTCCTCCAAAGCCAACGTCGGCCTCGTCGGCAACTACACCGCACGCGGTCTCGGCTTCGACGGTTTTTC
The DNA here is from genome assembly GCA_038208565.1 of Chthoniobacterales bacterium. GTDB lineage: Bacteria > Verrucomicrobiota > Verrucomicrobiia > Chthoniobacterales > Chthoniobacteraceae > Chthoniobacter. The sequence continues at coordinate 18,834 of JBBQYR010000017.1, forward strand.
CAAAGCGGTGAAGCCTTCCGACCTGTTGCTGCCGGGTTCGGCACTGCCCGCCGCCGCGGCACCTCGCATCGCCACACCCGCTCCGAGCAGCACGCCCTTGCCCATCGGGCGGAAGTTCGTCCTCTTCGATGGTCGCGACACTTCCGCCTGGTTGCGCGACGATGGCAAACCGTGCGACTGGCCGGTCATCAATGGCGCGCTCGATGTCGGCTCGATGAGCATCGCCACCAAGGAGAAGTTTCGGGACTTCCAATTCCACGCGGAGTTTTGGATTCCGCGCTATCCGCCGACGGTGACCGGACAGGCCCGCGGCAATAGCGGCGTGTATCTCCAGCGGCGCTACGAAATCCAGATCCTCGATTCCTTCGGCCACGCGCCCACAGCCACCGACTGCGGAGCAATCTACAAACTCCGCGCACCCAGCACCAATGCCAGCACCGCTCCGGAGACCTGGCAGAGCTTCGATATCTTCTTTCGCGCCGCCCGCTTCGATTCCGCCAATCGCAAGACCGCCAACGCCCGCGTCACCGTGATCCACAACGGCATCACTATCCACAGCGACGTCGAGATTCCCGAGGCCACCGGCATGGGTTCGAACGAAGGCAACGAACCCGGCCCCATCCTGCTCCAGTCGAATGTGGGCAAGGCGCGCTTCCGCAACCTCTGGGTCATCCCACTCTAAGTCACGAGGGGTTAACCAGCGCTCCAGCCACCATCGGGCGTGAGCGTCGCGCCAGTAATGAATGCCGCCTCATCACTCGCGAGGTAAAGCGCCGCCGCGGCGATCTCCTCCGGCTTGCCCATCCGCCCCATCGGCTGCGTCGCGCACATCTCTTCGTAGGCCGCTTTGGGATCCGGATATTCCTTGAGCCGCGCGGTGACCCACGGTGTTTCCACGCGACCGGGGCAGATCGCGTTGATACGGATGCCTTCGCGTGCGTGATCGAGCGCCATCGCCCGCGTCAGGCCGACGATCGCGTGCTTACTGATCGTGTAAGCGAGGCGGTCGCGCACGCCGATCAACCCGCCGATCGAAGCGATGTTCACGATCGCTCCGCGGTGGCGCGCGATCATCGAGGGGAAGAAGGCCTTGATCACATTGAAGGTCCCGCGCGTGTTCACCGCGTGCAGGCGATCGAGATCATCGGCGGTGGTATTTGCCATCGTGCCGACGTGGCCGATGCCGGCGTTGTTCACCAACACATCGAGCCGTCCCGCACGCTCCAGCACCGTGCTCGCGACGGCTTCGCATTGCCCGGCATCGGCGATGTCCAAGGACAAAAACTCCGCGTTTCCTCCCGCCGCGACGATCCGGTCCACGGTCGCCCGCCCGCCGGCTTCATCCCGATCGGCGACAAAAACTCGCGCGCCCACGCGGGCAAAGGTTTCCGCAATGGCAGCGCCGATCCCAGAGCCGGCGCCGGTGACGAGAGCGATCTTTTCTTTGAGGCTAAACATAGAGGGATGGGAATGCGGATCAGCCCGGCAAACACCCGGGACCGAGCGGCTCGAAGCTTTTGTAGACGAGGGAAAATTCGCTATGGCCGAGCGCCTCGCTCGCCGTCCGACCGCCCTCCGCGACACGGAGCACTTGGTCGAAAATCTCGCGCCCCACTTCCTCCAGCGTCGCGCCGCCTTCGAGGATGCGCCCAGCGTTCACATCCATGTCCTCACTCAATCGTCGAAACGTCTCGGGGTTCGCGCAGATCTTGATCACCGGCGAAACCGCCGAACCCACGACCGAGCCGCGGCCCGTGGTGAAGAGCGTAACGTGCGAGCCGCAGGCAATCAGTTCGCCGATCTCCTGGATGTCGCTGATGTTCGGGAAACCCCAGCGCACCTCGCCATCGGGCACGACATCGAGCAAATACAGTCCGGATTCCGGCGGCACGTCGCCGGGCTTGAGGATGCCGCTGATCGGTGAGTTGCCGCTCTTGCTGTAAGCGCCCATCGATTTTTCCTCCAGCGTCGTCAGCCCACCTTCGGCGTTGCCCGGCGCGAAGCTGCCGTGACCCATCGTTGTGTAATAACGCGCCGCCTTCTCGACGCACGCGATCAGTTCCGGCGCGAGTTCCGGGCGCGCCGCACGCGCCGCCATGATCTGCTCGCAGCCGATGAGTTCGCCGGTCTCCTCAAAGATTACCCGCGCTCCACTTTCGACGAGCAGATCGAACGCGCGACCGACCGCCGGATTCGCCGTGATGCCGCTCGTCGCATCCGAGCCGCCGCACACGGTTCCGACGACCAGATCACTCACCGACATCTCGACCCGCGGCACATCGGCGATCTGCTTCAGCGCCGCTTCGATCCACACCCGGCCTTGCTCGATCGTCCGCCGCGTCCCGCCTTCCTGCTGGATCACCAGCACGTCCGCCGGGCGACCCGTGGCGCGGATTTCTTCGAGCAGCGCGTTGCGATTGAACCCCTCACAACCGAGCGACACGAGCAGCGCCGCGCCGACATTCGGGTGCGTGCAAAGCTGGCGGAGCATGCGATGCGCGTAGGCGTTCGGATAACAGCCCGGAAACCCGAGCAGATTTGCGCCGCTCTCGCGGTAGGGGAAAACCATCTCGCGCGCCACATGGTGCGCGCATTCCACGAGATAGACCACGACCGTGAGGTTGCGGATGCCTTTTCGTCCGTCGTTGCGCAGCCAGCCGGTCATGTCGTGTGTTCGTAGTGCTGGCCTTCGCCGCGTTGGAAAGTGGGGAGATAATCGCTTTGCAAATTGTGCGTATGGACGTGCTCGCCCGCCGCGATCGCGCACTTTGCCGAGCCGATCGGCGCGCCGTATTTGATGATCTTCTCGCCCGCGGCCAGTGCCTGCGCCGCCACTTTGTGCCCGAGCGCCAGCCGCGCCGGCACCAGCACGCTCTCGGCGCCAAACTGCAGCCGGTCGCCCGCCTCGAGGGTGGCGATGACCGTCAGCACATTGTCCGCGGGATGCAGGCGCAGAAGGCGTGGATCAGTCGGCGGGTTCATGGATCAGTTGTCGCGGCAGTTCGCTCGCCGCCGCCGGATCGTCGTCCGATTCCGGCAGGAGCAGCCAGGCCACGAAAGCGGCGGGGAGAAAGAGAAACCCGGCATACCACAGCGCCAGCCGATGATCAAAGATCGCTCCCGCGCCTGATCCCACCTTGGCAAAGAGGCCGAAGACCACGGTCCCCGCCGCCGCAAACACGCGCCCGACATTGTAACAAAAACCCGCGCCCGTCGTGCGCACGAGCGTCGGGAAAAGCGGCGGCAGGGACATCGTGAACAGCGCAAATGCGCCCTGCGCCGCGCCAATCAGCGGCAGCCAGAAAAGCACGCCCTGCACATCCCGCACCGTGCCGTAAGCCGCCATCATGAAGAGGAAATACGCGGTGAAACAGAGCGCGATGGCGCGCGGGTAGCCGAGGTATTTGGCGATTCCGCCCGCGATGAAATTGCCGAGGATCGAGCCGATCATCAGAAGGTAGAGCGCGTGATTCGCCAGCCGATCGATGTGCTCCTTCGACCACGACGCCTGCTGCGCCAGCGAACGGAGATGCGCCGAGTGCCAGAACATCAGCGCCCAATGCGCGGTCAGCCCGAGCGAGCAGACCGCGATGACGATGAGCGTCGTGCGCCGCAGTTCCGGGCGGAAAAGCGCGCGGATCCCGGTGGGTTGATTGCGGCCGTGTTCCTGCGCCTCCGCCCACACTTCCGGCTCCGGCACGGCCCGGCGAATCCACAGCACGATGAACGCCGGCAGCACCCCGACGAGGAAGATGTAGCGATACGCCGTGCCCGCGAGCAGCCAGCCGGAGAGGCACGCGAGAAGCACGCCACAATTCACCGCCGTCTGCAGGATCGCCGCGAGCCACGGCCGCCAGCGCTTCGGCCAGGTCTCCGCGAGCAGCGATGCGCCGACCGCCCATTCCCCGCCGATGCCGAGCGCCGCGAGAAAGCGGAAGATCAGCAGGTGCCACCATTCCTGCGCGAAAAAGGAAAGCCCCGTGAACACCGCATACGTCAGGATCGTGAGGCACAGCGTGCGGCTGCGCCCGAGGATGTCGCCGATGCGCCCAAACACCGCGCCGCCCAGCGCCCAGCCCACGAGAAACGCCGCCTGAATCAGTGAGGCCTTCGTCGAAGCCTCGGGCGCGGTCACCGCCACGTGCAGCAGTTCCGCGACAAACGGGAGCGCCACCAGCGTGTAGAGGTGCATGTCCAGCCCGTCGAACATCCAGCCCAGCCACGCGGCGAGGCCGGACTTCTTTTGGTCCGAAGTAATTTTCGGCGGGGCGGATTCCGCCGCGGAAGCAGTCATGGGGGAGAAAGAAGAGTCAACGGGCGCGCATCCTGCCGGGAGAAGGCCGCGCCCGTCACTCGCAAAATCGCCGCTTTTTGGTGAAGGACGGCGCTAGTTTTTCAAGCTGGCGAGGAACTCGACGAGGTCGATGAATTCGTTGGCCGACATGCCGTTGGCGAGGCCCTCGGGCATGCTGCTCTGCTTCACGCTCTCGCGCTTCCGGATGCTGGCCTTCTTCACTTCCTGCTTCGTCCCACCGGCGATGAGCAAGGTGAGCGCCTCGGGCGATTCCTCCACGACAAAGCCGGTCAGGGCGCCGCCATTGCTCGTCTCGAGGTTCGTCGTGACGAACTTCGGATCGATCTTCGCATTCGGCTCGACGATCGACTCCACGATCTCCTCGCGCTTGAGGCGCTTGGCGACGCCATTCATCGCCGGGCCGTATTCGATGCCTTCGCCGCCCCACTTGTGGCAGGCGATGCAGATGCGACGGAAGACGGCCTTGCCGTTGTCGGCGCTGCCTTTCGCCTTGGCGATTTCGGTGATCAGTTTGCTCGCGTCGGCGGGCGGCAGGTTCGGTTGCGTGAGGAGCTTTTTCAACGCGACTGCCGCGAGGCCGCCGGGTTTCGAGCGCGCCTCGGCGTCCTGCAGGAGCGCGATCGATTTCTCAGTCTTGCCGACAAGTTGGCCGTCTTCGTACGGCTTTTTCCATACCGGCTCCAAGGCGCCGAGCGCCATCTCCAGCGTGTAGTCGCTCCAGTAATCGTTCGGCTGATCGGCAGAGAGGAGCAGCGTTTCGACGGCTTCGATGTTGCGCACGAAGCTCAGCGCGCGGATCGCTTCGACGCGGGTGCGCGGGAACTCGTCGGTGATCTGCGTCTGGATCAGCTCCAGCGCATTCGGGATGCGATCCCATTCATCGGCGAGCACGCGGGTCGCACCGGCCCGGGCTTCGCCGGTTTTGGTCCGCAGCACCTTCTGCAGCAGCGCGGGATCGACGGCGTGATGGCCCTGCTGGACCCACAGCGCTTCGAGGAGCAGACGGTCGAATTCCTTGTCCGTCGGATCGAGCTTCGCGACCCAGCGATTGACCGCCGCGAGGACCTCGGGTGTCTGGCGGTCGCGCAACTCACGCCGCGCGCGGTAACGCGTGCGCGCCTCGTATTCCTTGAGCTGGTCGAGCAACTCGCCGACCGGCTTCCCGGCTTGCGTGACGGGTTTGAGGAGCGGGTTCTTTTTATAGACGAGACGGAAGAGGCGACCATGCTTGTGGTCGCGATTCGGATCGCGCTGGGAGTACTGCATGTGGCCGATGAGCGCGGCGCTCCAGTCACCGAAATAGAGGGCGCCATCGGGACCGATCTGCGGATCGACCGGGCGGAAAGTCATGTTGTCCACGGCCGAGAGCAGATCGTCCGGCACCGGCTTGTCGTTGCCCTTCTCGTCCTTGCCCGGCTTCTTTTTCCGCGCGCCTTTGTAGCCCGCGCCGTCGTCGCCGATCGTGAAAGTCGTGAAGCCGTTCATGTTGATCACGCAGGCGAAGATGAAGTTGCCCTGCCATTCCGCGGGAAACTGCCGCGTGTAGAGAAACTCCGTGCCGACATTCGGGCGCATGCCTTCGCCGTCGAAGACTGTGTTCAGGCCCTTGCGTCCGGCGTAGGGCGCGGTGCTGAGCGGTGTGTCCCAGTGCTGCTGCGGCGTGGTGCCGTCGCCCACGATGCCTTGGCCCCACCAGTCGAAAACGTAGCACCACGGGTTGCCGTAGCCGGGAGTCGTGAAGTGGCGGAGCTTCTGCGTGCGCGGATCGAGCACGTAGCAGCCCGCCTTGCCTTGCTGCCGGAACGGGCCCCACGGCGTCTCCACCGCGGTGCTCAGCGACACGCCCTCGAGCATGTGGAGCAGCCCGCCGGGCGACCACTCGAACGCGCCGATGGTGTGGTGCGTGTCGTCCGTCGCCCAACCGTCGCTCAGTTCCAAAACCACGTCAGCCTTGTCGTCCCCGTCCATGTCCTTCAGCCACAGCAGCCGCGGTTCATCGACCACGATCACGCCGCCATTCCAAAACTCGAAGCCCGTCGGGCAGATGAGCTTGTCGTAAAAAACCGTGGCTTTCCGCGCGCGGCCCTTGGCGTCGATGTTGTCGAACACCATCAGCTTGTCGCCGGGCTTCGGGTCGCCGGGTTTCCACTGCGGATAGTTCGTCATGCATGAAGCCCAGAGCCGGCCTTTGCTGTCGAAATTGATCTGGTTGACCTTCGAGAGTTCGGGAAACTCGCGCTCACTGGCGACCAGTTGCACCTCGAAACCCTCGGGCACTTTCATTGTGGCGATGCTCTCCTCGGGCGTCGGATACTTCAGCACCGGCGGCTCCTTTTTCGGCTGCGTGCCATACATGGTCTTCGGCACGAACAGCTCGCCCGTCTTGCTGTCATCAGGCTTCGCGGGCACCTTCTTGCCCTGCGCGAGGTCCCACACGTAGCGGTCGCGCACCTCGCCCATGGCGCGGATTTTCAGGTATTCACGCGGGAAGGTTTCCTTGTCCCATGTGTTGCGGCCACCGTAGACATACCAGCCATTGAGCATCCGGTAGTCCTGGAAATGGACCCACGATTTGTCGTTGATCGCGGCGCGCAGGCGCTCGAATTCGGGCGAGCCAAACTTCGCCGGACTGGAGGAACCGAACAGCGCGCGGTCGAGCAGTTCGGAAACTCGGCGATCACCGGGCTCGGTGGTGTGCGCGCCGTTGCTCGTGAACTGCAACCCGGGCTTGGCCGTGAAATCAGCGAGCGTCGATTCGAAGAGGTCCACGAAAGCGAGGCCGCGCTTTTCCGCCACCTCGGCCACCGCCGTCGTGTAGAGCTTCAGGTGCTCGTTCTCCTTGGTGCCATCGGGCAAAAATTTGTCCCCCGTCGGCTCAAAGGCCATCGGCGAAACGAGGACGAACCGCGGCGCGACCTTGGTATCGTCACGCGGATATTCCTTCGCGGAGTCGTCGAGGAACTTCTCGTAGTCGGACTTGAATTTCGCCACGCCGCCGGGGCCCGCGAAGGATTCGTTGTAGCCGAAGAAGCAAAAGAACGTGTCCGCCCCGAACGCACCGAGCGGATCGTCGAGTGCCGTATAGCCGGAGGAGCGCTGCCGGTTGCCGACTTCATCCGCGGGCCGGGCGAAATTGCGGACGTCGATTTCGAGCTTCGGAAAACGCGAGTGCAGGAGCGTCTCGAAGTAGCCGTATTTGTTGAAGTGCTCGGCGAGCGAATTGCCGACCAGCGCGATGCGTTCGCCTTGGATCAATTCCAGCGGGAGCTTGCTCGCCGCGAGCGCCGGGCGGGCGGGACGCGGGCCGCGCTTCAGCAACTCCGCACCGGAAACCGCGGGCTTTTCTTCGGGCTTCGCTTCCGGTTTTACCTCGGGTTTCGTCTCCTTCTTCGCGTCGGCTTCCTTCTTGGCCTCCGCCGCTTTCTTCGCTTCCGCAGCCTTTTTCTCCGCGTCCGGATCAGGCGCGGCGAGCGGTTCCCCGGGCATCGCTTTGCCGAGTTCGAGATCAGCCACCTTCAGCCCCTTGCGCGAGCCATCGAAGCCATAGAACGACGGCTTGTATTCATCGACGATCGTCACGTTCGCCTTCCACGGCACCTCGATCCCGGCGCCCCAATACACGCCATTCACGATCAATCGGCGCAGGCCTTCGCTGAGCAGATCATCGGCCGATCCCATCGTCGTCGTGAGGATGCGGTTGAGCTTCCCAGCTTCATTTTGCACGACGCGCGACCACACGACGGGCTGCATCGGGCTGTTCTTCGCCTTGTCCGCCGTCGGTCCGTCGTCCGGCTTCATTCCTTTCAGCACCTGCCCGCGCACGAGGATCTTCGCGTCCTCGGAAGGGTTCGCGGTGTAGACATCGGTGCCACCGAAAAGGTCGCGCACGCCGCGGAGCAGCGGCTCGCCTTTCGCCCCCGGCTCGATGATGCCACGGGTCGCTTCCTTTTTGTGCGCTCCATGATGCGCCACCCACGTCTCGCCGAGCACCTGTTTGCCAAAGCCCTTCGGCCACATCGGCCCGCCGTAGTTGTAGCTGTATTTCGCCCACTTGCTGTCCTGCGGAAAATTGAACGCGTGCGTCGAAGTGCGCAGCGCGATGATCGGCACACCGCGCAGATAGGCTTGCTCGAAACGGTTCATCGCGTCGTCGGACCAGTGGCGGAAGCGCAGCGACATCACGATGACATCCGCGGAATCGAGCGCTTGGGGATTCGAGAGCGAGTCGCCCTTCTTCGGATTAATCGTCCCATCGGCATCCACGGAAAAGAGCACCGTCGTCTTGAAGCCATGCCGCTGGCTCAGGATCTTCGCGAGCATCGGCAGCGCTTCCTCCGAGCGATACTCCTCATCGCCCGCCAGCAGCACGACGTGTTTACCTTTGCCCGGCCCTTCCTTGGGCTCAAAAGTCAGCGAGGTCTGCTCCTGCGCGAAAGCTGGTGGCGCGGCGAAAGCCAGCAGGACCGCGGCAAAAGGAATGAGGAAACGATGGATCTTCATGGCGTGAGGGTTGGGTTTTCCGGGTGGGCGGGAGCGAAGTGTATGCGTCTGAATGCGCGCCGGGCGCAAGATCTTAGCCGCCATCGCACGTGCCCAAGCTTACTAATGACGCCCCGCAGGAGTGGTTACCACTTCCGCCCCATCCACCCCTCATGAAGCCTCTCGCCCTCATCTGCAGCGTCGTCCTTTTCCAGACACAGCTCCTCCTCGCGCTCGACATCACCGCTCAAGGTTCCGCCGTGCTCGTCGCGCCGGGCCAGGCCGAGATCGGCAGCCAGACTGCGACGGTGAAGCAAGCGGCGACGCTCGCCGTGGCGCCGGCACCGACCGTCACCGAGACCGACGAACCGGTGAAGCTCTCCGTGGACAAACCCGTCGGCTGGTCGAAAGGCACGCGCCTCCGCGGCTGCAATGCGCGCGACGTGAATGCGAGTGGATCGTTCGAGCCGGGCTCGCTGGAGATTCGTCGAACGAAAGGCGGCGAGGTGCTCAAGGAAGGCGAGGATTACCTCGTGGACGCCGAGTGGGCGCATGTCGGTCTCGGGCCGAAGAGCCGCGTCACCGCCGAGGACACCGTCTTTGCGAGCTACCGCTACTCGCTGCTGCGCATGGATTCGGTGCAAGTTGGCACCGACGGCAAGGCAACGCTCAAGCAAGGCCAGCCGCATATCAGCGCGCCGGTGCCACCCGCGGCGGAGGCGGGCAGCGTGGCGGTCGCGCATGTCTTCGTCGGCTATCGCGGTACGGAGGTGAAGCCGGAGCAAATTTGGATGATCAGCGAGCCGGCAAGCAAAGCGGTCACTGCCACGACGCCCGGCCGCATCCCGAAGACGCTCGCCAAACTCAAGGCCGGACAGCCAGTGACGATCGTCTGCCTCGGCGATTCCGTGACCGCGGGCGGCAACGCCTCGAAGCCCGAGTTGCGCTACGTGGATGTCTTCGCCGCCGGCCTGCGCGAACGTTTTCCGCAGGCGAAGATCGACGTGCAAAACCTCAGCGCCGGCGGCTCGAATAGCCGGCAGTGGCTTTACCCGGAGAAGTTCGCGTATCGCGGGCTCAAGGGCGACGCCAACCCCGCGCGCTTCGATCGCGTCGTCGCGGCCAAGCCCGATCTCGTGACGATCGAGTTCGTCAACGACGCCGGCCTCACGCCCGCGCTGGTCGAAGAAACCTACGGCGAAATCCTCAAGCGCCTCGAACCCCTCGGCAGCGAGGTCATCCTGATCACGCCGCACTTCACGATGTGGCGCATGATGGGCTTCAAGAACATGCGCGAACCCGAGCGGCGCCCGTATGTGCTCGCGCTCCGCGACTTCGCCACGAAACGCAACCTCGCGCTCGCCGACGCTTCCGCGCGCTGGGAGCACCTCGCCCAGGAAGGCCTGCCCTACCTCACGCTGCTCGACAACACCATCAATCACCCCGACGACCGCGGCCACCGGCTCTTCGCCGAGGAGCTGTGGGGCTGCTTTCGCTAAAGGCGCGCGCTGGTCAGGCGAGCACCGCTTTCACGAGGTGACCCTCGATGTCGGTGAGCCGGAAGTCGCGGCCTTGGTAGCGATAGGTGAGCCGCGTGTGATCGATGCCGAGCAGGTGCATGATCGTGGCGTTGAGGTCGTGCACATGCACGGGGTTGCTCACGATGTTGTAGCAGTAGTCATCGGTCTCGCCGAGCGTCGTGCCGGGTTTGATGCCCGCGCCGGCGAGGAGCATCGTGAAGCAACGCGGGTGATGATCGCGGCCGTAGTTCGTCTCGCTCAGCGTGCCCTGCGAATAGATCGTGCGCCCGAATTCGCCGCCCCAGACGATGAGCGTGTCATCGAGCAGGCCGCGCTGTTTCAGATCCTTGATCAGTGCCGCCGTCGGCTGATCGGTGTCGCGGCACTGGCCCTTGATCGCAGCCGGCAAGCCGCCGTGATGATCCCAGCCCATGTGGAAGAGCTGGATGAAACGCACATCGCGCTCGGCGAGACGGCGCGCGAGCAGGCAGTTCGAAGCGTAAGTGCCGGGCGTCTTCACCTCGGGCCCGTAGGAGTCGAGCACGCTCTGCGGCTCCTTCGAGATATCGGTGAGATCGGGCACGCTCGACTGCATGCGAAAGGCCATCTCGTATTGCGCGACGCGCGTCTGGATCTCGGGATCGCCGAGCACGTCGAAGCGCTTTTTGTTCAGCGCAGCGAGTTCATCGAGCGTCTCGCGGCGCGTCTCGCGATCCACACCCGCCGGATTCGAGAGATAAAGGACGGGATCGCCGGTGTTGCGGAACTTCACCCCTTGATGCTCCGACGGCAGGAAGCCGCTGCTCCAGAGCCGATCATAGAGCGGCTGGTCGTCCTTGCGTCCGGTGCCGAACGACGTGAGCACGACATACGCGGGGAGATCCCGGCATGCGCTGCCGAGTCCGTAGCCGACCCACGAGCCGATGCTCGGCCGGCCGGCGAGCTGCGAGCCGGTCTGCATGAAGGTGATCGCGGGATCGTGGTTAATGGCCTCCGTGAAAACCGAACGCACCACGCAAAGATCGTCGGCAATGCCGGAGAGATTTGGCAGCAATTCACTGAACCACGCGCCGCTCTGGCCGTGTTGAGCGAAGTTGAAAATCGACGGCGCGACTGGGAATTTTTTCTGCCCGGAAGTCATCGTCGTCAGGCGCTGGCCTTTGCGGATCGAGTCCGGCAAATCCTCGCCGCGACGCTTCGCGAGCTCGGGCTTTGGGTCGAAGAGATCCATCTGCGACGGCGCGCCGGATTGGAAGAGATAGATGATCCGCTTGGCTTTGGGCGCGTAGTTCGGAAAGCCGGGCAGGCCGGTATTTGCAGGCTTCGCAGACGCTTGGGCAATCCGTTCGCCGAGCAGCGAACCCAGCGCCGCAAGGCCGATGCCCGATGCCGAGCGCTGGAGGAAAGTGCGCCGCGTGAGCGCCGCGCGCTGGGCGAAGGTGAGGTTCAGCAGAAGGTGGTCGTTGCAGTTCATGGCTTATTCGCGAGTGACGACTTCATCGAGGTTGAGGAGCACGTTGGCCGTCGTGGTGTAGGCGGCGAGTTCGGCGGGATTGGCTTTCGCGTCGGGCTTGGAAGCGCCGAGGGAGACGAGCTTCTGCGCGTCGTCGGCTTTCGTCTCGTAGCGAGCGAGGCGCTTATTCAAGCCGATGGTGAGGACCTGCACTTCGTCGGGCGTCGGCGGGCGCAAGGTCACGCGCTTGAAAGCCCACGCGATCCGCTCCTCGGGCGTGGCGCCGCCTTCCGCGATCATCCGCTGCGCCAGGACGCGCGAGGCTTCGACATAAGTCACTTCATTGAGCAGCGCGAGCGCCTGCAGCGGCGTGTTGGTGCGCGAGCGTTTCACCGTGCAAATCTCCCGCGTCGGCGAGTCGAACATCGTCATCGAAGGCGGCGCGGCGGTGCGCTTCCAGATCGTGTAGAGCGAGCGTCGGTAGAGGCCGTCGCCGGTGTCGGCCTTGTAGCCGCGCAGGTCGCCATACTTGCTCGTTTCGTCCCACACGCCTTCGGGCATGTACGGCCGCACGCTCGGGCCGCCGATCTTCTCGACGAGCAACCCGCTCACCGCGAGCGCTTGGTCGCGGATCAGTTCGGCGGGCAGGCGAAAGCGCGGGCCGCGCGCGAGCAGTCGGTTCTCCGGGTCGCGCTCCACGAGTTGCGGCGTGACTTGCGACGACTGCCGATACGTCGCGCTCATGACCATCGTTTTTTGCATCGCCTTCATGTCCCACTTCAGCCGGACAAACTCCGTCGCCAGCCAGTCGAGCAGGTCGGGATTCGTCGGCCACTCGGCCTGCGAGCCGAGATTTTCCGTCGTCCGCACGAGGCCGATGCCAAAGAATTTCTCCCACGCGCGATTGACCCACACCCGCGCGGTCAGCGGGTTCTGCGGCGAGACGATCCACTGCGCGAGCCCGAGCCGATCCACCGACGCGCCTTGCGGCAGCGCTGGCAAAGATGCGGGCACGCCGCGCTCCACCTTGTCGCCCTTCTTGTCGTATTCGCCGCGCTTGAGCAGGAAGGCCTCGCGCGGCTGCGGCAGTTCCTTCATCACCATCGTGCTCGCCACGTTCGCGCCGAACTCATCGAGCTTCTTCTTCGCCGCCGCGACCTCCGTTTCGGCACGCGTCGCCGGGTTGTCGGTATTGGCGCGGTAAAACTTCGCGAGCTCCGTGCGCTGCGCCGGGGTGCGTTTCGCGAGCTCCGTCGCCAGCGCCACGCGGATCGCCTCGGGCGTTCCACCACCTTCGAGCTTCACCGTGCCCGGGGGCTGCGAAGTCGTGCTAACGCGAAAGCGCCCGATGTTGTGAGTGGGAAAACCGGACTCGTGCTTCAGCCGCACGATGAGCGTGGCGTCGGGCGGCACCGTGACGGGCGTCCCGGCGACGAACATCGCCTTGCGCGGGTCGCGCTTCGTCGGGCCATCCACCGCCCAGCCTTTCTTCGAGCGCGGCCCTTTTTTCCGCGGCGCGTTTTCCTCCACGATCGCCTTCACTTCGTAACCCTTCTGCTCGTAGTCCGCTTCAGCCTTCGTGAAGTCCACGACGATCTGCTGTGCGAGGCTCGGCGCGGTGATCTCCGCCTCCACGCTGGTCAGGACGAAGTTCCCATTGCCATTGCGGCCGAGGCTTTGATTCGGCAACGACGCATCCGGCAGTGCCTCGAGGAGCAGCCCGCTGAAGCTGCCAGCCACCAGCGGCGCGGTGATCGTGTAGATGTCGTTCGCCGGATTCTTCCCGCTCGCGAGCCAGGTGCCATCGGGTTGCTTCGTCAAAGTCGCCCCGCCCTCGCTCTTCACCGCGGTCGGATCCGTGACGCGCCAGGTTTCTTCCTGCGCATCGAGCTGCGCGGTGAACTTCGTCTCCCACTCCTTCTGCAACTGCGGCAGTTGCTTCTGCGCCTCGGCGACGCGCTGCTGCGCGGTCTTCATCGCTTCCTCGAGCTTGGCGATCTGCACCTCCTGCCCGGGCGTTGGCAGGTCGATCACCGGTCGCGAGTTTCCGCCACGCCGCGTCGCGCCCGCGCCGCCAAATTCATCGAGCACGCCGTTTTCGTCGCTCGAATTGAAGAAGGCGAACATCTGGTAAAACTCCTTCTGGGTGATCGGGTCGTATTTGTGATCGTGGCAGCGGCAGCAGTTGAAGGTGAGCCCGAGCCAGGTGAGGCCGGTCGTCTCCACGCGATCGATCACCGTCTCGGCGAACCATTCCTCGACGATGCGCCCGCCTTCGCCATTGAGCCGGCCATTGCGGTGAAAGCCCGTCGCCACGTTCTGGTCGCGCGTCGCGTTCGGCAGGATGTCGCCCGCGAGTTGGTCGATCGTGAATTGGTCGAACGGCATGTTGCGGTTGAAGGCGTTGATCACCCAGTCGCGCCAGTTCCACATCTGCCGACTGGAGTCGCTCTGGAAGCCGTTGCTGTCGGCGTAGCGCGCGAAATCCAGCCACTGCACCGCCATCCGCTCGCCGTAGCGCGGCGAGGCCAGCAGGCGATCCACGACTTTCTCGTAAGCGTTCGGCGCCTGATCCGCGACGAAGGTATCCACTTCCTGCGGCGTCGGCGGGGTGCCGGTGAGATCGAGCGCCACGCGGCGGATGAGCGTCGCCTTGTCGGCCTCAGGCGAAGGTTTCAGGCCATCTTTCGCGAGCCGCGTCCGGATGAAATTGTCGATCGGATTCCGCACCGCGGCCTTGTCCGCGACGTCCGGCACCTTCGGCCGCTGCGGCGCGAGGAAGGCCCAGTGCCCCTGATACTCCGCGCCCTGCGCGATCCACAGCTTCACCTTCTCGATCTGCGCCGGGGTGATCGTCTTGTGCAGCTTGCGCGGCGGCATCAGGTCGTCCTTGTCCGCCGTGGTGAGCCGCTTCACGAGTTCGCTCGCCTCGGGCTTGCCCGGCACGATCGCAATCTCGCCCGACTCCGATGGCTTCAGCGCCGTCTCCCGCGTGTCGAGGCGCAGGCCCGCCTTGCGTTCCTTTTCATCCGGCCCGTGGCACTGGAAGCAGGTGTCCGAAAAGATCGGGCGGATGTCGCGGTTGAACTGCACCTTTTCCTCCGCGCGCGCCGAGGCGAGCAGCGTGGTGAAAAGCAGAGCGGTCGAAAGAAGCGGCGGTCGGGTCATGGGGAGAGCAAAAAAGCTACCGGTGAATGCCCGACCTTGCAGGAAAGTTAGCTCCCAGCCTGCACGAACTTCCTTACGGAATTGCGTAAGCGCTCCCCCTTTTTAACCCCACCCACCATCCCACGCCCCTAATCACCACCCAGCGTGTAGATGCTGAGCGAGTAGGCCGCCACAGCGACCGACGCTGAAGCCGGCTGACCGTCCCGCCCGCCGTCGGTCGCCATCACGTCGAAGACCGGGAAATTACCGAGATCTTCGCGATAGCCGACCCAGTCGCTATTAAACCGCGACACCCAGCGACCGACCACCGGGACGCCCACTTCGTAGTTTTCCACATTCGCGGCGGAGAAGTTGGCCACCACGAGCACGTGATCATTTTCACCGCCTTCCCTGTGCCGGAGAAAGGCGATGATTTTCCCGTCATGGTTCACGTGATGGACTTCGATGTGTTGGCCAGTCAGTCCTCGGGAAACCCCATCGGCATTCAGGCGCAGCCGGATGAGATCGCGATAGAGCCGCGTGACCCCGGAGAACTTGCGGACGTTACTCCAATCCACAGGATCGGTGTCTTGAAACCAGCCGTCCTGGAGCGCGGTCTGCCCTTGGAAAAGCATCGGGATACCCGGTGCCGTGAGGACCAACCCGGCGCCGAGCGTCGAGCGCTTCAAGGCGTACCAGCCCTCGGGATCGTTGGGATCGATCTCCGAAGTCACCCGCGCTTTACCATTGGCCACCTCGTCGTGCGATTCGGTATAGATCACGCGCTTAAAGGCGTCGCCCGCGTAGCGGCGCAGCAGCGCATCGCGCACGGTGTCCATATCGCGATGCGCATCGTCGGAGGCGATGATCACCGCGCGGATCGGATGGACGAAGCCGTCGTCCCACTGCGTGGAGAAATTCGCCCCACCCTCGCTCTCATGCCGAGTGATGGCTTCGTTGCCGCGCAGATCTTCGGCGATGGTGATCTTGCCGGGAAAGCGCTCGGCCACCTCGCGGTTGATCCACTGGGTCAGCGTCCAGCCTTCGTGCAAATCGTCGCCGCCATTGCCCGAGACGCTGCGGATGTAGAGCGTCATGTCGTAGCGGAGACCATCGACGCGAAACTCCCCGAGCCACATCATCGCATTGTCATGGAGAAAGCTCCGCACTTCGCCCCGCCCGTAGTCGGGCCGCGTATCGCCCCACGGCGTGTTTGAGCGCCAGTCGTTGTAAAAATAGATGCCGCCCTTGTCGTTCTCGCTCCAGCCATCGAAGCGCCACAGATCGAGATCGGACGGACCGAAGTGGTTGTAGACGACATCCAGGATTACCGCGATGCCGAGCGCGTGCGCCGCCTTGACGAAACGCTTGAACCCATCCGGCCCGCCGTAGGCCGTCTCCACCGAGAAAATGTGCGCGGGATTGTAGCCCCACGAAAGATCGCCCGCGAACTCCGCGATCGGCATGAACTCCACAGCATTGATCCCGAGCGCCTTCAGATAACACAGCCGCTTGATCGCGTCGTCGAACGTGCCCGGTTGGCCATCATCGCTGCGCGCAAAGGTGCCGATGTGCAGCTCATAGATCACGAGTTCGTTCCACGGGGGCAGGCGAAAGTTGTCGTCCTCCCAATCGAAATCGTCGCGATAGATCACGCCGTTGCCGACGGAATTGGTCACCTGCCGGGCGTAGGGATCGATGCGCGAGAGCTTTTGCTCTCCATTGGTAATCTCGAATTTGTATTCGTCGCCCGCCTTGGCCGTCTCGGCCTCGGTGTACCAGCAGCCATTTTCCTCCGCGCGCAGAGGATGCCGGGAGCCGTCGAAGTCATTGAAACTGCCGGCCACGGAGACCGCTCCGGCATGCGGCGCCCAGACACGAAAGGCCACGCCACGCTCGAGAGGGATGGCCCCCATGCCCGGGACAGCGGTGAAGGAATCGGCGGATGTGAGCTCAGTGGACATAATGGCGGGCGGGAGAATTTCTACTGGAACTAGCGCACCGCGTCCTTGATGGCGTCGCCGGTTTTGCGCGCCGCGTTTTCGAGGGAATTACCGACCCGCTCAACGGAGTCCTCCACCTTTTCCGCCCCGGTCCGAGCGTCCGGCAAAGGCCCTGCTGGCAGCACCGGCTTTGGCGCTGCGGCGTTCAAGCGAACCAGTTCGGCGGCGTGGTACGAGCGGAGGTTCTGAAGTTTGGCCGCAGCCTCCGTTTGCTCGGCACCAGAGCGCTTCGCGACCAGCGCCTCCAGTTCCGCAATCTCCCCTTCGAGTTCCGCCAGGGCCTTCTTCACGGCTGCGTGCTGGACCTCCGTGGGCTCCTGCTGAAACCGATCGATCGCGGCTCCCAGTCGCTGCGTTTCCAGCGTTTTGGTCTGGGCCACAGGTTCTGCGGCCGGAGTAGTCGGGGCTACTTCGACCACGGTGACTTTTGGACGGTCACAACCGGTCAGGCTGCTGAGCACGACCAGCGGGAGGAGGGCGAAAAGGAGAGGAGAGCGATGGTGCATATTGTCGAATTTTTGCTGGATTAATCGCCGCTCGTGTGTCGGCCGAGGGTATCGATTTTTCCGCGCAAACAATCTCTCCTGCCGCCAGACTTCACACACGCTTGAGCTTCCACTGACCGCGGCGGAAGAGCACTGCGCTCCACAGCGCGAGCGCCGAGAAGGCGACCGGCACGGCGATGAACACGCCCGTGGGTCCGAAGCCAAACGTGTGGGCGAGCAGCCACGCGAGCGGGATCTGGCCGAGCCAGAGGCAGTAGAAATTCAGTCGCGCCGGCACCCAGGTGTCGCCCGCACCATTGAAGGCGCTTTCCAGACACATGCCCGCGGCGTAGAGCGGCAGCGCGAGGCTGATGATCCAGAGCGCCTGCCGGGCGTAGGCGAGCACCTCGGGATCAGCGGTGAAGAGGCGCGCGAGCGGATACGCGAGCGCGACGAAAAGCACGCCGACGATGCCGAGAAAGAGCGTGTTGTAGCGCGTGGCGATCCACACCGCCGCTTCCGCGCGATCCGGTTTTTCGGCGCCGAGATTCTGCCCGACGAGCGTCGCGCCGGCATTCGCCAGACCCCACGCGGGCATGAGCGCGAAGATGACAATGCGAATGGCGATCGTGTAACCGGCGAGCGCGCCGCTGCCAAAAAGCGCGAGGATCTTAAATAGCCCGACCCAGCTCGTGGTGCTGATGAGCAACTGCGCGATGCCGCTGCCCGCAGTGCTGAGGATGGACACGAGCAACGGTCGATCCGGCCGCAGGTGCCGCCAGCGCACGCGCACCCGACTGTGATGCCCGGCGAGATGCCAGATCTGGTAAAGCACGCCGACGCCGCGCCCGATGTTCGTGGCCACGGCGGCGCCGGCGACGCCCATCTCCGGGAACGGTCCCCAGCCGAAAATGAAGCACGGGCCGAGCGCGATATTCAGCGCGTTCGCGAGCCAGAGCGTGCGCATGGCGATCACGGCATCGCCCGCGCCACGGAAGATCGCATTGATCAGGAAAATGAGGAAAACGGTGGCGTTGCCGCCGAGCATCACACGCATGAAATCCGAACCGAGCGTGACGATGCTTTCGTCGGCGCCCATGAACCGCAGGATTTGCGGCGCGATCCCGCCGAGCAGCAGGCCGAGTCCCGCCGAGACTCCGATCCCGAGGAGCACGATCTGCCCCGCCGCGTGCGCCGCGCCTTCCGGGTCCTGCTCGCCGATACGCCGCGAGACGATCGCGGTCGCGGCGATCGAGATGCCGATCGCGACCGCGTAGATGAGCGTCATCACCGATTCCGTCAGGCCGACCACGGCCACCGCATCGCGCCCGAGCCGCGAAACCCAGAAAACATCGGCCACCGCGAAGAGCGACTCCATGACCATCTCCAGCACCATCGGCACGGAGAGCAGCAGCACCGCACGATTCAGCGGCTCGGAGGTGTAGTCGTGCTGCTCCCCGCGCAGCGCCTGCCCCACGCTCCGCCAGAACGGCACCCGCTCGGGGCCCGCGACCGCTGATTCTGCCGGATGGTTTTCTGCCATAAGGGACGGCGAAGATGAATTCGTCGCGGCCCATGGTCAAATCGCGCCGGAAGCTTTTTCGGGCCGCCTACTCTTCCGCGTCGTCGAGATCGTCGGCGTCTTCGAGCGAAGCGGCATCCTTGTCCTTGCCCAGCCGCAGCACCTTCTTGCGCAAGGTCACACGATTCATCTTCGTCTCGCGGGCGAGCACCGTCGGCTTCCCGCCGAAATGCGCGAGCAGATGCGTGAGCGCCAGCGATTCGAGTTCGTCGTGCATCTCGCGATAAGTCGCGCCCGCCGCGAGTTGGCGCTCGAGCCAGGCCCCGAGCGCGGAGTCGAGGGCATCGAGCGGCGCGGGGGAATGCGCTTCGGTTTCGCGGAGTTCGCGCGGGAGATGATGCGGGAGAATGACGCCGCCATTCGAGACCGCGACCGCGTGCTCGAGCGCGTTGCGGAGTTCGCGGACATTGCCCGGCCAGGGGTAGCGCTGGAGCAGATCGATCGCCTCGGGCGCGAGTCGCAGCGGGCGTGAACCGGCGATGGAGCCAAGGAAATAAGCGGCCAGCGCGCCGATATCACCCGGGCGTTCGCGGAGCGCGGGCATGGCGATTTCGAGGACGTGGAGCCGGTAGTAGAGATCCTCGCGGAAACGGCCGGCGCGCACTTCTTCGCGCAGGTCTTTATTGGTCGCGGTGATGAGGCGGAGATCGACGAGCAAATCCTCGCGACCACCGAGCCGGGTGAAGGTGTGCTCTTCGACGAAGCGCAGGAGCTTGGCCTGGATCGCAGGCGAGATGTCGGCGATTTCGTCGAGGAAAAGCGTGCCGCCACGAGCGCGCTCAAGGTGACCTTCACGCGAAGTGAGCGCACCGGTGAAGGCGCCTTTTTCGTGACCGAAGAGCTCGCTCTCCAGCAACTGCTCGGGCAACGCCGAGCAGTGCAGCGTGATGAACGGCGCGTCGCTGCGCGGGCTGTTCGTGTGGATGACGCGCGCGGCCAGCGTCTTGCCCGTGCCGGTCGGCCCGCTGATCAGCACCGGCGCGTCGCTGGTGCAGGCGTGGGCGATTTCGACGAAGGTGCGCTGCATCGCCGGCGCGGCGCCGATGAGGAGCGAAGGCGCGACCTGCTCCGGAACGGCGGGAGCGGGCGGCGTGCTCGCGAGCTGGCGGATCGTTTCCTGCACCTCGTGGAGATCGAGCGGCTTCACGAGGTAACCCGCGGAGCCGAGCTTCTTGGCGGCGACGGCGTTGTCGAGGTTGCCATGCGCGGTGATGATGAGCGCGGGTAGCTGCGGCGCCTGCTGGCGGATCTGCTTCAGCACTTCGAGCCCGCTCATGTCGGGCAGGCCGATGTCGAGGATGGCGAGAGCGAATTCCCCGCGCGCGAGTTCTTCGAGGCCGCGCTTGCCGCTCGAGCAGAGCCGCGCTTCATGGCCGAGGCGCTTGCAGACCGCGCCGAGGGCGCCGGCGATCGCGTGTTCGTCTTCGATGATCAGGATGGGGTTCATGCCGGTTCGGGTTTCGGATAGCGGATGGCTGGACGTTCGCGCCGCTCGTTTAGCAAGGGCAACTGCAGCGTGACGATCGCTCCGACGGACGGGGCGTTGACGACAATCAGCGCGCCACCGTGCGCTTTCAATATCTCCGAGGTCACGCTCAGCCCGATGCCCATGCCACCTTCTTTCGTCGAAAAGAAGAGGTCGGCATAGTGGGCCAGCGCCTCGGGCGAAAAGCCGCGTCCGGTGTCCTGGAAAGTGAGTTCGACCGTCGTGCTTTCGCGCCCGCAAATCGTGAGCGTGCCGCCTCCGGGCATCGCTTGGATGGCGTTGTTGATGATGTTGCCGACCGCCTGCGAGATGCGGCGCGCATCGACCCGCGCGCGCAGGCCGGGCGGCACTTCATTGATGAGGCGGACGCCGGCATGCGCAGCCTGCGGAGCGGTCGCGCGCACCACGCTGATGACGATCTCGCCGAGATCGGCCGGCGCGGTCTGCGGCGGCTGCGGGCGTGCGAGAAACATCCACTGCTGCACGAGCCCCTCGATCTTCGAGGCCTCGCCGAGCACGACCGGCAGTGACTCGTGGGCGGTCGTGGCGAGTTCGCCGTTGCTCGACGATTCGATGAGCTGCGCGTGCATGCGGATGGCGGCGAGCGGATTATGAATCTCGTGCGCGAGGCCAGTCGCCATGCGCCCGAGCAACGCGAGGCGTTCGGCCTGCTGGCGGCGGATGCGCTCCTGCGCGAGCAGCGCGCGGGTGGTGAGGTAAGCGCGCGCGAGCTGACCGATCTCGTCGTTGCGTTCGGCGCCGGGCAGCGCGGCGTCGGGATCGTGCTCGATGTGCGGCAGGCGCTCGGCGAGGAGTCGCAGTGGGCGGACAAATCCCCGGGCCAGCACCCAGGCCAGCGCGACAGAAAAAGCCCAGAATGCGCCGAGCAAAAGCAGCGTATCGGGGCGCAGCAGGAAGGACCACGCGGGCTCGATCTCGTGGACGAGGATGAGGCTCAGGTCTTTCTCCAGCGGCACCGCGATCGCCTCGAACCCACCGCCGGTTTCCACAATCCCCTGCTCCTCGCCAAGCGCCTGCAAGGTGCCGCGATAACGCTCCAGCGCGCCCGTGATGGGCGGGACGGTCTCGAGACTTTTCTTGAGCGAAAATCCGCCCTGCGCGCCCGACACCATATCCCAGGCGCCATGGCGGAAAAAGACGCGCATGTTCAAGACGCGGCTCAGGTAATTCGCGACGCGTTCATTGGCCGGGAGCTTGGCGCTCTTGATGAAATCGGCGTTCGTCCGCGCGAGCGTGGCGAAAACGCGGCGCGACTCGCGCTGCCCCGAAGCGTGCAGCCAGATGGCCAGCACGATCGACCCTGCCACCACAAAGAGCAGGAACGGCAGCGCGAGGCGCAGCCAAAGGCTGGAGAGCGAACGAACGAGCATGCGGGTGGATAGAATCTGAGCGGGACCGACCGGGGCGAGGTTAATTCCAGTCCCAAATCAGCGGGCGGAGAGGGTGTGATGTGACTCGCGCCACTGTTAGCAAAGGGCAGACCGCCAGAGGCACACACTTTGCTGATGGGCGCGGCACAAATTCCACCACCCAACATCCCCCGACGCTGGCATCGGGTCTGCTTTATAGAAATTGTGAAATTGCTCGTTCGTCTATTCAGCCTCGTGATTCTCTCCCTCTCAGCTTCCGCTGCCGATCTGGCCTCGGAGGTCGTCGCCGAGATGAGTCTGGCCCGCACCGCTCCCCAGCAGTACGCCCAGATTGTGGCCAGTCGCTTGGTTGGTTACCGCGGCGTGGAAGGCGAAAAAGTCGTCCGGGAGGCGGTCCGCTTTCTGGAAAAGTCCCGCCCCCTGCCGCCGCTCGCGTATTCCGACGGCATTGCCCAAGGCGCCCTGACGCACGTGCTCGATATGGGCCCAGCCGGCGGGCGCGGCCACCGCGGCAGCAATGGCAGCCAGCCGTGGGATCGCATGGCGCGCTACGGGCAGTCGATCGGTCACGCGGGCGAAAACATCGACTACGGTGTGCGCGACGCGCGGGCCATCGTGATCCGGCTCATCGTGGACGACGGCGTGAAAGGCCGCGGTCACCGCAAGAATATCTTCAGCAAGAATTTCCGCGTTGCCGGGGCGGCTGCCGGTTTCCACGCCCAATACGGACGGATGACCGTGATCGATTTCGCGGGCGCGTTCGTCGAGACGCCGGGACGCGTCGCCGTCCGTTCGGCTCTGCCCGGCGCCCCGCTCTAAAGCAGCGCCGCCGGGCAGCCGCGCACAGAATTTCCCTTCCCAAGCGCGGAGACGTTCGTGTTCACTCTGCGCGCGATGCCCAAGTCCTCTGCCCGCGGAAAATCCGCCAAATCCTCGAAGCCCAAATACAAGCGCATCGTGCTGAAACTCAGCGGCGAAGCGCTCAAAGCTCGCGGCAGCCAGGACAACATCTCGCCGGAAATCGTCCAGCAGGTCTGCTCGCAGATCAAAGACGTGCACGATCTCGGCGTGCAGATCGCGGTCGTCATCGGCGGCGGAAATATCTGGCGCGGCCTGAGTGCCAGCCATCGCGGCATGGAACGCACCACCGCCGATTACATGGGCATGCTCGCCACCGTTATCAATGGCCTCGCCTTGCAAAGCGCTCTGCAAGGTCTCGGCCTCGACGCCCGCGCCCAGACGGCGATCAGGATGGACAACGTCGCCGAACCCTTCATCCGCAACCGCGCCATCGACCAACTCAGCGACGGCAAGGTCGTCATCTTCGTCGGCGGCACCGGCAATCCCTTTTTCTCCACCGACACCACCGCCGCCCTGCGCGCCAACGAGATCGGCGCCGAGGTCATCCTCAAAGCTACGAAGGTCGATGGCATCTACACCGCCGACCCATTCAAGGACCCGAAGGCCACGAAATACGACCACCTCACTTTCGGCGAAGCGCTCAGCAAGCGCCTCTCGGTCATGGACTCGACGGCTTTCAGCCTTTGCCAGGACAACAAGATGCCGATCATCGTCTTCGACATGATGAAGGCCGACAACATCCGCCGGGTCGTGCTCGGCCAGAAAGTCGGCACGCTCGTCACCACCGATTAACGCTTTATGGACCCCGACGAAATTCTCCTCGAAACCGAGGCCACGATGGAAAAAGGCTTCGAATACATGCAGCACGAGTTTTCCGCAGTGCGCACGGGCAAAGCTTCACCGGCGATCGTCGAAAACATCGACGTCGAGGCCTACGGTTCGTCGATGAAGCTCAAGCAACTCGCGCTCATCACCACGCCCGAACCGCGTCTGCTCGTCATCCAGCCCTTCGACGCCAGCACCACCAAGGACATCGAGAGAGCGATCAAGGAATCCAAGATCGGCATCAACCCGGCCGTGGACGGCAAGATCATCCGCCTGCCCATTCCCGCGCTCAGCGAAGAGCGCCGCAAGGACCTCGTCAAAAGCATCAAGCAGATGGCCGAGGAAGCCCGCGTGCGCGTCCGTTCCTCGCGCCGCGAGGGCATCGACACGCTGAAAAAAGGCGAGAAAGACGGCTCCCTCACCGAGGACGCCTTCGGAAGTTACGAAAAGGAAATCCAGAAACTCACCGACGGCTTCGTCAAAAAGATCGATGAAGCCGTGAACCACAAGGAAGCCGAAATCCTCAAAGTCTGATCCCATGCGCCCACTTCTCCTCGCCCTCTCACTCATCGCCGCCCTGGCCACCGCGCACGCCGCCGTCGTCCGCCCGGCGCCGGATTTCAGCATCCCCGGCATCGGCAAAATGAAGTCCCTCAAAGCGCTGCGCGGCCAACCCGTCGTGCTCGTCATCGCCAATTCGCCGCGCACCGGCGACTTCAAGGCGCAGGCCAAGAACCTCAAGGACATCTACCAGCAGTTCGCCAGCAAGCAGGTCGTCTTCGTCGCCGCCTTCACCGAGGACACGGGCCTCATCAAGTCCGACATTCCCTTCGCCGTGGCCGACAACGGCCCCGCGGTCGCGGGCGCGTATGGCGTGACCGACAAATTCAACATCGTGATCATCGGCAAGGACGGGAACGTCGATTATCAGACGAAGAAAGTGCTGCCCGCGAGCCGCGTGCGCGACGTGATCCAAAACTCGTTCGCCGTCCAGTCGAACACCGGCCGCTAAGCCGCCGGCATGCGGATCGCGGTCATCTCGGACACGCACGATCGCCTGCCGGAGAGCGTCGTGGCCGGCATCTCGCATGCCGCCGAGATCTGGCATCTCGGCGACATCTGCGAAGCCGCCATCCTTGAGCGGCTCAAGCTCATCGGGCCGACGGTTCGCTGGGTGCGGGGAAACTGCGACGGTCATTTCGAGTGGCCGCTCATCCTCGATCTCGAACTCGAAGGCACGCGCCTGCACCTTGAGCACATCCCCAGCCGCACCGCGCCAAAGGGCTGCGACATCTTCCTTCACGGTCACACCCACGTCCCGCGCGACGAATTCGTGAACGGCGTCCGCTTCCTCAACCCCGGCTGCATCACCCGCCCCAATCGCGGCGCTCCGGCGAGTTGGGCTTGGCTGACTCTCGAAGTCGGCCAACCGGTCGGCTGGCGTTTGGTATTCGTCTGAAAGCCGGGCGGCGACTCCCCGCCGCGTCAGCGATGATGAACCCGATCGAAGCTCTGCGGCACGTGGCCTGATTGACAGCCCAGCAAGGCATTGCCAGGCAAGACTCAAACGGCTTTACTGCGGACCTATGGTTAAGTTGAATCGTCCGAAGGGCTCCATCGGCAAGCACCTCATCGAGAAACATCTTTCTCTCGATTGGCTCCAGACACTCGGTCGCATTCTCCATGAGAAGGATCAATCCTGTGGTCTCTATACCAATGATCGCACCTATCCCACCTACCACGCCATTGCCGCGGTGCTTAAACCTCGCTCCATCCTCGAAGTCGGTGTGCGCTTTGGCTATTCCCTCGCTTCGCTGGCGGCGGGGGCGGGACCGGGAGCGCAGATTTTCGGAGTCGATCAGGAAACCTATGAAAAAGGGTCCAACGCCCAAGCCACCGCTTCGCTCAAACTTCTGGGCATCGAGGCGCAGCTCTTCCTGAGCGATTCCAAGACTTTCGACATTCCCGCCCGCACCGGTCGGACGCGCTTCGACCTGATCCACATCGATGGCGACCACACCGCGGAGGGTGCCCTCCATGACTTGCTTCGATACATGCAATTCACCGACCGCTTGCTCGTCGATGATGTCCTCGATTCGCGCGTCTGGGCGGCCATCAAGGCGTTCACCTCTCTCCAGGAGAAACCCATCTCCGTGACTTATTTCGACACGGCCACCGGGTTGATTCTTATCGAGCTATAGCGCCGGCAGCGCAATGCCGTGGCCTGCCGCTCTTGGATCTAGATCGCGAAAATCGTTGCGCATGATCGGGGTCGTCCCTGGCTGGCCGACGAATCGCACCACGGCGGCGCGAAGGTCAGTCTTGGACATGGTCTCGCCCGACAGTGCGATGCCGTTCCCGTTCCAAATCGTCCTGGAATAATTATTGAACGGCGGGACGAAATCCGAGCAGCGCGGCGGGTACAAGACCATCGAGGGAACGTTTTCAAACGCTGCGACTTGCGCCAGAGCGGAAATGTTTCCGAGAAATCGCGCCGCCGTGGCGACCAGCGTGAAAGCCGCGGGCGCGGAAAGGTTCTTCAAGACCGTCACGTTGGGCAGGGCGCAGTGGAAATTCTCCTTCTTCACCCGCCCGTCGGTCGCCACGTAATCGGCGGAGATGACAAAGACGCGGACGTCGGCCGGCACCGAACGCAACGCGGCGCGCACCTCCTCGCAGACGGTTTCCGGCCAATCGCCCCAGCCGCGTCCAAAGGGATGGATGACGATGTGCCCCTTGGAGGCGATGACATCTGGCGCATGAAAGTGCCCGAGCGGTTTCGGCTCCCGTTTGCGGGTCAATTGTTGATTCTCCGTCAACCCGCAGAGGGCCAGAAGCCGCCGGTTGACTTCGCCTCCTTCCATCTTCGGCCCGCGCATGAAATCCATGTAAATGTGACCAAGATCACAGAGCACCAGATGGTGGCCCTGATTGTGGATCACTGGTGCGCTGGATGGCCAATCCAACCGGTGATGCATAGCCCGGCACGGCACCGGCAGCCAGGATCTGTTCGCTGGTGGCCGCTGTGAGCGCGGAAACACCAGCGGCGATGCGTAGTT
>JBBQYR010000018.1:0-45389 GCA_038208565.1 Chthoniobacterales bacterium
GGGGCCTTTGCTGACGAGGTGCGGCCAGCCGCGTTTCCAGCCGAGATTCGCCTTCACCGTGCCGGCCCACAGATAGATGGCGTAGCCGGCGTCGTTCGATTGGATCACGTCGTCGTAGCCGTCGCCATTGAGGTCGGCGAAACGTAGGCCGTTGTCGCGGCCTTGAGGATCGAGCAGCGCACAATCGGGTGGCAGCGTGAAATCGGCGGGCTGCCAGCGCTGGTCCTTCCATGAAAATATGCCGTTGTTCGCGAGTAATTCGCAGGTGCCGTCGCGATCGAAATCGCGCAGGCGCAGCGCGGCGGAGTGGGCCAGGGCATCGTCGCGTTGCCAGGCGTTGTCCTTCCAAGTCCACGCGCCGGATTTCGTGAGGAGCGAAGCAGCGCCGTCGCGCACGATGCCGAAGGTCGCGCCGCTCGGCGCCGCGGGTGTCGTGGTTTCGTGCCAGCGCTGCTGCTTGGGTTCCCAGATGCGCGTTTGTTTTGCCGAGACGGCGTCCATAAAACCGTCGGCGTTCACGTCCAGCAACTGCGTGCCGCTCTCGCGCAGGGAGGCGCCGCCGAGCGCGTGTTTCTCCAATCGTTCGAGCGCCTCGCGGAAGTTGAGAAACTTCACGCGCTGGCCGTAGGTCTTCTCCGCATAGTCGATGAATTCGATCCATTGCTCCGGCCCGCTCCAGCCGTGCGGATGAAAGACCGCGGTGAACACGCCGCGCTGCTCGACGATGCGATCGAGCGCGGCTTTCCAGTCCTCGAGCATCGTTGCCGACTTCGCGCCGAGCAGGTTGAAGGCTTCCCAATCGCTCGGTACGATGCAGGGGAATTCCCAGCACGTGCGACCGATGACGTAGGGGTACGGGTAGTCCTCGATGAACCCCGCGTAGTCGCCGAGCGTCTTCTTCATCGGCGGGCGCAGCACGGCCGGGAAATATTTCGCGAAGCGCTCGTCGGGCGGCAGCGTGAAGACCGACGAGTCGATCGCGAGCGTGTTTCCCTCCTCGCTGGCGTGCGGGAAGATCTCCGCGAAAAAGCGCGGACTTGCCGAGTTCATCGAGTCGCAGCAGGGCATGCGGAAGGCGACGGGCTTGTTGCCCGGCACGCTCGCGAGCAGGTCCACACCGCCGTGGTAAGTCTTCGCCGCGTCTTCGAGCGACATCTTGCCGAGGCATGGGCACGGATGCGCGAGCGTGTGGACTTCCAGCGAGAGCCCTTCTTTCAACCACGCGGCGAGCTGCGGATCGTCGGCCTGCACGACGTTCGTCATGATGCTCACTGGCGCGCGCCCATCGCCGCCATGGGCTGGTTTGATTTGCTTGAGCCGGTCGAGGATCGGGCGCAGGAACGTTTCGTATTTCGCCGGGTCGCGCATGTCGTCGATCGCAAGGATGACGACGGCTTCCACGCCCGGCTCACCGACCCACTGCGGGGTGGTGAATTTCGGCGACTGCGGCGTCGGCCAGAACGGCGACGAGTCGTCGAGGTAGGTGAGGCGATTGGCGTTGGCGGCAAGGGCCGCGACTGCGCTCAGGAGCAGGGCAAGGATCGGCAGTGGCTTCATGGGGGAGAGCTTCGTTTCATACCAACCCTGGGTGCCGGGTGATCAAAGGGATTGATCGCGAGGATCACTTCACGCCGGTGATCAGTGGCTGCGTCCACGCCTGCTCGAATTCTCCCTCGCGATACGGATTCGCCTTGAGCTTGGAAGAAACCACCCGGGCGCGGACGTAGATTTCGTCACCCTTCAAAGTGTAGCTGGCGCTTGCTCCCGTGACGGTCGCGAGCACGGCGCCGACGTCCTTGCTGTAGCGGCGGGTCACCCGCTGGACCACGCTGTTCGCGTCGGTCACGGGCTCGCTCTTTTGATCGAAGCCCTTTCGCGTGCCGATGAACTCGGTGGTGTAAGTCACGCCCGGTTCCGCCTCGATCTCCACGGCGAGCCGGTCTTTTTCGCGGCGCACATCCTTCAAAGTAACGCCGGAAGAGGAGTAAAAATCGCCGGCTTCCATGGCGGCAATCAGGTCTTGGACGGTCAGTTTGGCCGAGCGTACCATGACCCAGCCGCGTCCCGAGCGGCTCGTCTTTTTCGGGTCGTCGTGATAGTTGTGCGAGTCATCCGTCGCGAGGCCGAAGAACGGCTCCTTGCCGAGGATGGCGAGGCGCTGGGTGAGCAGGACATCCCACACGCGCTCCGTGCCGGCGTGCATCTCGTCGCCTTCGTTGTAAACCATCGGGTGGCCGTTATAGACCTCGAAGAAGCGCTCGTTCTCGACCTGTAGCAATTCCTCGGCGGTGATGGCCCATTTGAAATTCGGATGGTTGATGTGCGGGAACATCGGCACGCCGGTGCGGCGGCGCTGCTCCATGACCGCATTCACGGTGCGCTGCATCGAGGCTACGACGCTCTCACTCGTCTCCGGTGTCGGCCCGCTGTAGGGCAGGATGACTTCCTGGATGTTGGTCGCGTTGATGTGGACGGATTTGCCGGTGATCTCCTCGCTTTGGATCATCAGGAAGCGGCCCGGTTCGTCGAACCGCGGGCGGAACTCGCTGAGCATTTTGAGCCGCACTTCCTTCGCCTCGCCCTCGCCTCGCTGCTCGACCCACGGGGTGCCGAAGCGGGTCACGTATTTGGCGAAGGCCGCTTCGCCGCCCTTGTTTTTGGCGATGGAGACCCAGCGCTCGTGGTCGGAGAGGATATTGTGATCGGAAAGGGCGAGGAAGTGGTAGCCACGGGTCTTGTACCAGTCGGCGATCATGTCGGGGAAGTCGTCGCCATCGCTCCAGAGGGAGTGGGTGTGGAGGTTGCCCTTCCACCAGCGCGGCGCGGGATCGGCGGCGTGAGCGAGGACGGGGAAGAGGCAGAGGAGCAGGGGGAGGAGGCGCATGGGCGGATTGTTGTGCGGTGAATGGGGAGGTCAAGCGGCGGCGCGACTGGTCAAATGAATGAACCAGCAATGCCGGCTTTTCGCAGGAGCTTTCGTCGTTCAGCTTCCCGTCATGCGTTTCCCCCTCCGCTCACTCGCCCACTCGGCAGGCAGCGAGCCGTTCGTTCAAGGGCCCTGGTGCGAAACAACGCTCGTCTTTACGGCCGCGATTCTCTCTCACTCCAGCAACGAAAAGCCATGACCACCGCTCGCCTCCTCACCGTGCTTGTTTTCACGCTTGCGCTCGTCAGTCGCGCGGCTGAGCCCTTTCTCGAAAAACTGGACCTATTCACCGTGGGCGACGATCCGGCCTATCAGCTCTATCACATCCCCGGAGTCGTCGTGACGGCGCAGGGCAGCGTGCTGGCGTGGTGCGAGGCGCGGAAGCGCGCGGCCGGAGTCAGCGATTGGGATGACATCCGCATCCTGCTGCGCCGCTCGACCGACGACGGCAAGACTTGGAGCGCGCCGAAAAGCATCGCCGACGTGCTCGGGCCGAAGACCAAGAACCCCTTCGCGCTGCGCATGAAAAACGTCGATCCCAAGGATGTGACCTACAACAACCCGGTGCTCATCGCGGATCGCGACGGCACGGTGCACATGCTCTTCTGTCTGGAATACGAGCGCTGCTTTTACCAGCGCAGCACGGACGACGGCGTGAACTGGAGCGTGCCAACGGAAATCACTGCGGCCTTCGATGGCTTCAAGAAGGACTACGATTGGAAGGTGCTCGCGACCGGGCCGAACCACAGCATCCAACTTTGGAATGGCCGACTCGTCGTGCCGGTGTGGCTTTCGACTGGCATGGGCGGTAACGCACATCGCCCATCGGTGACGGCGACGATCTTCAGCGACGACCATGGGAAGACGTGGCAGGCGGGTGAGATTGCCGTGCCTTGCACCGAGGAGTGGATCAACCCCAGCGAAACGGTGGCTGTGCAGCTCGTGGATGGCAGTGTGATGCTCAATGTGCGGAGCGAATCGAAAGCGCACCGGAGGCTCGTCACGATCAGCAAGGATGGCGCGACGGGCTGGAGCACGCCGAAGTTTGACAACGCGCTGCTGGAGCCGATCTGCATGGGCGGGATCGTGCGCTACTCGACGCATGGGAGATTCGGAAAGAACCGCATCCTTTTTTCCAATCCCGACAATCTCAGTCGCGCCGACGGCAAGGAAGCGCCGGGCAAAAATCGGGACCGCAAGAACGTCTCGGTGAAGCTCAGCTACGACGAAGGTCAGACGTGGGCGGTCAACAAATCCATCGAGCCCGGTCCGAGCATGTATAGCGACATCGCGGTGACGAAGAACGACACGGTCCTCTGCTTCTACGGCTCCAGTGGCAGCAACACCGGTCTTGGCCATTTCGCTGGCGGTCGTCTCACGCTCGCGCGCTTCAATCTCGAATGGCTGACCGACGGCAAATGACGTACGGAGCCGTAATGCGCCGCGTCCTTCTGCCTGGCGCCGAAACCGCCGGGAACAATGCGGCGCAGTAAACAGAAAACCGGATGAACTCACCCCGCCTTTCCCACGCCGACCTGCTGCAACTGAAACGCTGGAACACGCCCACAATCCACAATGGGTGGGAGCAACTGACACGACACGACGCCAGCGCCGCGGGCTTCAATCTCGAGGAGACGCGTGACTTTATGCCGCAGATGGGGCCGATGGTCGGCTACGCGATCACCGTCGTTTTCGAGCCGAGCAAGGCGGAGCATCCGGCAAAGAACCCGCGGGCGTGGAGCGAATATCGCGAATACGTCGCGAGCGAGCCGGGCCCCAAGATCGTCGTCGTGCAGGATCTCGACAAACCGCGGACGATCGGGGCATTTTGGGGCGAAGTGAACAGCAACATCCATCGCGGGCTCGGCTGTGTCGGCACGATCACCGACGGAGCGATCCGCGACCTCGACGAGATGACCAACGCCGGTTTCAAGGCACTCGCGCGGCGGCTCTGCGTGGGGCACGCCTTCTCGTGTCCGGTGCGCTGGAACTGTGAGGTCGAAGTCTTCGGGCGCCAGATTTTTCCGGGCCAACTCATCCACGCCGACAAACACGGCTTCCTCGCCATCCCACCGGAAGACGAATCGCGTCTGCTCGAAGCGGCGCGGTTCATGGATGCCAATGAATGCAAGACGGTGATCCCCGCCGCTCGCGACACGGCGGGTAAATCGACGGCAGAAGTACTGGCTGCAATCAATGATGCAGGTCGGCGCTTCGGCGAGAATGCGCGGGCGAAGTTTGGGCGGAAAGGGGAGTGGTGACGCCATGCGAGCGAACCTCTCTGTGGTCGTGGTCATGGCGTCTTTCCTCCACGCCGTCAGCGTTTCCGGGCAGGTGCCGGCACCGGAGATGAAGTGGAGCCAGTTGCCGAAGATTCCGGATGCCGAGGGCTTCGCCGGGCCGTTTGCCGGCGTGAGCGGTGGGGCGTTGATCGTCGCGGGTGGCGCGAACATTGCCGGTGACAAATGGAAAGATCCGCTCACGAAGAAATGGTCTGACAGCGTCTTCGTGCTGACCAAACCGGGTGGTCGCTGGCAGCGTGCGGGCAAACTGCCGCGCAAGATCGGCTACGGAGTATCGGTCATGGTGAATGACGGCGTGCTCTGCTTTGGCGGGAGCGATGCGACGCAGCATTACTCCTCCAGCTTCCGCCTCGCATGGAAAGGCGGCGCGCTCAAAACAACGGCGCTGCCGCCGTTGCCCCAGCCGTGCGCCAATGCCTGCGGCGCGCTGATCGGTCACACCATCTACATTGCGGGTGGGATCGAAAAGCCGACGGACACGACCGCGCTGCATACTTTTTGGGCGCTCGATCTCGATGCGCCGGAGCCGATCTGGGTGGAACTCGATCCGTGGCCCGGCCCGGAGCGGATGCTCGCCGTGGCAGGCGTGCATGAGGGTTCGTTTTACCTCTTCAGCGGCGCGAAGCTGACCGCCGACGCCGACGGCAAGCCGGTTCGCGAATTTCTGCGTGATGCCTATCGCTTCACGCCCGGGGAAGGTTGGAAGCAGCTCGCGGATCTGCCGCGGGCGGCCGTGGCCGCGCCTTCGCCAGCTCCGGCGCTCGGCTCCAGCCTCGCGATCTTCAGCGGCGATGATGGACTAAACGTGACGTTCCAACCCGTGAAGGAGCACCCCGGCTTTCCGCGCAACACGCTGCTCTATGAGACCAAGACCGACGCGTGGACGGTCGTCGACAATCTGCCGTTTTCCCGCGCCACTGTGCCGACGGTGTCGTGGCTTGGCCGCGTGGTGGTGCCCAATGGCGAGGTGCGTCCGCGGGTGCGGACGCCGGAAGTTTGGGCGCTCTCCACTCCGTGAACTCCACGACACGCTGACCCCGCCGCCAACAGCCATGCCGCCGTCCGACACCACCTGCTCACTCCCCAGCAACCGGGAACCCATCACCCATGCTTTGGAAACTTCCGCGAGCCGTCTGACCGTGATTTATCTTTGGATCACGGTCGTCATCGTCGGCGCCGGGTTCGCTCTCGAGGTGCTGCGCGGTCAAGGCGTCGTCGTGCGCAGCGACCTGACGTTTTTCCTCATTCTGGCCGCTCTGCCGTTTCTGGGCGTGGCTTTCAATTTGGTTCGAAGCTGGCGCACTTGGCCGGAATTCCGCGCCATGCGTCGCGGCGATTATCTTGCCCGTTGGGACTATCGTCCCGAGATGGCCACGCTTTTGGAGCGCGAGGCCCTGGCGGATCAGAGTTGGCGGGTGAAGCTCCTTTTTTGGATTCCGTTTTGGGTGATCTTCGGTTGCGCCTTTATTCTCGGAGTCATCGGCGCCTTTGCTAAATCCAACCCGGGACTCGCGCTCATCTTCAGCCTGAATGGGCTCTGGAGTGGCGCGCTCTTCGGCGCGATCATCGCCGTGCCTGCGCACTTCCTGTTCGGCGTCGCGCGACACATAACCACGCGCCATGAACCGGTGGTCATCTTCACCCGGAGCGGATTCTACACACCGGGCCGTTTCATCCCGGTGATGGACTTTGCTCAGGGCCGCCGAACGGTTTCTTTCGAGATCGGGAAGGATGGCTCACCCTCTTGGCTCCGCTTCGAGTTGCGCCAGGGCCTGCATCACATCACTGATCGCTCCACCGATACTACGGCGGTTTATTTCGAGATTCCTGTGCCTCCAGAGTGCGTCGATGAAGCTCGCTTGCTGGCCGGGCACGACCAGTCCTGATCCTCGCCGCCGGTCGTCCTCGCGATTCATGAATTCCCCCTCCGTCTCCCGCCTCGCCTGGATCGTCGTCGGGCTGCTCTTTCCCGTCGCCCTGCTCAACTACCTCGACCGGCAGATGATCGCGTCGATGAAAGTCTCGGTGATGGCCGACATCCCGAGCATCGGCAGCGAGGCGAACTGGGGGCTGATGCTCGGCAAGTTCAAGTTCGTCTATGCCGTCTTCAGTCCGATCGGCGGTTACATCGCGGATCGCTTTAGTCGCAAGCTCACCATCTGCTCGAGCCTCTTCGTCTGGTCGGCGATCACCTGGTGGACCGGTCAAGTCGATAGCTACACCGGCCTGCTCTGGGCGCGGACGCTCATGGGCGTGAGTGAGGCTTTTTACATCCCCGCGGCGCTCGCCTTGATCGCGGACTTTCACACCGGCCCGACCCGCTCACGGGCCGTTGGCATTCATCAGATGGGCATTTATTGCGGTGTGATGATCGGCGGTTTCGCGGGCTACGTGGCTGATTCCGAGACGCTCGGCTGGCGGAAGGCTTTCGACTACACCGGTCTGGTCGGCGTGCTTTACGCGGTGCCGCTTTTGTTCCTGCTCAAGGATGTGCCGCGCAATGCCTCGGCCCCGGGCAACCTGATGAAGCCCTCCGTCGGCACGGCCGCGCGCGAACTGCTGACCAACCGCTCCTTCATCCTGCTCGCGCTCTATTTCACCCTCCCCGCCGTGGCCGCGTGGGTCGTGCGCGACTGGATGCCCGCGATCCTCCAGAAATCCTTTAACATCAGCCAGGGCAAGGCCGGGGTGTCCGCAGCGATCTACTGGCAGGCCGCCGCGCTGTGTGCCGCGATCTTCGGCGGATGGCTCGCCGACAAATGGATGCAGACCAATCCGCGTGGCCGCATCTACGTCAGCGCCATCGGCATGGCGCTCATCATCCCCGCGCTCTTCGGCGTCGGCAATGCGCCCCAGCTCAATTCCTTCGGCCTCGCCATCGGCGGCCTCGTCCTCTTCGGCATCGGCTGGGGATTCTTCGATTGCAACAACATGCCGATCCTTTGCCAGATCACGCGCCCGGAATTGCGCGCCACCGGCTACGGCATCATGAACTTCGTCAGCATGACCTTCGGCGGCGTGGCCGATTGGGTCTTCGGCGTGCTCACCGACCGACACGTCCCGCTGAATATCATCTTCGGCTCATTCGCCGGCGTCGCGCTCATCTCCATCGTCATCGTCCTGCTGATCCGCCCGCGTTCTTTTGAAACCGCTTCATGACCATCCCTGCTTCTTCGCGCCTTCACGGCCTCGTCGCCGCGACTCACACTCCTTTCCATGCCGACGGTTCGTTGAACCTCTCGATCGTCGAGCGGCAGGCCGCGCTCATGGTGAAGTGGGAAGTCGGCGCGGTGTTTGTCGGCGGCACGACCGGTGAAAGCTCCTCGCTCACCCTCGACGAACGCCGCGCGCTCGCCCAGCGCTGGAGCGAAGTCGTCCGCGGCACCGCCCTTCGGCTTGTCGTCCACGTCGGTGCCAACTGCCTCGAAGACGCCCGCATCCTCGCCGCGCAGGCCGAGCAACTCGGCGCGCACGCCATCGCCGCTGTTGCCCCGTGCTATTTCAAGCCGCGCGATCTCGATACGCTCATCGCCAGCATGGCGCGCGTCGCTGCCGCTGCGCCCGCCACGCCCTTTTACTACTACGACATCCCGCCGATGACCGGCCTGAGCCACTCGATGCCGGATTTCCTGGAACGCGCGCCCGCGCACATCCCCACGCTCGCCGGGCTCAAGTTCACCAACTCCGATCTGATGTCCTACCAGTATGTCCTCCGCGCCGGCGGCGGAAAATGGGACGTCCCGTTTGGCTTCGATGAACACATGCTCGGAGCCCTCGCCATGGGAGCGCGGGGCGCCGTCGGCAGCGGTTTCAATTTTGCCGCCCCCATCTACCAGCGCCTCCTCCGCGCCTTTGCCGCGGGCGACCTTGCCACCGCGCGGGAGGAGCAGTTCCGCGGCGTGCAATTGATCAAGCTCTTCGTCGGCTACGGCTACATGGGCGCGGCCAAGGAGACCATGCAAATGCTCGGCGTGAACGTCGGCCCCGCGCGCCTGCCGAACACTTCGCTCGACGCCACCCAGTCCGCGAAGCTGCGCAGCGAATTGGAAGCGCTCGGCTACTTCGACTGGATTCGCTGAACGCCCGGCACGATGGCCGATTCGCTGGCGCGGCGACGGCGCGCGCTTAACTCACATCCCGCCGAGACGCAGCCGCGTGGCGTTGTCGGCCCGGCGGTCGGTGGCCGCGGCACCGCTTTTTCCGGGACGCGTGCCTTTGATCACGAAGTCGTTGTTCTCCCCGTGGCGCGCCCAGGGGCCGTGGGGGACTTCCTTGAATTCCACAAATTTCCAGTCCGTCACGTCGTGGCCGTCGAGCCCGAGGTAGTCGCGCACCGCGGGGGACACGTCGAGGCCCGCGCCCTGGTTGAGGTTCGGCTTGGGCCGTTCGTTGCCGAAGACGTATTGCCAGTGGTCCGTCCGGAAGGGGCCGCAATCGCTCCATTGCGCGTAGGCGATTTGCCCGGCCCGGTTGCGGATGGCCACCCAGCGGTCGCGGCAGACCGATTGGCCTTCCCGCTCGAACTCCTCCCGGAACCACGGGATCGCCCGGCGCGCTTCCGGCTTGGTCGTGCCCCGGGTCACATCGTTGTAGGGCAGCGCGACGTAAAAAGGATTCAGTCGCGGCGTGAATCTCGCCGGCAGGAAATTGCGCCGCGCTGCGGGGTCCGGGTTATCGAACCCGCCGTAGTTCTGCGCCCAATTCACGTCCCACGAGCTGCTGTGGTTGGGCGTGAAGTTGTTGCCGCTCGGCGGTTCGCCGATCCAGAAAACAGTCGTGACGATCCCCGTCTTCCAGGGATAGCGACCCTTCACCGGCGGCGCGGGCGGCACCGGGAGCTCGGGTCTGTTCAGGGACGGCTTCATCGAGGACATCGCCGTGAGCGCCGGGGCCATCGTCGGCTTGGGCACGGTCGTCGAGCGAGTTTGCGTGGGGCGGCTTTTCGCGGGGGGCAATTCCGTGATGGCGCTCGGGGTGGTCAGCTTCGCGACGAGCGCGGGCGTGGCTTTCGGGGGCGGAGTCGCTTTCGCCACGCGCGCTTCCGCCGCGCGATTCTTCGAGGGTGAAGGTTCCGCCACGACCGCGGGCGTCGGCGCTTTCGCGAGGGGCGCGGGCGTTGTTTTGGAGGTTGGCGGTGGGGTCGTTTTCGCGAACCGACCTTCCGCCGTCCGGGTCTTGGCGGGCGAGGGGGTTGCGACGTCCGCGGGAGTGGTCGTTTTGGCCAGCGGAGCCGGGGTCGTTTTGGCGGAGGGAGGTGGAGTCGTTTTCGCCAGGCGGCGTTCCGGGCGAGAAACTGCCGCCGGTTCCGATTTCGTCGGAAGCGGTTCCGCCGGGCTCGATTCCGCCAGGCGTTTTTCCGCGGGAAGAGTCGGCGCGGGAGCGGCGTCCACGGGCGGGATTTCCGGCGTGCGGGCGCTGATCGCGTGGGGACTGGAACGGAAGCCGACCTTGGGCGCTGTCGCGACTTTTGCCGGCGTCGATTTCGGCGCCACCGCGTCCTTGGGCGGCACCCGGGAGTTCAGCCACTGGAGCCGCTTCGCCGCATCGCTCGCCTGGCTGGCGCTCTGGCCGAGCAGGGCAGCGCCCGGCCAGACCAACGCCGAAGCGAGGACGACCGCGCGAATGAACCTTCCTGAGGGTGGGAAGCAGAAGTTCAAATCAATGAGACGAGATAGCGGAAAGTGTCGCGCGGGCAAAGGTTATTCACGGGTTATTCACAGGATCGGATTGGCGAATTCCGCGCCGGCGACGCCGATCTCCGCGTGCGCCCGGTCGCGGCAAAACACCGATCCCTCGGAGGGCGGGCCAGCGGCGTCGCGAACCGTCGCCCCCGCGGTGGAGTGGCGCGGATTCCCCGGAGTCGTCGCAGCGCCTCGACTTACGGCTCTGGAGAGCCGAGCTACGCCGCCGCAGCGGGGCAGGTGGGGGAGCGAAAAAATTAGGGCTCCCCGCGGATTGCAGGGAGCCCCTTTTCGGCTTCCGAGCCGACGCGTCTATATCCCCCGATTAGGCGCGTCGACGTTGACGGATTCCAAAAAACATGGCGATGCCGCCGACGACCGCAAGCCAAGTAGACGGCTCGGGAACGACGGTGTAGGCCGTGGAGTAGCTGACGACTGAGGCGAGTTCCTGAAACCAGATGGTGTAGGAGCCGGCGCCGAGCGGGGCGGCGAGGCCGGTGCCGCCGCTGTAGGCGCCGAGGTCGAGGTCGTCGAGATATTCACCGGTGCTGCTGATGAGCACATTCGAGAGGTGCCCCGCTGGGTCGGTGAGGCTGATGCTCGTGCCCGGCGCGATGGCGTAGAAGGAGGCGCCAGTAGGGCTGAAGGCGAGGAAATTGATGGAGGTGAGAAACTGGCCGGGCGCGAGGGTGAAGGTGAAGATGTCACGATCCAGCGGGATGCCATCGCCGGCATCCGCGCCCATGGTGCCGGTGATGACGTTCACCCCGAGGCCGAAGGTCAGCGGCGTCGGGGCCGATTCGCTGCCCGAGAGGTCGCCATCGAACGACTCCGTCCAGTCTGCCGCCTGTGCGCCGAGCGCCAGCGCGGCGCAGGCGAGGCTGAGGAGGAGGAAGGAGCGCATCTGGGAAATGGGTGAGTATTTTGCCCGATCCCGCGCCGGAGCTGCTCGTCGCGTGTCGAGAAGCTCCGGCGGGAATTGGGGATGCGTGGCTTAGGCGCGACGGCGGCGGAAACCGAGGAGCAGGCCGAGACCACCGAGGAGCGAGATCGCGGTAGTCGGCTCCGGGACGGCCTGAACGACGTAGAGCTGGCCGCCTTCGACCAGTTCTCCGGCGATGCCATAGTGCGCCTGCATGTTCCCGAGGTAGTAGGTATTGCCGTCGCCGATGATGGCGCTGATGTCGATCACGCCGGAGCTTTCCTCGTCCTGCGAGAAAGGCGCGAGGGGTGCCGAGAAACGCGCGGAGTCGGAGACGAGCAATTCCGTGAGGGTGTCGGTGCCGATGTCGTAGGACCAGGTCTTGGCGAGGTAGGCCTGATTGCCCGGATCTTCCTGGATGATGATCTTGCCGTCGAGCGTCACGGCGATGTTGTCGAACATCTGGCCGTCGGCGGCGCCGCTACCTTCGATGAGCATCCTGATCGAACCGCCGAGGGTGAAGTCGTTGACGTCGGAGAAGGCGAGTTCCCACAAACGCGACGCCCCCACGGTCATGCCGGTGTCGAAACGATCGGTGGTCACGAAGTAGGCTTTCGTCGCATCGGTGAGCGACCAGGCGATGTCCTCGGGACGGAGAAACTCCGTCACGCCGGCTGCGGCGCTAGCCGCTTGCAGCGCGGCACCGGTGGTATTTTCCACGTTGCCGTGGCTGAAGAGCGTGAAGCCTTGCGCGTCTTCGTTGGCGGCGACACCATCGAAACCAGTGGTGCGGTTTTCAAAGCGGTCAGGATTGGTCGTGGTGACCTTGATACCATAGAGGCCGCCGTTCGTCAGACCGGCCTTTTCGATGTCGTTGCCGGTGTTCTGCTTATTTCCGATGTAGAGATAAACTTGGCCGGGAGTGGTGTCGTCGGTGCCGAGGACGATGGTCTTGTCGCCGGTGCCGGGGTTGGCCACGCCATTTTCCCAGGAGAACTTGCCGAGGCGGGGCAGTTCGTAGCTGATGCCAGCCGAAGCGCCGGTGACGATGTGGGCGAATTGGCGGCCTTCGGCGCCGACTTCCTCGCCGCTCTGGAAGATGCGGTTCTGCGTGCCCAAGCCAGAGAGGCTGTTGTAATAGGCGGAAACGGGAGCGAGATCGCCCGAGCACAGGCGCCCGATGGCGATGCCGGTGGTGGGCGCGTTGTAGTTGCTGTTCACGGTATTCCAGGTCGAGACGGTCTGAATGAGGTCGCTGCCGTTGACGACACTGAAGTTCGACTTGTTGATGATCCACTTGGAGACAAACGATCCGATGGCCCCGTGCGCCCGAGTGACGCCAACGCCGCTGCCGAGTTCGTGGTTGAGTAACACGGTGAAGGTGCCGTCGTTGTTGTCATAGGCGCCCATGCCGTCCGGGATGCCGACCATGCGGTAAGGCGTGATGCCATCAGGTTTGAGGTTCACGGAATCACCGACGGTGAGGATCGACGTGACGGTGACGCCGGGGATGGAGGAGGTAACGTAAGGCGAAGCCGAAGAGCTTGGGCCGGTGATTTGCGCGTGAGCGGCATTCGCGAGGGTGATCGCGACCGCGAGGGTGAGGAGGTGGTGTCGGTTTTTCATAGAGTAGGTCGAGTGGTGACGAACGCTGTTGTGTGGAGTTTTTCGCCACACATCCAAGTCTTCTACCGTCACATTTTTGCCGCGAATGTGACGACGCAATGCCGAACGTGACGAAGGGGTGGAGAGTGCGCCAATCGGGTGACGGGCAAGCGACAAATGCGTGGTTCACGG
Organism: Chthoniobacterales bacterium; assembly: GCA_038208565.1. GTDB lineage: Bacteria > Verrucomicrobiota > Verrucomicrobiia > Chthoniobacterales > Chthoniobacteraceae > Chthoniobacter. The sequence goes on from JBBQYR010000018.1 coordinate 13,630, forward strand.
GAATGTCACGGACGGAATTCTCGGCGGCACCGATGGGGTCACGGATAGCGCCGCTATCCCGGAAAAAAAAGAGGGGCTCCCCGCTGATTTGCGGAGAGCCCCTGGATGTTTGCCGAGCCGACGCGTCAGTAATCCCCCGATCCCGGCGCGCCGACGTTAACGGCGAGCAGATCTTCATCGCCGAGGCCGGGGATGCCAAGGGCTGGAGTGTTACATTCTCGCGGCGTGCGGTGGCGGCTGACGGGCCGGGATCCGTTGGTCAGCGCAGGGACTCGACGAAGCGCTGATACTTCACCCGATCGGGATGCATCGGGGCGAGGGAGTGGCGGGCGCCGGTGATGAGCCGGCTGCCGAGGCGGCGGGCCTGGGGGAGATCGCGCTGGTCGCGGCGGAGGACGGCGTATTCGTAGAGGACGGCGAGGGTGGTGGGGTGCTGTTCGCCGGGGGAATCGCCGAGGCCGGCGAGGGCGCGTTCGTAGAGCTGGGCGGCGGCGACGAGATCGCCGCGATCGCGGAGGATATCGGCGAGGGTGCCCATCATGTCGAAGGTGTCGGGATGCGTCGCGCCGAGGACGCGCTCGTGGTCGGTCAGGGCAGTGCGGGCGAGCGCCTCGGCGGCGGCGAGGTCGCCCTTTTTCCGCAAGGTGCGGGCGAAATTCTGCGCGGTGGCGAGCGTCTGCGGGTGCTCGACGCCGAGGACGCGCTGCCGGCTGGCGAGGCAGCGGAGGTAGAGCTTTTGGGCTTCGGCGTAAAGCTCGAGTTCGAGCTGGCAGGCGGCGAAGTTGGAGAGCGCGAGGAGGGTCTCGGGATGTTCGGCGCCCTGGGTGCGCTCGCGGATTTCGAGGCAGCGCCGGTAGATGGGTTCCGCGAAGGAGGCCCGGCCTTGGCGGAGGAGGAGATTGGCGAGGTTGCCCTCGCCCGCGAGGGTGCTCGGGTGTTCGGCGCCGTATTTCTTTTGCAGGGCGGCGGAGAGTTGGCGGTAGAGGGGCTCGGCAGCGGCGTAGTCGGCCTGGTCGGAGAGAGCGCCGGCGAGGTTGTTGAGCATGTTGAGGGTGTCGCCATCCTCGGGACCGGCGACTCGTTTCATAGTCTCGTAGCCGCGGCGGTAGAGGACCTCGGCGCCCGGAAAATCGCCGCGTGCGGAGAGGAGCAGGGCGAGGTTGTTGAAGCTGGCGAGGGTGTGCGGGTGCTTGGGGCCGAGGGTGCGCTCGCGGGCTTCGAGGCAGCGCTGGTGCAGGGTTTCGGCTTCGGCGTTGTTGCCGCGGTCGTGGAGGAGATTGGCGAGGTTGTTGATCGCGGCGAGGGTGTCGATGTGCTCGGCGCCGAGGGCCGCCTGGCGGGTGGCGAGGATGGTGTGGAAGAGGGGCTCGGCGCCCGCGAGGTCGCCGTCGCGCTGCATGGCGAGGGCGCGTTCTTCCATCGCGACGTCGTCCATCGCGGCGGCTTTGGGCGCGGGTGTGGAGGAAGTGCCGGGAGGAGTGGAGGGGCGGCCGGTGAAGACGGTGAGGACGATGGCTACCACGGCACCCGCGACGAGGATCACCGGCAGGAGGGCTTGCCACGGCCGCGCGCGGATCAGGGCGCGACTGGCGGGATCATTGGGATCATTGGGATCGGGCGGGAGTGAGGAGGATTTCAACACGCGGAACGGTGCGCGATGGATAGTGGCTGGCGTGGAGAAATCCGAGTGCGATTTTCGCAGCGCGGGAGGTATTTGATTTGGCCACGGATGCTCATGGATGAAACACGGATGGAATCCGATCAATCCGTGTTTCATCTGTGTCCATCCGTGGGTCTTGGATTCCGGCTGCGACGACGTCGTCGGGGCTACGGCGCGGCCTGCAGCGCGGTGCTGGCGATTTCCTCGCCGAGCCATTCCCAGCCGCCGTCGCCGATCGTGAAAACCGTCACGCACGCGCGGTCGCGGGCGGCGTGGAAGACGGCGGAGAATCCTCCCATGCGTCCGGTATGACTCACCGCTGCACCGCCGACTCCGGGGAGAACCGTCTGCCAAAGTCCGCCCGCATAGGCGCTGCCTTCCGGCGGCGTTTGGAGGTGGGCGAAGGTCGGCTCTTTGACGAGTGGTGGCTGATTCGACGAGAGCCACCACGCGAAGCGCGCGAAATCCTGGAGCGACATATGCACGCACCCTCCCGGTGCGAGCACGAGCGGGAACTGGTTCTCCGGCAAGGGTTCGACGGGCGTGATGTTGTCGCCCTGCCGATGTCCCCACGGCTGATCGATCATTCCCGGCGTGGCCGGCGCGCCGAATCCCGCCGTCTTCAGCCCGAGGGGCTGGAAGATGCGCGTGCGCAGCATGTCCTCGTAGGTTTCTCCCGAGGCGCGCTCGATGATCGCGCCGAGCAAACCGTAGCCGGAATTGCTGTAGGCAAATTTCCCCGGAGGCTCGACGGGAGACTGCGCGAGGAGCCTGCGGGCAAAGGTGGCGCGCTGCTCGCGGGCGGAGCCGGGGCCGGTGTCGAGCGTGCGCCACTGGTCGCGCGTCATCGGGGCGATGCCGCTGCGCTGGGTGACGAGGTGCCAGACGGTGACCTGCTTCCAGCCCGCGTCCGCGGGCGTATCGGGGAGGGCTTCGGCGATGGTGGTTTCCCAGCGGAGTTGGCCTTCATCGACGAGCATGCCGACGAGTGCGGCGGTCATGCTTTTGGTGCAGGAGCCGATGTGCCAGAGGTCGTCGGCGGTGACGCGGACGTTGCGATCGATGCGCCGAAAGCCAGTGGCACCGAACGCGACGATGCGGCCTTGGGCAATGACCGCGGAGGCGCACGCGGGGACTTGGTGTTTCGCGCGGAGGACTTCGAGTTCGGCGGAAATGTCCTTTGGTTCCGCGGCGAGTGCGGGAAAGGAGAAGAGCACGAGTAGGAGGAAGCGGAGGAAGTTCACGGGCTGGGGAGGCTCATAGCGCGGGAAGCGCCGGGCGGGCGAGCGCTGTTTCCGGCAGTGGGAAAAGTTCGGGATTGAGCGCGGGGCGCGCGTCGCCGACAAACGACGCCCGCCATGTCCACCGACTCCCTGCTTTCCCAGAAACCGATCGACCCGCGCGACCGGCTGATCTTTGCCCTCGACGTGCCGACGCTCGCCGATGCGCGGGCGTGGATCGATCGGCTGGGCGACGCCGTGACCTTCTACAAGATCGGCCTCGAATTTTGCATGAGCGGCGACTACTTCACGCTGCTCGCGGAGCTGAAGGCGCGGGGCAAGAAGGTCTTCGCGGACCTCAAGTTTTCCGATGTGCCGGCGACGGTGCGCGGCGCGGTGGCGAATCTCGCGCGGCATGGCGCGGACTTCGTGACGCTGCACGGGACGAGCGGGGTGTATCGCGCGGTGGTGCCGGCAAAGGGCGGGCTGAAGCTGCTCGCGGTGACGGTGCTGACGAGCGTGGATGAAGCCGAGGTGCGCGAGATGGGCTGGAGCGGCGCCGTCGAGGATCTCGTGGCGCAGCGCGCCCGGGTGGCGATCGAAGCGGGGATCGATGGGCTGATTTGCTCGGGGCAGGAAGCGGCGCGGCTCCGGCGCGAACTGGGCGATGGGCCGGTGATCATCACGCCGGGGATTCGGGCGGCGTCGGAGAAGGGGAGCGACGACCAGAAGCGCACGATGACGCTGGCGCAGGCTTTCGCAGCAGGCGCGGATCACATCGTGGTCGGGCGTCCGATCCGCAACGCGCCCGACCCGCGCGCCGCTGCGGAGGCGATGCAGGCGGAGATCGCGAGCCTTTTCGCCTGAACGAATCGTATGACAGCGATGTCCCTTGAGCCCGACCGCCCCTAACCACTAGCTTCCGATCCCTACCTTTATGAGCGATTCCCCATCCCAATATGCGCACCCCGAAGTGCTGGTCAGCACCGAGTGGCTGGCCGCCCACTTAAACGACCCCAACACTCGCATCGTCGAGAGCAACGAAGACGTGCTGCTTTACGACACGGGCCACATCCCCGGCGCGGTGCATATCGACTGGCGTGAAGATCTGCAGGACCCGCTGGTGCGCGATTACATTTCGACGGACGCTTTCGCCAAGCTCTGCGCGAAGAACGGCATCGGGCCCGAGACGACGGTGCTCTTCTACGGCGACAAATCGAACTGGTGGGCGACCTACGCGCTGTGGGCGTTCCGGCTTTTCGGTCACACGAGGGTGAAGATCCTCGATGGCGGGCGCGACAAGTGGGTGAAGGAAGGGCGCGCGCTGACGAAGGAGAAACTCGCGGTTTCGGCGGCGACTTATCCGGTGCCGGCGAAGCGTTACGACGCGGAGATTCGCGCCTTTTACGAAGAAGCGCTCGCGCAGAGCCAGGCGAAGAAGCCGCTCATCGATGTGCGTTCGCCCGGCGAATACAAGGGCGAGGTGACGCACATGCCCGAGTATCCGCAGGAAGGCGTGCTCCGCGGCGGTCATGTCCCCGGCGCGAAGAGCGTGCCGTGGAAGACGGCGGTGAAGGAGGACGCGACCTTCAAGAGCGCGGACGAATTGCGGAAGATTTACACCGAAGGCTGCGGGCTGACTCCGGACGCGGACATCGTGGCTTACTGCCGCATCGGCGAGCGTTCGAGCCACACGTGGTTCGTCCTCACCTATCTGCTCGGCTACAAAAACGTGCGCAACTACGACGGCTCGTGGACCGAGTGGGGCAACAAGGTGCGCGCCCCGATCGAGCGCAGCTAGGTCATGGTGCTCTTGCGCTGCTTCGCATTCGGCTGCTTTTGGTTCGCCGTTTTCTGGGTGGGCCTGAGCGTCATCGGCGGCGGCATCGCCACCTCCATCGCCTCCAGTAAACCGCCGCCCGACACCGTGGGCATAAAGAAGAACTACTCGCACGCTCCAGAACTGGACCCGGCTGCGGCGGCTGAGTTTCGCGAGTACTACGGCCACTACGTCCTCCTCGGAGCGGCGATCCTCGCTGCCGCGGGGACTTTCGCCGGCGTGCTCCCCGGCACGCGGCGCAAATAACCTTCCCAACCGATGAACAAAAGCTGCCCCGAACCTTCCGACAATCCGCCAGCCGACGAGTATCCGCCCAAGCTCGCGGCGATCATCGGCCTCTTCGAAGCGCTGCCTGAGGAGGAGAAGCGCGAGAACCTGATCGCCTACTCCGAGCAGGCGCGGAAGCACGAGCCGAAGCCCGGCGAGACCTTCGATCTCGAGGACGTGCGCAAGGACGAGGAATGCACGGATACGGTCGGCGTCTTCGTGCGGCTCGATGAGGAAAAGCACGCGCATTTCCGCATCACGCTCGGCCCACAAGTCCAGACGCTGACCAAGGCGATGACCTCCATCCTGTGCAATGGGCTCGATGGGCTGCGCATCGAGGCGATCCTCGATCTGCCGGCGGATTTCGTGCCACGCATCGTCGGCGGCCAACTCGTGCGCATCCGCTCGCAGACCGTCTATTACATCCTCACGCGGATGAAAAGCGCGTGCAAAGTGCTGCTCAATCGCCAGCGCGCGGCGCAGGCCTAGCTCGGGCAGTTTTTAGTAGCGGCGGCGGCTGTCGTAATAGCCGCCGCGGCGTCCGCTCTCCTGCGCCTGTTGGCTGAGTCGGGTGAGCGAGCTTTCAAGCTGGCGGATGCGGTCGCGGAGATAGCGCGGATCGGTGCCGCGCTCGAACTGCACGCTCACGCGATCCACTTCCACGCCGATGGCCCGCAACTGCTCCCACGACGAGCCCGCGCCCTGGCCGTTTCTGAGCTGATCGCGCACTCGCTCGTAGTGCCCCTGCAGCTCCTTCACGTCGTCGCGCGTCTCCTTGTATTCCTTCTTGTAATAGTCTTCGTTGCGATCCTTTTTGTCCTTGGCCGTGGCAGCCAGAGGGAAAAGGAGGGCGGCGTAAAGGGTGGCGACGAGGAGCAGTTTTTTCATGGGGTCAGTAGCGGAATCGCTCGTGCCATGTCACCCGGACGCCGGGAAGAGTACCCGTGCCGTCCGGCAGGGTCTCACGCCACCGACCGTGCAGCTTCAGCGGCCTTGGCCCCGAGCGGCCGGACGGTCTCGCTAAAGGAGGCCATTGGCTCCGCCCCCACCAGCGAAGCGGTCGTCGTGCCTTTCGGGGAGCTGTCCTGCCAGACACAGGCGATGTCCTGCCGAGAACCATCCTGATTGTGCCAGAGAATGGGCATCCCATTGTCGTCGGTCGGCACATTGATGGGCTTCCGCGGCCAGAAAATGACCGCGCAGTGCGCCACCACGACGATCACGGCGAGGATTTGAGTCAGTTCATTCACTCTGGAAATTATAGCAGTAGCCATGCCTGATACCGGTTGCCCCGGTGATTGATCGAATTTCAGGCGCCAAGATCCACCGGCTCGATGTGGACGAGCACGTCCGCGATCTCCGGTTTCGCCGCCCGGATCGCATCCTTCACCGCGTGCCCGATATCGTGGCCCTCCCGCACGGTGATCTCCGCCGCCACTCCCACGTGGATGTCCACGTAGTATTCGAGCCCCATCTTCCGAATCCGGCACTTCTCCACGTCGGCCACCCCCGGCACACTCGCCGCGATCGCCCGGACGCCCGACTGGAGTTCCTTCGGCGGTGCGGTGTCCATGACCTCGTGGAGCGCGGGCATGAGCAGCAGATAGCCGTTGAAGCCGATCACGCCGCAGGTGAAGAGCGCCGCCCAGTCGTCGGCTGATTCCCAGCCCGGGCCACCGATGAGGGCGATGGAGATGCCGATGAAGGCGCCGGCGGAAGTGATCGCGTCGGCCCGGTGATGCCACGCATCCGTCTTCACTGCGCCGCTGCCGAGCAGGGTCGCGGCGTCCGCCACTTTTCGGAAAAGCGTCTCCTTCACCACGATGACACCGATCAGCACAGCCAGGGTAAAAGGCGCGGGCGCGTGGTGCGGCGTGACGATCTCGCGCACGCTCTGCACCGCCAGCCCGAGCGCCGCGGCGATGACGCCCAGCGCGACCACCACCGAGGCCACCGGCTCCGCCTTTCCGTGGCCATACGGGTGCTCCTCATCCGGCGGTTCGGCGGCCACCTTCAGCCCGAACCAAATGACCAGCGAGCCGAAGATATCGAGCGTCGATTCGATGCCGTCCGCGATCAGCGCGTAGCAGTTTCCGACCAAGCCGGAGACGATCTTCACCAGCGCGAGGCAGAAATTGACGGCCACGCCGACGAGCGCCAGGCGCCGGCCGGTGCCGTAGCCCGCTTCGAGCGTAGGCGGGGTAAAAGGTTTTGTCGAGTCGGCCACGGCGCGGCATCCTAGGGGCACGATGTCGAATGTCAGCGCGATTGTTTTTCATGAGCACGGCGAGCCCCACGAGGTGGTCCGCGTGGAAAGTCTCCCACTCCCCGAGGTCACGCCGCAGAGCGCCCGGGTGCGACTCCTCGCGGCGCCGATCAATCCCGCCGACCTCAATGTCATGGAGGGCAAATATCCCATCCGGCCCACGCTGCCGGGCACGCCCGGCGTGGAAGGCGTGGGCGTGGTCGAGGCGATTGGCGCGGACGTGCCGGGGGTGAAAGTGGGCGACCGGGTGCTGCTGCCGCATGGCTACGGGACCTGGCGCGAGGCGGGCGTCGTGGACGCCCGCGAGCTGTGCGTCGTGCCCGGCGATCTCCCGGTGGAGCAACTCGCCATGCTCAAGATCAACCCCGCGACCGCCCTCCGCATGCTGCGCGACTTCGCCGATCTCCAACCCGGCGATTGGATCGCCCAGAACGCCGCGAACTCCGGCGTCGGCCGTTCGGTCATCCAGATCGCCCACGCCCTCGGCCTGCGCGCCGTGAACCTCGTCCGCCGCGCCGAACTCATCCCCGACCTCCAGGCGCAAGGTGCCGACCTCGTCTGTGTGGAAGGCGCGGACTCACCCGCGTGGCCCACGCCCATCCGGCTCGCGCTCAATGCCGTCGGCGGCGAAAGCGCTCTGCGCCTCGCCAACGCCCTCGCGCCCAGCGGCACGCTCGTGACCTACGGCGCCATGGCCCGCCAGCCCCTGCGCATCCCGAATGGCCTGCTCATCTTCCAGGACCTCCGCTGGCGCGGCTTCTGGATCTCCCAGTGGTATCGCGCCACGCCGCCCGAGGCCCATCGCGCCATGTTTGCCGAGCTCTGCGACCTCCTGCGGCGCGGCATCCTGCACACGCCGGTCGAGCGCATCTACCCGCTGGCGGAAGCGCCGAGCGCCCTCGTCCACGCCGCGCGCAGTGGGCGCTCTGGGAAGATTCTGTTTGGCGCGCCGGAGATCGTCGCCCAGTTTTCCCCGGCATGAATTCCCCCAGCCCGCTCGCCGCCGATCTCATCGCCCTGCTCGACGCCGGTCGCGTGCTCCACGAGCGCGAGCACCTGCTCACTTACGGCTTTGATGGCACCGCCGCGCTGCAAGGCCAGGCCGGCGTGGTCGTGCTGCCGCACACCACCGAGGAAGTGGCGAGCATCGTCCGCTACGCCGCGGCGGGGAAGATCCCCATCGTCTCCCGCGGCTCCGGCACCGGCCTGAGCGGCGGCAGCATCCCGGCGGCCAATGCCATCGTGCTCTGCCTCGTGCAGATGGATCGCATCCTCGAGCTCGATGAGCGGAACCTCACCCTCCTCGCCGAAGCCGGCGCCATCACCCAGCGCATCGCCGAGACCGCCGACGTCGCCGGCCTGCTCTACCCGCCCGACCCCGGCTCGATGAAAATTAGCACCATCGGCGGCAACGTCGCCGAGAACTCCGGCGGCCTGCGCGGGCTGAAGTATGGCATCACCCGCGACTACGTCATGGGCCTGGAAGTCGTGTTAGCCAGCGGCGAAGTCGTGTGGCTGGGCAACAAGTGCGTGAAGGACGTGGCCGGCTATTCCATGAAGGACGTCTTCATCGGCAGCGAAGGCACCCTCGGCATCATCACCAAGGTCCTGCTCAAGCTCGTCCCCAAGCCCGCGACCAAGAAGACGCTCCTCGCCACCTTCGGCCAGATGGAGCACGCCGCCGATACCGTCTCCGCGATCATCGCGGCCAAGATCATCCCGTGCACGCTCGAGTTCCTCGACCGCATCACCATCAAGTGCGTCGAGGACTTCGCGAAGATCGGCCTGCCGCTCGATGCGGAAGCCATCCTGCTCATGGAAACCGACGGGCATCCCGCGGCGGTGGAGGATCAGGCCCGCGAGATGGAAGCCATCGCGCGGCAGTGCGGAGCCGTGCGGGTGCAGGTCGCGGCCAATGCCGAGGAAGCCGCGCGCCTCGCCACTGCGCGCCGCGCCGCCTTCTCCGCGCTCGCCCGCGTCTCGCCCACCACCATCCTCGAAGACGCCACCGTCCCGCGCAGCGAGCTCACCAAGATGATCCGCTTCATCCAGGAAGTCGGCGCGCGGCACCAGCTCCGCATCGGCACCTTCGGCCACATGGGCGATGGCAACCTGCACCCCACCTTCCTCACCGACGAGCGCAACCACGCCGAGATGGAGCGGGTGGAGATCGCCATGAAGGAAATCTTCGACTTCGCCATCTCGCTCGGCGGCACCATCACCGGCGAACACGGCGTCGGGCTGGCGAAGAAGCGCTTCCTCCCCGCGGCGATCGGAGAGGCCAGCCTAACACTATTGCGCCAGCTCAAGCGCACCCTCGATCCGGATGGCATCCTGAATCCGGGGAAGATCTTCGACCCGGTGTAAGGCGGGAGTTGGGAGGGAACGGGAGCAGAGGTGCGAGGGGACGGCGGACAGAAGGGGGGCGGTTCGATCCACCCGTCATTCTGAGCTTGCGAAGAACCTCCGATCTCGGCCTTTCCTAAGACGTGTGGCCCGTGAAGCCGGCGGGGGATCAGGACCAGTCGCTCCAGATGTCGGAAGAGAGCAGAGGTCCTTCGCAAGCTCAGGATGACGGGGAGGGGCCACCCGCGGCTCCGCACAGTCCCCTTGTGCGCTTCGCAGATGCTCGCGCCAAGGCTCGCTCGCGGTCTTTTCCTTGGCGCTCTTGGAGCCAGCCCTTTTTTGGACCATTCCGGATTTCATCCGCCGTAAATCGTCGAGCTAGGGTGGCGCTGGATGGGAATCCGCCGCTCCGGGCGCGTGGTCTTGCCAGTGCGGCGTGCTTCTCGCATGTTACTCGCTCCCAAACTGTGTCCGCTTCGCCCCTTCACCTCGCGCATCTCGATTTCTCGGTGCTCCAGCAGTGCATCCACTGCGGGATGTGTCTGCCGACTTGCCCGACCTACGACGCGACGAAGCTGGAGCGCAATAGCCCGCGGGGGCGGATCGCGCTGATGCGCTTCGTCGCCGAGGGGCAGCTCGAGGTGACGCGGGCTTTTGGCGAGGAGATGTATTTCTGCCTGGGCTGTCTGGCGTGTGAGACGGCTTGCCCGGCGGGGGTGGATTACGCGCGGATGTTTGAGGAGGCGCGGGCTGATATCGAGGAGTCGGGGGTGCTGGCCAAGCCGCAGCGGACGTGGGTGCGGGCGCTGGCGCTGCGCTTTGTCTTTGTGCATCCGCTGGTGTTGCGGGCGCTGGGGCGGGTGCTGCGGTGGTATCAGGCGAGTGGGCTGGAGGGGCTGGTGCGCGGGCTGGGGTTGACGCGGCTGCTGCCGCGCGATCTGCGCGAGCTGGAGCCGCTGACGCCGCGGGTGCAGCGGGACTGTTCCGATACGCTGATCGGTGGGGTGGAATCGCCGGAGGAGCCGCGCCACCGGGTGGGGATGCTGACGGGCTGTGTGCAGGACCTGGTGTATCCGCACGTGAATCGCGACACGGTGGATGTGCTGCTGGCCAATGCTTGCGAGGTGGTGACGCCGGGGGCGCAGCACTGCTGCGGTTCGCTGCACGCGCACAATGGCGAGTTGGCTCTGGCGCGGGCGATGGCGCGGAAGAATATCGAGGCGATGGAGCGCTGCGCCGGTCCGCTGGAGGAGCTGGATGCGATCATCACGAACGCCGCGGGCTGCGGCTCGCACTTGAAGCATTACGATGTGCTGCTGGCGGAAGATGCGCGCTACGCGGAGCGGGCGCGGGTCTGGTCGGGGAAGGTGCGGGACGTGAGCGAGTGGCTGGTGGAGATCGGGATGCGGGCGCCGTCGGAAGACTGTAGGGCAACCGCTCCGGTGGCCGTGGTAGGCGGAGCGCCTGCCCGACAAACGGCGGTGACCTATCACGAGGCGTGTCACCTTTGCCACGGGCAGAAGATCACGCGGCAGCCACGCGAGGTGCTGAAGCAGATCCCGGGAGTGAAGCTGGTAGAGATGGGGGAGTCCACGTGGTGCTGCGGGAGCGCGGGGATTTACAACATCACGCAGCCGGAGATGTCGCGGGAACTGCTCGAGCGCAAGCTGGCGCACATCGTGGCGACGGGCGCGGGCGTGGTGGCGACGGGTAATCCGGGGTGCAGTGTGCAACTGGAAGCGGGCCTGCGCGCGCAGGGGCGGGCGATCGAGGTGGTGCATCCGATCACGCTGCTGGCGCGGGCTTACCGGAAAGAGACGAAGACGTGACGGCGGATCTTTTCGGCGCCGCCGAGCCCGGACCGCGCGAGCCGCGGATGCTGAGTGTGAGCGAGCTGACGCGCGCGGTGCGGTCGGCGCTGGAGGATGAGATCGGCGCGGTGTGGGTGGAGGGGGAGGTGAGCAATTACCGGCGGCAGCCGTCGGGGCATCAGTATTTCACGCTGAAGGATGAGAGCGCGCAGGTGTCGTGCGTGTGGTTTGCGCGGGGTGGATTGCGGCTGAAGCAACTGGCGCTGGCGGACGGCTTGCAGGTGCAGGTGCGCGGGGCACTGACGGTGTATGAGGCGCGCGGGCAGTATCAGATCAATGTGCAACTCGTGCAGGCGAGCGGGGCGGGGTTGTTGCAGGCGAAGTTCGAGGCGCTGAAGCGGAAGCTGGAGGCGGAGGGGCTCTTCGATGCGGAGCGGAAGCGGGCGCTGCCGCGTTTCCCGACGACCATCGGGATCGTGACCTCGCCGACCGGCGCGGCCGTGCGCGACGTGCTGAATATACTCGCCCGCCGTGCGCCTTGGGTGCGCGTGGTCATTTACCCGGCGCGGGTTCAGGGCGATGGCGCGGCCGAGGAAGTGGCGGCAGGTGTCGCGGAGTTTGGGCGTCTCGCGGAAGCGGGTGCGCTGACCGTGGATGTGATCCTGGTCGGACGGGGCGGGGGCAGCACCGAAGATTTGTGGGCGTTCAACGAGGAAGTCCTGGCGCGGGCCATCGCTGCTTCAACGATTCCGGTCGTCTCGGCGGTCGGGCACGAGATCGACTTCACCATCGCCGACTTCGTCGCCGATCTTCGTGCGCCCACGCCAAGCGCAGCGGCGGAACTGCTCGTGCCAGATGGCGTGGCCCTCCTGCAAACGCTGACCCGTTCCGCCGCGCAACTGCAGCGTGCGGCCTTGTCGCCGATCCAGGGTGAACGCCAGCGGCTGGATTACCTGACGCGCAGTGCGCTTTTCCGGGAGCCGCGCGCTCGACTGGCGCAGGAAGCGCAGCGCGTGGATTTGGCGGGTGAGGCGCTGCGACGGGCTTGGGACGGAGCGCGGAACGAGGTCCGTAGCCGCATCGCGGAGTTGCTCGGGCGGCTTCGCCAGCACCGTCCCGATCAACTGCTGGCCTTGCGTCGGGAGCAATTTCGCGCGGTGCGCGAGCGGCTCGTAGAGCAGTTTCGGAAGGTGGTCGTGGAACGCCGCACGCGCTTGAACCGCGTGGAAGAAATTCTGCGGGTGCTTTCGCCCGAGGCGACCATGGGACGCGGCTACACGATCACGCAGCGGGCCGACGGAAGCGTGGTGCAGTCTCCCGCGGACGCACCGGCTGACACGGTGATCGTGACGCGGACGCGAAGCGGGGAGTTCCGCTCGAAGGTTCTCGGACCCGAGAAGCGGAAGGCCGCACCGAGGTAGGCATCATCGCCGAAAAAAGAACGAGCCCCGGTTTCCCGGGGCTCGTCGCTAAACAACCAAATACGCTTTCCGAGAGGGCCTCACTGCGGCGCCAGCGGATTCAAAACCTTGGCTTTATCGTTGAGCCACTCTTTTCCCGAGTCCGCCACGAAAGCATTTTCCGTCGGCTTATCGTCGAAGCGCTTGACGGTGCCCTTGCGATCTTTGCCCGTGCCGGTGCCGTAGAGAGTTTCGACCGTTCCGCTGATATCGACACGGACCACGACAGCCTTTTTCGCCTTCCAAACGCCGCCGGGAAGAGTTTCATCGGCCACATAGGTCGGGGCGGCTTCGGAACCCGAGGAGAAACCATCGGCGAGCAAGGGAAAGCGACTGTTGGAAGTGTCGCTCAGGTTCGTGACGTAGGCCCACTCATTTTCGCCAGCGACGAGTTTGTCGGTGGCACCCGCGGTGGTGACTTTGCAATAGGCCGACTTCGGGATGCTGAACACGCCCTTATCCGGGAGATAATCGGGGACCAAGGTTTCGAGGACTGCGTTGGCGTCCGCGGCCGTGCCCGCTTTGTCAGGGGCCCCGTCGCTGCCCTTCGGCCACTGCGGGAAGTTGCCTTGGTAGTCCATGGCGAAGAGTTTGCAACCCGTACCGACCTGCTTGGCATTGGAGAGGGCCTTGGTTTGTGCGCCTCGGATTTGAACCTCACCGAAAACGGGAAGGGCGATGCCGGCGAGAATCGCGATGATCGAGATCACCACGAGCAGCTCGATGAGCGTGAATGCTGCGGATTTTGATACTTTCATGGAGTTATGGGTGGTTGGGAGATAAATACTTTTGCTCAGGATAGGTCGGAGCTTTCCGGCGGCAACGAAAAAATCTTCCTCGGACGATTTTTTTGCCCAGTCGCGTCTCTGTCAGGCCGTTTTGAGCTTGAAGGCGATCACGGCCAGCGGGGGCAGGCGCAACAGAAGGGAGTGGGATTTGCCCTGCCAAGCAATGGGTTCCGCATTCTGACCACCAAAGTTCCCCACATTACTGCCGCCGTAGGTCCCGGCGTCGGTGTTGATAATCTCTTCCCACCAACCCTCGCCGCTGACCCCGACCCGGTAGGCCTCGCGGACGACCGGCGTGGCGTTGATGATGAAAGCGATCGTTTCACCGGCCCGCGACTTGCGTAAGAATGCGACGACCGAATTGTCGCTATCGCGGAAATCGATCCACTCGAAGCCTTCATAAGTGTCGTCCTGATCGTAGAGCGCGGGTTCGTTTTTGTAGACCCAGTTGAGGTGTTGCACGAGGCGGCGCAGGCCGTCGTGCTCGGGGAGACCGGTGAGGTGCCAGTCGAGCGACTGGTTGTGATTCCACTCGCGCCACTGGCCGAATTCGCCGCCCATGAAGAGCAACTTCTTGCCGGGGTGCGCATACATCCACGCGTAGAACATCCGGAGATTGGCAAACTTCTGCCACACATCGCCGGGCATCTTTTGAATCATGGAGCCCTTGCCATGCACGACCTCATCGTGACTGAGCACGAGGACGAAGTGTTCGTGAAAAGCGTAGATGAGCGAGAAGGTGATGTCGCCCTGGTGGAAGCGGCGGAAGATCGGCTCCTTCTCCATGTAGGTCAGGAAATCGTGCATCCAGCCCATGTTCCATTTCAGGCCGAAGCCGAGGCCGCCGAGATAAGTGGGTCGCGACACGCCGGGCCACGCGGTGCTTTCCTCGGCGATCGTCATGATGCCAGGGAAACGCTCGTAGGAGACTTCGTTGAAGCGCTTGAGGAAATGGATCGCTTCGAGATTCTCTCGCCCGCCGAAACAGTTGGGCACCCACTCTCCGGCCTTGCGCGAGTAGTCGAGGTAAAGCATCGACGCCACGGCATCCACGCGTAGGCCATCGATGTGATATTGGTCGTACCAAAAAAGCGCGTTCGCGATCAGGAAATTGCGCACTTCATTGCGGCCGTAGTTGAAGATCAGCGTGCCCCAATCCATGTGCTCGCCGAGACGCGGATCGGCGTGCTCGTAGAGATCGGTCCCGTCGAATTCGGCCAGCCCATGGGCGTCTTTAGGGAAATGTCCGGGCACCCAATCGAGGATCACGCCGATGCCGGCCTGGTGGCAACGATCGACGAAATAGCGAAACTCATCCGGATTCCCAAAGCGCGAAGTGGGCGCGTAGTAGCCCGTGACCTGATAACCCCACGAGCCATCGAACGGATGCTCCGCGACCGGCATCAGCTCAAGGTGCGTGTAGCCGAGTTCGATCACATACGGCAGCAGCGTGTCGGCGAGTTCCCGGTAGCTCAGCGAGCGATCGCCTTCCTCCGGTTTGCGCTGCCACGAACCGAGGTGCACTTCGTAGATGCTCACCGGGCTGCGATGCCACTCCTTGGCTTTGCGAGTTTCCATCCACTCGGCATCGTTCCACGTGTAGCGCTTCAGATCGAATACGAGCGATGCGGTGGAAGTGCTGTGCTGTCCGTAAAAAGCAAACGGATCGCTCTTCAACACGATGCCGCCGTGCGACTGCTTGACCTCGAACTTGTAGTGATCGCCCTCGCTGACGCTCGGCAGGAAGATTTCCCACACGCCACAGCCGAGCAGCTTGCGCATCGGATTCCGGCGCCCGTCCCAGCCGTTGAATTCACCGACGACGCTGACCCGTTGCGCATTCGGCGCCCAGACGTGAAAGCTCGTGCCGCGGATCCCGCCGACCTCGCGAAGATGCGCGCCGAGCTTGTCGTAAAGCTCCCAGTGCTGCCCCTCGGCGAATAGATGCAGGTCGAGCGGCCCGAGCAAAATGCCGAACGAATACGGATCGAATTCACTCCACGACTCGCTGCCGTGGCCGGTGAAATCCAGCGCGTAGGAAATCCGCTCCACCGCTCCCTCGATCACCGCTTCGAAAAACCCTTCCGGATGAATCTGCAACGCCGGATAAGTCGCGCTGGTTGCGGTATTGCGCACCGTCACCGCCCGCGCATCCGGGCGGAAAACGCGCACGACGATCTGCTCGCCGACATTGTGCTGGCCGAGGATGGCGAACGGATCGCCGTGATAAGCTCCGACGATCGCGTTGACCGCTCCTTCGTCCACGGTCGGCGTGTGATTGCTGATTTTCATAGGGGATTGGGAGTTTCCGTTTCGGCGAGTAGGGGTGCGAGATAATTTCTGTAGACGGACGGCCACGCGTAGTTGTGACGGACCTGGCTGCGCGCCTGCCAAGCGTCGTTCGTGCCGAGGCGCGCGGCGATCATCAGGGCGATCTGCGCAGGTTCGGCCTCGAGTGAAAAGAGCGTGACGCCGTGGGTGAGCAGCGTGTCGAGCGGTTCGATCGCCGCACAAAAAACCGGCAGGCGATGTAAGGCGCCCTCCAGCACCGGCAGGCCAAATCCTTCATGCCGGCTCGGGAAAAAGAGCGCATCGGCGAGGATGTAGAGGCTCGCCAGATCGGCGCCTGCAACCGGCATGTCTTCGTGCAGAAAAAGCGCATCGTCCTCGAGCCGCAAGGAGCGGCGCAGGCCCTGCAATTCTTCGGCGTAACCGCGCGACGCCGGGTTCTGGGCGTCCGGCGCGCCCGTCACGATATAGGCGCAGGAGCGTCCCGCGGATTTCAGCGCCGCCGTCACGCGCAAGCCGAGTTCCACGTTCTTGCGTTTGAGCAGTCGCGTCGGGTGCAGCAGCACGATCTCGCGCTCGGGCAGCCCGTATTCCTTCGCCAACTCCGAGATCGGGCCCGTGAGTCCGAGCATCCGTTCCGGGTTCAGCCCGTTGGGAATCACCGAACACTTTCCACCGGTCAGCTTGGTAAACTGCGAGCGCCGCAACTCCGAGACCGCGACGTAGCGGTAGTGCTCGTGCGCTCGGGCCAAGGCGTTCCACGGCCATTCCGTCAGCGAGGGTAATTGATAGTCCGGATTGCAGGCCACGAGATCATGCACCCACGCGATGAAACGCACGGCCGTCAGGCGCTTGGCGAGATTCCACAGCGCCTCGGTCAGGCCGAGATGAAAGGGCATCGTGGCGACGTTGTGGATGATCACCACGTCCATGATCGCCAGCCGCGGCTCCAGTGCGCGGGCGAGTTCTCCGGCATCCTGCGCATCCGGAAAAAGATCCACGCGCACCCGCGGATCGTCGCTCGTTCCTTGGTCGCAAATGATCACCACCTCATGCCCGTGCTCCGCGAAAAGCCGCGCGTGTTCCGCCATGACAATCTCCACGCCGCCGATCACGGGAGCGTAGGTGTAATGAATCAGCGCGATCTTCACTGCGCTCCGTCTGGCGCATCCCATGCTTCTCTAGCAAGGATGAAATACGTGCTCATGCTGCTCGCGATCGCCGCCGCCTACTACATTCTCGGTCGGAATACCCCCGTCGCGCCCGTGGCCCAAGCGGTCACCGCGCAGGAAGTCGCCCCGCTCACGACTGGTCCTCGCGCCCCGGCTCCACCTGCCGAAAGCAGCGCGCTCAAGCGTCCGCTCGATCGCACTCACGCGGCCCTGGATCAGGTGAAGCAGCGCAACGGCAACGGCGAATTCTGAGCGGTTTCACTCCTCGGCGAGGAGCATCTCCAGATCTTCGGGAGCTGCGGAAATCTTCGCCCACGCCGCTTGCAACTCGGCTTCTTCGTAGGGCAGCCATTGGCCCGTGGCGGTGGAATAAATCCCGGCAATCACCGGCGCCTTGAGCATCGCCGTCGCCGCACGCCAGTAGGCACTGAGCTGCGGCAGGTAGTGCGCGCGCAGTTCCGGCAGCTTCGCCGGTGTCGTCCGATTCGTTTTCCAATCGAGGATCAGCCACGAGCCGCGCGTCGGATCGAAGACCGCGAGATCGATGATGCCGTCGAGGCATTCGCGCTCATTCATCGCCCACAGAAACGGCATCTCCGCATGCGCCACGGATTGCGGAGTGCACAGCGTCCGCGCCAACTCCGTTTCCGTCGTCAACTGCGCCCGGAGAAGCTGCCACTCGTGCCCGGCCAGTTCTGGATCGGGTGGGGTCGGGAGCGCTTTGTGAAAAACTGCGTCCCACGATTTCGCTCCGGCAGACCAGTCCAGACGCTCCACAAACTCGTGCCACCAGGTGCCGTAACGCTGGCCTGCATTTGGCAACGTCGCCGGACGCCGCGCCGTTTCCAGATAGGCGGCGGGATCGGCCTCGGCCAATGCTGCCTCGGCGAGCGCGCTTGGGTTGCGTTTGAGAAAAGCGGCAGCGTTCCCGCGGGCGATGCGCACGGCATTCGCGGGCAGTGGGGCGAGTGGCGGTACGGTGGATTCGGCGGCGCGGTGTTGCTTTCGCAAGAGCTGCGCGTCGGCCGTCGCCGCATTCGCTTCCGGGGTGCAAGGAAGGACTGCAAACACAGCTTCGTTGCGTTCCTGCGCCGCGCACTTCAGCCAGCGCGCTGGCGCATTTTTCGGAACGCCGCTTTTGCCCGCGAAAAGGTCGCGATCATCGACGAGTACGAGGGTGTGTCGCGCCCGCGTCAGCGCCACATAGAGCAGCCGTTCGGATTCCTGGCGTTCCGCGAGTTTGAGGGCCGCGTCGAGCGCGTCGTCGAGATCGCCCTTGTCGATCGCCACCCCGGGTTGGCGATCGCGGGGATCACGGAAAAGGCGCGGGTAGTCAGCGGTGAATGCGCGCACATTTCGACCCAGATACGGCACGATCACCGCCTGCCATTCCGAACCCTTCGCCTTGTGTCCCGTGATGATCTGGATCGCTTCCGGCTCGGTCGCCCGCACCTCGCGCACGGAGCGGCAACCTTCGCGTAAACTGTCGGCAAACGCGGCCAGCGTCGTGTCCGTGGCTTCGGCGGTGGCGGCCTCGGTGAGGAGATCGTCGAGTTCTTCGCTGAGCTGCTCCATCGGCAGACTGAGCAGCCGCTCGCGCAGCAGCGAGGCGGCCACCATCTCCTGCATCGCGGAGAATAGCGGCGCGGTCAGGATGCGCTCGCGCAGTGAGTGGAGGTCATTGAGCTTTTCCGCCACCACGCCGGAGCCGGGAGTCGGGTGGGCGATTTGGAAACGCGTTCCTTGCCCCTCGCCGAAAATCGCGAGGTCGTGATCGGAGAGCCCGAAGACTTCACGCAGCACACCCACGATCTCGTAGCCCTCGTGCGGGTCGGCGAGGATCACGACCAGCGCCGTGAACCACGCATAGGCCGGGCTGTCGCCCTTTGCGTCTCGCTCGGATTGGATCTGCACGGCGAAGTTTTCGGCGCGGAGTGCAGCGCGGAGCATGGGGAACCAGCCTTTGCGCGGGCAGAGGATGGCGACCTCGCTCCACTTCTCCGCGCGTAGCCGATCGAGTCCCTGCGCGCGCAACCAGCGCGCGAGTCGCTGCGCTTCGAGCCACGCTTTCGGACCTTCTTGTCGGTTGGGAAAGATGGGCAGTTCCCCGAGTTCGCAACGCACGACCTGCCCGGAGAGCACGTCGGGTCGCGTCTGGAGCGGCACGAAATCCACCTGGCGTTCCTGACCCTGGAGAATGTGCGGGAAGCTGGCGTTCACGAAATCGAGCACCTGTTCGTCGAGCCGGAAAGTCACCGAAAAAGTCAGCTCCTCGCCCGCGCCCGAGGTGAGCAATTCCTGATGCACGCTGCGATAGTGCGTGAGGTCGGCGCGCCGCCCGTAGATCGACTGCTGAAAGTCCCCGACCATGCTGAAATGCCCGGCGCGCGGCGGGGCCGCATCATTCGGACGAGTCAGGGCGAGGAGCACGTCGAACTGCTTGGGGTCGGTATCCTGCGCTTCGTCGAGGATCACGCGATAGCCGCTGGCGCGGATGGCGCGCGCGGCTTCGGGCTGTCGCAGCAGCGCATGGGCCAGCGTGACCTGATCGTCAAAGGTGATCTGCCCTTCGGCCAACCGGAAGGTGTGATAAGCCTCCGCGACTTCTGCCGCCACGCAGAGCGCCGCCTGCTGGCGCCACGCGCGGAGCGGTCCGAGCGCGGCATCCCACACCGCCCGGATCGGCACGCCCTCGCTTTGCGGCAGTGGGGCAAATCCGCCGGCGGCCCATTGTTTTTCCCAACTGCGCAGCGCAGCGTGCGAGCGATCGACGGGCGGCTGCGACTTCTTCTGTGCCGGGGCGAAGGCGTAGACTTCGTCGAAATCGAACTCCGGAAAATCGCCCGGTGTCACTGGCGTCGCGTCGAATGAAGCGGTGCGTCCGAGTTCCATCAAATGGCGCACTGGAACAAGTTGGAGAAGGGCGGTGCGCTGCTCGGGAGTGAGGTGGCACCCGACGGTGGTGTGGCGCTGCACGAATTTTTGCCAGAGCGCTTCATCATCGGTGAGCAGGTCGAGCCGACCGGGCAGGCCGAGGTGATGAGCGTGCTGCGCGAGCAGGCGCAGGCAGAGACTGTGAATGGTGCCGAAGAAGGCGCGGTTGAAAGCGGTGAGCACTTCCAGCGGGAGGCGCGCTTCGAGGAGGCTCTGCCGGGCGCGCTGCTGCATCTCGCCCGCGGCGCGGTTGGTGTAGGTGACGACGAGCAAGGTGGGCAGCCATTCCTCCGCGTGCGGGCCGCGCGCCAGGGCCACGATGCGATCGGTGATCGCGCGCGTTTTGCCGCTGCCCGCGGAGGCGACGACGGAAAAATTGCGGTCGTGTTCCGTGATGAAGCGGTCGCGTGCGGCCTGGTCGTTCGGAGCACTCACGAGGCGTCCTCCTCGGTGGAAAATTCGGGATGAGTGAGCGCCCACTTTTGTTCCAGCGTGTCGGCATCCACAGCCAGCGTGGCCAGCGGGTAGTCGTTCGCGTAGGTATATTCGTCCCGCCATTTCCCCCGCATCCCGAAGACCCCGCTCTCTTGCATGTGCTGCAATCCGCGCCAAAGCGGGCCGAGGGTATCGAGCGCGGCGAGGTCGAGCTGTGGGGCGTCGAGCTGGAGGCTGGTCGTGAGGAGGCTTACTCCAGCGCGGGTCGCGCCGAGTTCCCGGAGTGCCAGGGCGTAGAGGGCCAGTTGCAGGCCGGTGCCGGCTGCGAGGTCTTTGATCTTCAGTCTTTCGCGGTCGCCGGTTTTGTAATCGACGATCCAGACATCTTCGAGTGCCTCACCGCTCGTGAGCAGTAGATCGATGCGGCCATGCACGCGCAGCAATCCGCGATCGGGCAGGGTGAGGGCGGTGCCGCGGGCGAGCGTCCACTCGGTGGCGAGATGCGTCGGCCCATTCACGTTCCCGACGCTGGTTGCGAGTTGCTCGGCGACGAGGAGAGCCTGCTGCCAGGTGGAAAGCCACCAGTCCGGCAGCGTGCGCTGGTGCCGGGCGAGGACCGCAGCGAGGCGGTCGCGGAAGGCCTCGGCGCGGCCACGGACTCGCGCCAGCGCTTCTCGGAGATCGGGCTTGGGGGCGAGCGCATTCTTCTCCGCGTTCGCGGCCAGACCGCGCAGCCAGTGATGGACCCACTGGCCGATCGCGAGGCTCCAAGGGGTCTCGTCACTTGCCCCGGAAGCGCTCACGCCGAGCAGATGTTTCATCCAGATCTGCGCGGGTTGCGAAAATACCTTGTCCCAATCCGTAGCCGATAAATTCAAGGGTTGCGCGGGTGGGGTACCGAGCGCGAACTCGTACCCGCCAAAGCGCTGCGTGGCGTCGCGGCGGGCCTCGAAGGCGCGGCGGGTCGGGGCGATCGCCTCGCGGTCCACGGGGGGCTCGGGCCAGAGCGCGGCGGTCGCGAGCCAGCGCGTGGTTTCCTCGCGGAGTGCGTTCATGCCTTCCTGCGAGATGGCGCGTCCCCGGATTCTGAAGTGGAGCCGGTTGAAAAATTCGCCCGGATTCAAGCGGCGCTCCGGAGCCGTTTCGTCGATGAGTTGTGCGCTGACGGCCAGGGCAGTCGTGGTGCTTTCGAGGGTGTTGAGAAACTGGCGGAGGACGAGGTCGCGTCGCTGGGCGGGGCCGAGACAGAGCGTGTGGCCGGGTTGCACGGTCTCGTGGCCTTCGCCTTGCCGACCCTCGGTGGTGGCGCGCTGGTTGAGCCGGCGGATACCGCGATTGAGGGCGGCGATTTCTTCCTCGCCGATGAGGCCGGTATCGGGCAGCGCGGGCGGCCAGCCACCTTCGTTGAGGCCCGCGAGGATGAGGTGTGACCAGCCCTGCGTCTCGGCCTGCGCGCAGGGCAAAAGATGAACGCGGCTGTAGGGATGACGCCCGGCGGCGCTGCGCTCCGTGCGCCAGGAGGTGAGGGTTTCGCTGAGCCAGCCGAGCCACGTGCGGCGAGTGACGACGAGCGACGAGATCGGCTGCCAGTCGCTGGTCAGGCGGGGCAGTTCCGCGGCGCGCTCGCTCCAGCCGAGATCATGGAAGATCGCCGCAGTCCGCTCGATCAGCGCACCCAGCGTGGCGCGCTCGGGGAGGAAGGGTAGCGCGCGGAGACCAGTCACGAGTGCGTGGTGCCGGTCGGGATCGAGGGCGTCGGCGAGGATGGCGAGGTCGTCGATCAACAAGTCATTGAAGGCGCGCTGGAGGGCGTCGGTGATCGTCGTGAGGGACTGGCCGCCGAAGAGCCGCTCGGGAGTCGGGCACGCCACGAGGAAGCGGAGCAGCGAAGAGACGCGCGGGTCCTGCTGGAGCGCGCACCACGCCGGCCAGGCGTGATCTTCCAGCGGGCCCGGTGCGTGATGAGCGATCCCGTCGTGATGCGGGATGTCGAACTCCGCGAGGAGCGTGGCGATGCGACGGGCCAGCGCGCCGGCACCGGGCACGAGGATGCCGAGTCGCTGGCATCCGGGTTCGGCGAGAAAGCGCAGCGTCTGCGCCACGACGGCGCGGGCTTGCTCGGCGGTGTCTTTGCCGACGAGAAAATCGACGGACGTGGTGGGCGGTGGTGGATCGGCGGCGATCGGCAGCGATGAACCGAATGTCTCTTCCCATGTCCCGATCCAGATGGCGTCGAGCGTTTCGACCTCGGACTGCGGATCGGTCAGGCAGACGGCGGCCTGGCTGGCGAGGCGCACCGTGGCTTCGAGCAGCGGCCATTGCGGCCAGTGCAGCGCGTTGAAGTGGGTCACGAACAAGTTGGCGAAAAGCGGCTCGGCGTCGGACGCGGCTTTCAGCAAAACGCGGTCGGCATCGTGAACGAGATCGAAACCCGCAGTCTTGAGCAGCCGTTGGAATTCCGCGACGACCGGGCGCAGCCGCGCGGGGCCGGCTTCCGAGAAAGACCAGCCGCCGCCGCCGATGAGGTCGATGGCTTTGAGCAGTTGATCGGGCGAGGCCGCGACGCTGGCCGTGGCCTCGTCGCTGTGCCGGTCGTTGACCCGCTCGGCGGCAGTCGCGAGCAGGAGGCGCAGGTGCTCGCGCAGCGGGACGCGCAGCTTGATGCCGAGATGGTTGGCGAGGCGGTCGCGGAGTTGTCCGGGCGTGAGGAAATGCACGCCGAAAAGACCGACACCCGCAGCAAGCGCACGGGATTTCAGCGCATAAGCGTCCGCCTGCAACGGCACGAGCACTGCTGTCGGGCGCTGGTGCTGCGCGGCCCGGGCGGCGACACTTTTCAGCCAAGGCAGAAAGACAGCCTCATCCGCCGTGGCGGCGAGGGCGGAGGTGTGCAGTGAGACGTTCATGCGCGAGATTCAAACCGCGTGGCTCGGACATCTGCGGTCCCAGCCCCGGCGATCACAACCACTTTTTCCGCCGGAAAAAAATGATCTGCCCGACGGCGATGGCGAGCATGAACAACATCACGGCGGGGTAACCCCAAGGCTGGTGAAGCTCCGGCATATTGAGGGGCCGCGCCCCATCCGCAGCGTCGAAATTCATGCCGTAGATGCCGACGATGAAGGTGAGCGGGATGAAGATCGAAGACATGATCGTGAGCACGCGCATGATCTCGTTGGTCCGCATGCCGACCGCGGAGAGGTAAAGCTCCATGAGGCCCGAGGTGACGTCGCGATAGGTCTCGACGAGGTCCATGATGCGAATGGTGTGGTCGTAGCAGTCGCGGAGGAAAACCTTGGTGCCGTCACGGACGTAGCCAGTTTCATCGTGCATGAGTGCGGAAGTGAGATCGCGCACGGGCCAGACGTAGCGGCGGAGCTGCATGAGCGTGCGGCGGAAGTGCTGGATCTGCACCACGCATTCGCGCTTGGGCCGCTCGAGGACTTCGTCTTCGAGTTCCTCGATGGCGTCGCCGAGCTCTTCGAGCAAAGGGAAGTAGTGATCGATGATGGAGTCGAGGAGCGCGTAGGCGAGGTAGTCGGGGCCGGACTTCCTCATCCAGCCGCGCCCCCCGCCGGTCCGCAGCCGCTCGCGCACGGGATCGAAGACATCGTCGCCGGCGGTTTCCTGGATCGTGATGAGGTAGTGTTTGCCGAGGAACATGCTGACCTGTTCGCCGCACATCCGGTTTTCTTCATCGGCGTAGACCATGTCGGAGACGATGAAGAGACACTTGTCGTAGTGATCGACCTTCGGGCGCTGGCCGATGTTCACCACGTCCTCGAGCGCGAGCGGATGGAGGTCGTATTTTTCGCCGAGCGCCTTGAGCATGCGCACGTCGCCGAGGCCTTCGAGCTCGATCCAGCGGGACTTTCCATCATCGAGATCCGGTGCGGGCAGATCCTCGACGCGCTCGACGATCCGCTCGGTGATGCTGTCGCCATCGTACTCGGTGAGCTTGAGCACGGGCGTGATCGAGCACCCGTGGGGCAGGGGCAGAAGGGTCGCGGGCGCGGTGCCGGGCGTCGAGTAGCGCGTCTTGAACATAGCGCGCGGAGTGTAGTGCCTCGCGGCGGGCGAGGGGAAGTGCGGACGAGCGATTTACGCTGCTCGTCGGCGACGCGCGAGTGCGCACCATCCGGCGCCGATCAACCCAAGCAGTGCCGCGTTCGGCTCGGGAATCGTTTCGAGGACGAAAACGCTGTCGCCGAGGTTGCTGTTGGTCAGGCGGGTGCCGAAGCCGACAATCCGACCGTAGATGTCAGCGTATTCGGCCCGGTTCAGCGAGGCCCAGCCTTCGATCCCGAGCGTGGCCCCGATATTTGTCCCGAGATCGTAGTAGCCGACGGTTGGCAACCAGGCGAAGGCACGATCACCGACCAGCGCGCCCGAAGAGTTGAACAACTCGTAAGTGCCGAGGGCGAGGCCAGTCTCGTAAAGGGCGAGGATTTGGGTATTCGAATAGCTGTCGCTCACCCGAATCGAGAGGCTGATCGGCGAAAACGTGCCCGTGGGGATGTGATAGATCCAGGAGGTGACCCCGGCACTACCGCTGGTGGCACTGAGGGCGTTGTAAGCGGAGTTGTCGTTTTGAATGAACCGGGCGGAGTAACCGGCGGCATATCCGCTTTCTGTGAGAAACTGGATGGTCGAAAGCTGAAAGCCCGATTGCGACTGATACAGCGTGTTGGCCGCGCCGAACAATCCGACACGCGTCGTGGTGTGATCGGAGGCGCGGGCAATCCACGCGGCTTTCCCCGAAATGCTGCCGCTGATCGGTCCCTCCGTACTGCCGGCGATGTAACCGCTCTCGGTGAGCTTCGAGGGAACGCTGTTTTCGGAATTTGCCGCGGTGGCGTCGGCGAGCCCGATCTGGAATGTTACGCCCGTCGCTGCGGAAGCCACCCAGGCGGCTTTGCCGTTGGCGGTGCTGCCATTGTAGCGCACCGCAGTGCCGACGACCCACCCGCTATTGGAGACGAGCAGTGGGGTGTTTTCCTGAGCATTGATCGACGAGTTGAAGATCCCGGTCGTCAGGCCGGCTTGGACAGTGGTGTTGGTCGGTACATTGACGATAAAAGTGGCCCGGCCCAGAGCGGTTCCCACGGGCGAGTAGCGCTGGGAATAACCGATGCCCGTCCCATTGGATGAAATGCCCAAGACCTCGCTCAACTGAAACCCAGTGTGGAAGGTGTAGCGATAAATCGGATTGGACGCGTCGTTGGAAAAAAATCCGACGCGGATGGCGCTGCCCCCGATCGTGTGAATCCAGGCAGCCTGACCCCGTGATGAGGCGCCCGAGAAACGGCTGGTGTATCCCCCGATGTAATTGCCGCTGCTTTCGTTCATGACGCTGAGGCCATTGAAGCGGTAGAGCGTGGAGGTGCCGGACACCGCTCGGGAGAACTCGGTCACCGACGTATCGGTGAGCCCCAACCCGATGGCGACCGCGGAACTACCGGGACTACGGATATTCTGGACCCAGGCGTCCTGCCCCGTGGGGACTGTGCCACCGTAACGTGCCGACGTGCCTCCGGCGTAACCGCCCGCCGTGACGCGGGTGATGGAACTCGATTCCGCAAAGCTTCCCGCTTGGAGATAGCCGTCTCCCCAAAGCCCGACACGCCGAGTCACTCCTTCCGAGGTGGCCACCCAAGCCGCCTGACCATCGTTGTTGCCAGAGCCATCGTAAATCTTTGAGGTTCCCCACGCCTCACCTTGCACCGTGATCCCGTTCAAGAGCGACATGACAAAGCCCGTGGGAGTTTCAAACCCGGCTCCGGAAAGCCCGACTCTCGTGGTCTGTCCAGTCGCGGCGTTTGCCACCCATACGGCTTGGCCTGGCCCGGTCGTTGCCAAGTCGGTGTGGTTGAAAGTAACGCTTGTGCCGGCCGCGAAACCGTTGGCCGAAAGGAAGCCCACACTGCTCGACCGATAGCCTGCGGCGTAACCAGCGACGGCGGCGGCGGTCTGGAATTGCGACGTTGTCAACCCCGCTTGCAGGCTCAACCCCGTGTCGGTACTGGCCAGCCACGCGTCCTGGCCGAGGGACGCTCCCGTGCCGCTAAACCGCAGGCTGTAGCCTCCGACGTAGCCCGCGGAGTTGAAGGCCGAGATCGCGCTCGTGCCGAGGCCGCTGGGATTGAGATACTCAGATCCGGAAAGTTGCAGCTCATCCAGATCCGAGCTCTGGCCAGAGAGCGGCGGCAGCACGACATCGAGCGTCAGCAAGGCCGCAGAAATGACCGCCATCCCGGCCCACCGCCCAAAACCCGCGGGCATGCACCAGCGCGTGCGCCGATGGCGGCGGATTGGAGTGGAGCGTGAGGGGTTCATGAATGACGCTGCGGCGAAATGCGTCGGAGGAAACGGCGCGTGGTACCGGGTTCGGATACCAGCCGGAGAAGCGGGAAGAAAGTTAAAAATTGTGTCAAATAGACGGCGAATGTGGGCGCAGCTGGCATCTCGGGTTTGGTGAACGAGGTTGACACCGCTGCGAACTCCGGGGATTGCATCCAGCTCAGGTATGAAGAATTTTTTCCGTCTCTTGTTCATTGTCGGGTTGCTCACTGCCGGTTGGCTGAATCGCGATAAACTACGCGGCTTTGGAGCGAAGGCAGAGGTTCCCGAGGATAGCGGCGGGGCGGCAACACCTGAGCCTGCGGCCCCCACTGCGACGTCCAGCGTCACGCCTCACCCCGCCATCGAATCGCGGCAGGCCGCCGCGAAGGCGTACCCGGCGTTGCGCATTCCTGATTCGGCTTTCCATAAACGCTTCCTCAGTCTTTACGAGGAGGCCCAGTTCCGTGAGCCGGCCTTGCTGAGCGATCCGAACTGGCCGCTCAAGCTCGCGGAACGCACGGCGATTTCGCTCGGCGGCGGGGCGATGCCGACGCCGTTGCCGCCCTCAGCCGGCACCAAGCCAAGCTCAAAGCTCCAGGGCAGCGCGCTGGACATGCGCCCGAGATCGGCTCCGGCGCACTAAGCTCGCCCAGAACACGAGGATTGCGGGCGGCCGTTTTTCTCCCTAGGCACTTCGGCCATGGCAAACGTCGTCTTTCTCTGGCACATGCATCAGCCGTACTACGTCAATCCCGCGACGCAGACGGCGATGATGCCGTGGGTGCGATTGCATAGCGTGAAGGGCTATCTCGACATGATCTCGGTCATTGAGGACTTCCCCGGCGTGCGGGTAAATTTCAATCTCACGCCGGTGCTGATGTTGCAGATCAAGGAGCTGACCGAGGGGAAAATCAGCGACCTGTGGCTGGACTGGGGGCGGCGGCCAGCGGCCGCACTGGAGGAGCATGAGAAGTTCGCGATCCTCGAGAACTTTTTCAAAATCCACTGGGACAATCTGGTGAAGCCCTACCCACGCTACTGGGAGCTGCTGAACAAGCGCGGGCTGACGTTCTACCGCGACGACGTGCGCCGCGGGCTGCGCTATTTTTCGACGCAAGAGTTTCTCGATTTGCAGGTGTGGTTCAATCTCGCGTGGTGCGGCTACACCGCTGAGCGGCTTTATCCCGAACTGGCGGAGCTGAAGCGCAAGGGGCGTAACTTCACGGAGGCGGAGAAGCTGCGCGTGCTCGACGTCCATTTGGAAATCATGCGGCTCATCCCGCAGAAATATCGCGCGGCGGAGGAACGCGGGCAGGTGGAGCTGACGACGACGCCGTTTTTCCACCCGATCCTGCCGCTCGTCTATGACTCGGCTTTCGCCGAGCGCAGCCTGCCGGGACGGGAATTTCCGCGGCGGTATCATTGGCCCGACGATGCGGCGGCGCAGCTCACGCTAGCGGTCGAACAGCATGCGGCGATCTTTGGCAAACCGCCGCGCGGGCTGTGGCCGAGCGAGGGCTCGATCGCCCCGGAACTCATCCCGCTGATGCAGCGGAGCGGCATCGAGTATTTTTGCAGCGACGAGGAAAATCTCTTCAATTCGCTCAAGCGCGATCCCGCCTTCAAAAACGTGCCGATCGATCATCTGGAGCTTTTTCAGGGCTGGCGGGTGGGCTACGAAAGCTCGGCGGTGAATGCAGTTTTTCGAGAAAAGCCGCTCTCGGATTTCATCGGTTTCACGGCCGCGAAAAACGATCCCGCGGCGGGCGCGGAGCATCTGCTCTCGCACCTCCGGCACATCGCCGGGCTCGTGCCCAAAGACCACGGCGTCATCCCGCTGATTCTCGACGGTGAGAACGCGTGGGAGACTTTCGCCGACGGCGGCGAGGCCTTTCTCCGCGCGCTCTATGGCGGCATCGAGGCGGATGCCGGGCGGCTGCATAGCTGCACGATCGAGGATTACTTTCACCACCACCCGCCACGGCAACAGCTCGCCACCCTGCACACTGGCTCGTGGATCGGCAGCAACTTCGACATCTGGATTGGCGATCCCGAAGAAAACCGCGCTTGGGATTTGCTCGGCGAAACGCGCGCGTTTTTACAGCGGCAGATCAAAGCCGGCGCGCTCTCGCCTGAGGCCCACGCCGCGGCACTGCGCGAAATCTACGCCGCCGAGGGCAGCGACTGGTTTTGGTGGTATGGGCCGGATTTCACGACGGACAATGATGCGCTCTTCGATGAGCTCTTCCGCCTGCATTTGAAGAACGTCTATGCGCTCTGCGACGGCGTGGCACCTGCGGCGCTCGATGTGCCGATCACGACCGCGCGCGTCACTCCGATTTACAGCGTGCCCGAGCGGCTGATCTCGCCCGCGATGGGTGCGGGCTCGGACTCGTTTTTCGATTGGATCGGCGCGGGCCGCTGCGTGGCGGGAAGCGAGCAGGGAGCGATGTACCGGGCGGATCGGCTCGTGAGTAAGATCCACTTCGGCAGCGATGCGCAGACATTTTTCCTGCGCGTCGCTCTCCGGAAATGGGAGCCGCTGGCGCTGACCGTGCAGTTTCACCAACCGGCGGAAACCACCGTCCGGACCGGCGTGCTTACGCGCGACGGGGTGGAGGAATTCACCATCGAGCGGCCCGGCGGAAAAAAGCGCGCGCCCATCTCGATGGTAATGAATGACGCCATCGAACTCGCCATCCCACTCGCCGACATTGGTCTCGCGGGAGCCGCGCCCGTGGCCTTCCAGGTGCGCGTCCTGCGCGATGGCATCGAGCGCGAATGTTATCCCGAGAACACGCCGATCCAGTTCACCTTGCTTGGCGCGGACTTCGCGCTGCGAAACTGGATCGTCTGAAGATTGGGCCGGAATTCCTGTTGCGCGCGGCACTTGACGGGAGTTCTAGGTTGCTCGTTCGAAACCGTCCGACTGTGTCCTACCGCCGCACCCAACTGAAACCCTTGAACTTCGTGCTCGCGCTCGCGGTGCTCGCGCATCTTGTGCTGGCGCTGGGCATGGCGGCGAACCACGAGGTTCACGAGCGGATTCACGGCGGCGCAAACGGACGCGAAAAGCGTGAAGAGCCTGATCACGAAAGAGACCGTCAGCGGTGACGCACCGAACCCGAATGACCTCTACCTCGAGGCTAAAGGCGACTGCGTCTATGCAGGCAATCTCGACAGCGATTCCTCGCTCCCGCGCATCACCCCGGTGCGCTTCACCGGCGCGCTCGTTTACCAAGGCGAGAAGCTCGGTAGCCGCGTGGAAGTGCAGTACGTGAACTCGCAAAACCGCGTCGCCCAATCCGAGACGCCGACCGCGGGCTACACGTTTTTGAACGCGAGCGTGAACTCCACCTTCGGCTCCGGCCGCCTGCAGTATGACCTCTACGTGCGCGGCACCAACCTCACCAACGCTAAGCGGCGTGACACCGAATCCTTCCTCAAGGAAGTGCTGCCGCCGTTGGGCCGCAGCGTGGCCGTCGGCTTGAAAGTGAGCTTCTAAAATCCCGGCCTCCGGGCTGTCCGGGCTGGTTTCATCAGCCCGGACAGATGCGGTTTCTCTTTCCACCATGATCCAGATTTTTCTCAAAGGCGGCCCCGTCATGTGGCCGCTCCTCGCGGTCTCCATCGTCGCGCTGACCGTCGTGTTCGACCGCATGTTTTTCACGCTGCGCGAAAAAGTGCGCCGCCAGCCGGCGGTCGTCGCGCAGATTTTCGCGGCGGCGGAACGCGGCGATTTTTCCGCGGCGCAGCAGGCAGGCGCGGCTTCGCAGGACTTCTCCGCCCGCGTGCTGACCTACGCGCTGGAGCATCGCGACGTGTCGTTTGCCAATGCGCTGCTGCAAGCCTCCGGGCTGGAGTTGCAGCGCTTCAACCGCGGCATCTCCACGCTTGATACCATCATCACGCTCGCGCGCTGCTCGGCCTCTTCGGCACCGTCACCGGCATGATCCATGCCTTCGGCCTGCTCGGTGCGAGCGAGCTGGGTGCGCCGACGGCGATCACGGGCGGCATTGCCGAGGCACTCATCGCCACCGCCTTCGGTCTGCCCATTGCCATGATCTCGCTACTGCCTTTCAACTACCTCAACAGCCAGCTCGAAGGCGCGCGGCAGGAACTCGAAAACGCCGCCGCCCATCTCGAACTGCTCTTGCTCAAAGCCAGCCGCCCGACGCCATGACCTCAATCCCTTCCCCACGCAGCACCCGGCGGGCGCGCGCCATCGCGGTGCTCGACCAGGTGCGCAAGCCCGGCATCACCAGGATCGCCATCGAGACCCAGCCCAAGCCCGCCGGGCCGTGAGCCGCGCCATCGTCATCAGCGCCCTCACCGCCCTCGCCTGCCACGCCCTCCTGCTCTTCGGTCTGCGCCTGGAAACGCGCGCCATGCCGCTGCCGGTCGCCGATGACGCCGTCGAAGTCAGCCTCGTCCCCACCACCCCACCATCTCCTGCCCCGGCCGCGCCCGAACCACCCCCCACAGAACCCCCGCCACCGCCCGCACTTGTGCCCGAGCCGATCCTGAGCCACCGACCCCGGAACCGATGATCGCGCCAACCCCGGAGACCAAACCCCGGCCCGAGCCAAAGCCGCGCCCACCCGAAGCGCCTGTCCGCACCCCGACCCGCCTTTCCCAACCCCACACCGCACCCACTGGCCAGCGCAGCGGCCCACCTTCCGCGACCGGCCCGGCCGCCATCTCCGCTGGGAACAGCCCCGGCAATTCCAAGCCGCGCTACCGCTCCAATCCCCGCCCCGAATATCCCGCCGCCGGCCGCCAGCAGCACCAGCAGGGCCGCGTCATTCTATCCGTCGAAGTCGGCGCGGAGGGCCGTCCAACCAGCGTCTCGCTCCAGCGCAGCTCCGGCTTTCCTGCTCTGGATTCCGCCGCGCTCGCTGCGGTGCGCCGCTGGACTTTCGAACCCGCC
>JBBQYR010000019.1:0-44100 GCA_038208565.1 Chthoniobacterales bacterium
GATCCCGACGGGAATAGCATCGTCATCCACCGCCGCCACGACCACTGACCTCTTCTTACTTTCCACTTCCTCATGTCCATCCTCGTCACCCCACAAACGCGTCTCCTCGTCCAAGGCATCACCGGCGACTTCGGTTCGCGCCACGCCAGGCTTTCCCTCGAATACGGCACGCAGCTCGTCGCCGGCGGCACGCCCGGCAAAGGCGGGCCGTCCTTTGAGCACGGCCGCTATCGCGTGCCGATCTTCGACACCGTGGAAGAAGCCGCCCGCGAAACCGGCGCCACCGTCTCCTGCATCTTTGTGCCACCGCCCTTTGCGGCCGACGCCATCCTCGAGTGCATCGACGCGCAACTCGCGCTCGCCGTAGCGATCACGGAAGGCATTCCGGTCAATGACATGGTGAAAGTGAAGGCCGTGCTCGCCACGGCGAAGACGCGCCTCATCGGACCGAACTGTCCCGGCCTCGTCACGCCGGGCACTGGCGACAAAAGCCACGGCGGCTGCCGCATCGGCATCGCCCCCGGCTACATTCACAAGAAGGGCAACGTCGGCGTCGTCTCGCGCAGCGGCACCCTCACCTACGAAGCCGTTTTCCAGCTCACCTCGCGCGGCTACGGCCAGAGCACCTGCGTCGGCATCGGCGGCGACCCCGTCAATGGCACCAGCCACCTCGACGTCCTCAAGATGTTCAACGAGGACCCCGAGACCGAGGCCATCATCATGATCGGCGAAATCGGCGGCGACAAAGAAGAGGAAGCCGCCGCCTGGGCCAAGGACCACATCAAGAAGCCGATCGCCGCCTTCATCGCCGGTGCCACCGCGCCTCCCGGACGCCGCATGGGCCACGCCGGCGCCATCGTCAGCGGAGGCAAAGGCACCGCGCAGGGCAAGATCGACGCGCTCCAGGCCGCGGGCATCGCCGTCGCGGAGAATCCCTCCGTCATGGCCGAGACGCTCCTCAAGCATTGGGGCAAGGCCTAAGGGGGAGCCGCGCGGCGCGCACTCCCTCGGGTCCGCGTGGACGAGGACCACGTCTTCGTCAAAAACGCTTGGGCCCTCATGCCCCGGCCACCGGACCAAGCGTAAATCTCACGCCCCACATCGGCGGAACTCGGGGGGAAGTTCGACGCACGCAGCGCCACCGCGCCCAGCGAATCAGCCGCGTAAGGGCGATCAACGCAGTATCGCCGCCCCCGCTTCCATCTGCGCGGCATCCGCCCTCGACCCCTAAAAATCCATGACTGAAGGACATATCACCACCGCCGTCGGTCTTTACTTCGAGGAAGAAATCGCCCGACTCGCCCACCAGCATTACGAAGAGGAAGGTCGTCCGGAAGGACGTGCCGCCGAGCATTGGCGCCGCGCCGAAGAATCGATTCGCAATCAATCGAGCGTCGGCGTGGGGCCCGAAGCCCTGATTGCGCCCATCCGCTGAGCCCTCCCGAAGGTGCGGCTTTCCGCTATGCTGAGGGCGCGGATCTTTTTTGCTCTCACCCCACCGCCTCGCCTCCCCATCCCTCCGCGTCTCCGCGCCTCCGCGGTTCAAATCCCCGCCGCCTACTTCGCGAGGTCGTAGCAGACGAGGTGATCCTCGTCGCGGAGGTAGAGGCGTTTGTTAGCCAGCACCGGCGCGGCCCAGCAGGGATAGCCAAGCTGCGGCACCTGCCAGCGGGAGAGCTCCTCCAGCTTGTCGGGCGTCGGCTTGAAGATGCCGAACAGCCCGGCCTCGCCGAGAGCGTAGAGTTTACCATCGGCGAGGATCGCCGAGCCGCGTCCGAAGACATTCGGCGCCTTCTCGCCCGGGCCGAGCTTGGCGTGACCGCCGTTCGGCCAGCCTTCCGCGCGCTCCCACTTGAGGCCGCCCGTCGCGAACTCCACGCAGCGGAAGATGGCGTCCGGCTCATTGCGCCCGCTGAAGGCGTAGAGGTAGCCCTCGTGCAGCACCGGGCGCGTCCAGTGCATTTCCAGTTGCAGCCCGCTCCACACGGGCGTCACCGACCGGCCATCGGGCGCCACGCGGAGCAGCACCGAGCCGCTTTTGAAGTAAGCCGAGGAGATGAGCACGAGGTCGTCCTGCACCACCGGCGTCATGGCATTCACCGACGAATCCGCCCGCGAGCGGAACCAATACGAGAAGTTCGCCGCACCGGTCTTCGGGTCGAGCGACACGAGGCCCTGCCGCGTCACCACGAGCACGTGGCGGCGGTTATGGATGGTGGCTAACACCGGCGTGCAATAGCTGGCCTGCTTTTCGTAAGCGGGGTTGTTCACCTCCCACTTCACCAACCGCTCACCCGGCCAGCCCGTCATCGGCACGCCGTTCCAGGTCTTCTCGCCCACGTTCTCCCATCGTGTCTTGCCGGTGTCGGCGTCAAAGGCGACCACGCCCGCGTTCGGCTGCCCGCCCACTTGCACGATGAGCAGCCCATCCTCCAGCACCGGCGAACTGCCCACGCCGAAGAACGCCTCCGGCACCGCGTAATCCGCCGAGGTCTCCCGCCGCCAGATCTGCTTCCCGGTCGTGAGGTCGAGGCAGAGCAGCACGCCCTCCACGCCGAGGGTGTAGCAGCGATCCTCGGTGAGCAGCGGCGCGCAGCGCGGGCCGTTGTTGTAGCCAAAGGGGTCGCGGTAATCGCACTTGTAAGCCTGCTTCCACAGCGTCAGCCCGGTCTTGGCGTCGCACGCCTCCACGATCTCCTCGCGCCCCACGCGATGATGCACCACCAGTGTGTCGCCGCGCACCGACGGCGCGCTGTAACCCTTGCCCACCGGCTTATCGAAAAGCAGCGGCGGCCCCGCAAGCGGCAGCGTATCGACCAGCCCCGTCTCGGTGGAGACCTGATCGCGCGTCGGCCCCATGAATTCCGGCCAGTCGGCGGCGTGAGCGGTGAGGGTGAAAGCGGCGAGGAGAGGGAGGAAGCGCGTCATGCGAAGGAGATGCCCGGCGGGCGGCGGAACCTTTAGCGCTCGCATTCCAATATTCAACTTCCATCGGCCCACTCTGTAGCCGCCAAGTTCGAGGTTGGATGTTGCGCACGGGATGTTGAATGCTCGGCGCTGCCCGTCCCTCCGAACTCGTATGTCCTGCCACCTGCCTCTTCTCGCTTTCTTGTTCGCCGCCGCCCCGGTCATTGCCGCCGATCCGCGCGGCGACAGTCCCGATGCCCCGCCTTCCACCCCTCAGGAGCAGCTCGCAAAATTCCACGTTCCGCCCGGTTTCGAGGTGCAGCTCGTGGCCGATGAAACGCAGATCCAGAAGCCGATGAACCTCGCCTTTGACGCCGCGGGGCGCCTCTGGGTGACAGGCTCCGGGATGTACCCGTGGCCCGCCCGGACCGATGCCCTCGGCCAGCCGATCCCGGAGTTCGACGAGGTGTGGAAGGGCATGGCGGGATCCTTTGACCCGACGAAGGCGCCGACGCCCTCGGAGCAGGCCACGGATACGGTGCGGGTGCTCAGCCAGCTCGGCCCCGATGGGCGCGCGCGGAAGGTGACCCTCTTCGCCGATGGGCTGAATATCCCGATCGGGCTCCAGCCGCTCCCGCGGAAAAAGGGCGCGAAGGGCGATAGCGCGATCGTCTTCTCGATCCCGACGATCTGGCGGCTGACGGACACGGATGGCGATGGCGTGGCCGATCTGCGGGAGCCGCTCTACACGGGGTTCGATTTCCGCGACACGCACGGGATGTCGTCGAACTACCTCTACTGGATCGATGGCTGGATCTACGGCTGCCACGGCTTTCGCAACCGGAGCGAGGTGCGGGATCGTGCGGGCAACGTGACGGTCTTCGACAGCGGCAATACCTACCGCTTCCGCCCCGATGGCTCGAAGATCGAAACTTTCACCCACGGGCAGACGAATCCCTTCGGCCTGACCGTCGATCCGCTCGGCAACTTCTACAGCGCCGACTCGCACTCCAAGCCCGTGATGCTGCTCCAGCGCGGCGGCTTCTACGAGGGCATCGGGAAGAAGCACGACGGACTCGGCTACGCGCCGACGATCACGAATGACGACCACGGATCGAGCGCCATCGCGGGGATCGCCTACTATGCCGCCGAGAAATTTCCCGAAGAATACCGCGGCAACCTTTTCAACGGCAACCCGGTGACGCGCCGCATCAATCGCGACCGGTTGGAGTGGCACGGCTCCACGCCCAAGGCGGTGCGGATGCCGGATTTCCTGACGTGCGACGACCCGTGGTTTCGCCCAGTGCAGGTAAAGCTCGGCCCCGACGGCGCGCTCTACATTGCGGATTTCTACAACCCGATCATCGGCCACTACGAATTCCCGCTGGCCGATCCGCGGCGGGATACCAAGCACGGCCGTATCTGGCGCGTGGTGTGGCGGGGTGAAGACGCACGCGCGACCAGCAGCGCGGCGGCGGGTCCGGGGAGCGCACTCGTCCCGAGTGCTGGCGAGGGCGTCCCGCCATCGCGGCCTTCCAGCGTCGCCGCCGCTGGCACCGACGTGGCGGAAATTCGTCGCGGCGAGACGCCGCGACCAACACGCGAGACGCGTGTGCTCCCCGCCCCCCTGCCGGACCTCACGACTCTCGACGCCGCCGGCCTGATCGAAAAACTCGGCGACGCGAATCTCATCGTCCGCACGCTGGCGACGCAGGAACTCGTGGAGAGGATCGGCCCGGAAGCCACGCCCGCACTTTCGGCGTTGCTCGGTAAAGAGGACTGGGGGATCAGCCGCCGCGCGGGCGATTTCACCCCGGAGGAACTCCGCGAGCTGGAATACGCCGACCTTTCCCCGGCTCCCCCAGCGGCTCAACTGATCCATGCCTTCCGCGCCGCAGAACGGCTCGGAGTGCTGGACCGCGGCGCGATCCAGCGCGGGCTCTACGACGACAGCTTCGGCTTGCGCGGCCACATTCTCGAGATCCTGATCGAGCGCGGTCCGCGCGATGCCGAGATGACCCGCTGGATGGGCAGCACCGGCAATACCGCCCTCTCGGTGCGGGCGATGATCCGCGCCGTGGCCCAGGAGCCAGGCAGCCGGATGATCCCGTTCCTCCTTCGCTTTCTCCGCCCGTCCGAGCTTTTCCGGACCGTGGCCGAGGATCGGGCGCTGGACTACGAAGCGCGCATGGCGCTGCGCGATCAGCTCCTGCGCCTCCCGCCCGCCGAGGTGGCGGCTCTCGCGACCGATCTTTCCGCGGACCAGCAGGAGTTGCTAGCAGCGGTGTGTCTCGCGGTGCCCATGCCGACCTCGGGCGACTTCCTCCTCGCGTATCTCGCGCGGTCCGGGTTCGCGGCCCCGCGCGCTGGCGACTACCTGCGCCACGCCGCACTGCACCTTTCCGAGGAGAAGATCCCGGCGCTCTTCGCTTTCGTGGAGAAAGCGGACGCGGCTTCTCTCCCGCAGCGGCTCGCGCTGGCCGACGGCTTCAACCAAGCCGCCCGCGAGCGCAAGCTGACCCTGCCCGACGCGCTACAAACGTGGTTGCAGCAGGCCATGCTCGACGCCCTCGCCGACGGCGACCAAGCGGTGCAGAAGCGCGGGGTCGAGGCGCTGCGCGAAGTGAAGCTGGAGGCGAAGTTTGCGCCGCTCGCCGCCATCGTGCGCGCGGAAAAGCAGGACAGCGCGCTGCGCCTCGCCGCGCTCGAAGCGACCGCCAACCTGCCCGCCAGCCGCGCCCTGCTCGTCGAAACGCTGGGGAATCCCCGGCACATGATCCTGCGCAAACGTGCCGCGGAGTTGCTCGGGCAGAACGCCCACACGGAGGAGATCGTCGCCGCGCTGGCCCAGGCGCCGCAGGAGCTCGCGATCACGATCAGCGGCGCGCTCGTCAAAAACGACACGGGCTGCGCGGCCCTGCTCGACGCCATCGAGGCCGGCAAAGCCTCGCCGCGCACCCTGCTCCACAAAGCCGTCTCCGGTCCCCTCACCTCGCGCCCCGCTGCCCTGCGCGAACGCGCCGAGGCCTTGACGAAAAACCTCCCACCCGAGGATGCGCGCCTGAACCAACTCATCACCGACCGCAGCAAGGACTATGAGAAGGGGAAACCCGACATTGCCCGCGGCGCGAAGGTCTTCGAGCAGAGCTGCGCGGCCTGCCACCGCTTCCGCAATGTCGGCGGGAACGTCGGGCCGAACCTCGATGGCGTCGCCGCCCGCGGCCCGGCCCGCCTCATCGAGGACATCCTCGACCCAAACCGCAATGTGGACCCGCTCTTCCGCCAGACGACGATCGAGACGACCGACGGCGAAACCCTGCTCGGCGCGAATGTGCGCGACGAAGGCGAGACCCTGCGCCTCGCCGACGCCGCGGGCCGCGACCTCACCGTGACCAAGGCGAAGATCAAGACGCAGAGCCAATCCGCGCTCTCGCTGATGCCACCGATTTTCGAATCCGCGCTGCCGCCCGCTGATTTTCAGGACCTGATCGGCTACCTGCTCGGTCCCCCACCGGCCACGCAGTAGCGGACGCAGTTCGCTCTAGGCCAACGGCCCAAACGTAGCTAAAGAACGCCCAATCTCATGTGCGGCATCGCCGGTCTTTTCGATCCTTCTTCCTCTGCTGAAACGCTCGGCGCGCATCTCCAGCGCATGCTCGATCTCATCGTGCATCGCGGGCCGGATGGCGCGGGCAGCCATGTCGCGCCGGGCCTCGCGCTCGGGATGCGGCGGCTGAGCATCATCGATCTCGAGGGCGGCTGGCAACCGATCTGGAACGAGAACGAAACCATCGGTGTGGTCTTCAACGGCGAAATCTACAACTACCTGGAGCTGCGCCGGGAGCTGATCGCGGGCGGGCACGAATTTCGCACCCACACCGACACCGAAGTGCTGGTGCATCTCTACGAGCAACTCGGCGACGCCATGTTTGCCAAGCTGCGCGGGATGTTCGCCTTTGCCCTGCTCGACACGAATCGCAACCGCGTCCTGATCGCGCGCGATCACTTCGGACAGAAGCCGCTCTATTACACGCAGGAGGGCGGGCGCTTCGCCTTTGGCTCCGAGCTGAAGTGCCTGCTCACGCTCCCGTGGGTGGATCGCGGGCTCGATCCCGAGGCCTTCCTCGACTACGTCACGTGGCTCTCGCTGCCCGCGCCGCGCACGCATTTCCGCCGCATCCGCAAGCTGCCCGCGGGATGTTTCCTCGCCATCGATCTCGGGAAAACGGAACCCGTCGTGCCGCAGCGTTACTGGCGCTATGAACTCGACGACGTGCCCGATCTCACCGCGCTGGAACCAGCCGCCGAGGAACTCGACGCAGTCCTGCAAGACTCGGTGAAGCTACATCTCCGCGCCGACGTGCCGGTGGGTGTGCTGCTGAGCAGCGGGCTCGATAGCCGCACGGTGGTGGCCTACGCGCAGGGGATCAAGGAGGGCGGGATGCAGACGTTCACGGTCGGCTTTGGCGGACCGGATTCTGAGACGCAGGGCGCGGCGCAGACGGCGCGCGAGATCGGCTCGCAGCATCACGCGCTGGAACTGACCGACGCAGACTTTCTCGGGAGCATCGAGCGCATCGCGTGGCATCTCGATGAGCCGGTCGGCGATCCCGCGGCCTTTGCCGTGCTGAAGGTCTGCGAACTCGCGCGGCAGCATGTGAAGGTGCTGCTCTCCGGCGAGGGTTCGGATGAACTCTTTGCCGGCTACGATCATCGTTACCTCGGCATGCGGACCACGCTCCAACGCTCGGATAAATTGCGGCGCTGGGCTCCGGTGCTGCCGACGCCCGATCCGGCAGGCCCGCCCTCGCGCTGGCAACGCCTCGGCGCGCGTGCGCACCACACGCGCGGTAGCGAAGCGGTGTCGCTGCGCATCGAGGGTTTCCCCGGCGACGTGCGTCAACCGCGCGGCTTCACGCCTGATCAACTCCGCCACGTCCGGGCGCGGGCGGACATCATCGCGAGCGAGGTCTATCGCCCGCAACGCGACACACTGTGTGAGCTGCAATCGCTCGACCTCGACTGGCAGCTCGCCGAATCCCTGCTTCAAAAAGCCGACAAGATGAGCATGGGCGCGTCGATCGAACTGCGCACGCCGCTGCTCGACGTGCGCGTCGCGGAGTTTGCCGCCCGCCTCGCCACCCCGCTCAAGCTCCCGCCGACCGGCCCCGGCAAACTGGTCCTCAGACATTGCCTCGCCCGCAAGATCAAGGAACCGATCGACCGCCCGAAAAAAGGTTTCCCCGTGCCGCTGCGCGAATGGTTCACCGGCCCGCTGCGTGAACCGCTCCACGCCGCGCTTTTCGCCAGCAACTCCGCGTGTCTGCAGCACCTCGACCGCGGCTTGATGGAGACGGCGTGGCAGGATTTCCTCGGCGGCACGTGGGAAGGCACACGCACGCTTTACGCGCTGTGGCTTTACGAGGTCTGGACGAAAAGAATCGCGGCGATCCCAGTCAGCGCCCCGCAAGTCTCTTGACCATCTGCCGCACGCCCAGCGGCAACGCCTGATAGGCCTTCACCGAAAGATCGCGCCGCCACCAACGCGCGAGCCGCTGCCCGGTCCGGATTGCCCGCTTCGCCGCTCCGCCGGGAATGCGCGAGTAGTAGAGGTCCTCGAAATACTGGAGCACATCACCGCGCGTGTAGCCGCCAGCGGTCGGCGACTTCTCGCCCGGCCAGTGCAGGAGGAAGCGATGGTCGCGCGCGGGCGGACGGAACTCCAGACGCGCGGCTTCTTCGGAAAGACCGTCGTAGTAGAGCGTGGCCGTGCCGAGCGTGAGCGCGCCCTGCTGCGCTCGCCGGGCAAAAAGGTAGTTGAGAAAGCCTTGCTCGGCCGAGGAAAAGACGTCGCGCAGCAGCCAGGCCGGCGGCACTTTCCAACCGACGATTTCGGCGAAATCTTCGGCGCGCAGCACACCGCTCGTCGCGACGAATTGCCCGGTATTAAAGACGTAACCCGGGAAGACGTAGCTGGGGTCGTATTCGCGCAGCTTCGCATAGTCGAAGTAGAACGGGATGACGTGGTGCGTGCGCGGGTCGGCGATGAAATCGGGCGAGATGACGAACTGCTCCGGGCGATCCTGGAGGGTGTCGAGCACCGGCCCGACGAAGGCAGTGTCGGCATCGACGAAGAGAAAGCGCTCTTGTTTCGGGCGAAGGAGGAGCTCGATCTTGGTGAAGCCGCAGCCGGCGAATGCGGGGGTGCAATCGAGCACGTCCACGGACCAATATTTTTCGATCTCCGAGGTATCGGCGAACCCTCTTCCATGATCGCGCAGCAGGCAGATCGGCGCGTCCGGATGCCAGTAGCGGATGCTCGCAACGCTGATCCGGGCGAGCCACACATCGGTGGCACAGCAGCCGATGTAGATCCTTTCAATCACTGGTCAAAGCGGAGGCGGAGCATCGGGGGAATTTGTGTTGCCGCTCCCGGCAACTCCAGCGAAATGACTGGCTCGGTTTCTGCATTGCTCCCGTCACCCTACTCATGTCCGCCACGGTCACCATCGGCATCCCCTGCTGGAACAGCGCGCGCTGGCTCGCCGCGGCGATCGAGAGCGCGCTCGCGCAGACGTGGCCGCACAAGGAAGTGGTGGTCGTGGATGACGGCTCGACGGACGAATCGCGCGAAGTGGCGCGGCAATTCGGTGACCGCATCCGCTTGATCACCTCGGAGAACCGTGGCGGAAACCACGCGCGCAACTTGGTCGTGCAAAACTCCACCGGCGAATGGCTGCAATTTCTCGACGCCGACGATTACCTCGATCCGGACAAGATCGAGCGGCAGTTCACCGAGGTCGATGCCGCCTCAGCGGATGTCATCTACAGCCCGGTCGTGGTGGAAAACGGCGTCGGCGCCGAGGCGCAACGCGAGCCGAGTCCGATCGACACATCCGTGGACATCTATGCGCAGTGGCTCGCGTGGGAGATCCCGCAGACCGGCGGCGCGCTCTGGCGACGCCCGGCGCTGGAATCCATCGGGAGCTGGAAGGAAGGCCAACCCTGCTGCCAGGAGCACGAGCTTTACCTCCGCGCGCTGCAAGCTGAGTTGCGTTTCGCTTTCGCGCCGAGCGCACACGCCATCTACCGCATCTGGTCGGAAGGCACCGTCTGCCGCAAGGATCCGCGGCTCGTCATTCGCGTGAAGACGGGCCTGATCGATGAGATGCGCGCGTGGCTCGGCGAGCGCGGACTTTGGACGCCGGTGCATCAGCGTGTCGCGGGGCGGGCGTGTTTCGAGATGGCGCGGACCTTGGCGAAATACGATCCGGCAGCAGCGGCGGAATATCATCGCGAACGCCAGGCGCGGCAGTTGATCCACCTCGACGGCCCGGCGGCACCGCTCTCCTACCAGCTCGTCTATCGCACCCTCGGCTTTGCCTCCGCCGAGCGACTCGCCGCGGCCCGTCGTTGAAGCCGCCCGCATGAAAATCCACGGTATCTGCCTTCTCAAAAACGAAGCCGACATCGTCGAGTATGCGCTGCTGGAAAATTCCCGCTGGTGCGACGCGATTTACGTCTACGACAACGGCAGCGCCGACGGCACGATGGAGCGCGTGCAGGCGCTGGCGAAGCAGCATCCCCACATCATCCCGTTTGGCACGACGACAAAACCCTTTCACGACAGCCTGCGCGCGGATGTCTTCAATCATTTCAAGGCGAAGGCCGCTCCGGGCGATTGGTGGTGCCGCCTTGATGCCGATGAAATCTATGTCGATGACGTGCGCGCCTATCTCTCCCGAGTGCCACGCCACCTGCATTTCGTCTGGTCGATCTACCTCCAGTATTACGTCACCGAAAAGGATCTCGCCCGGCTGGAGCCGTTCGAGGGACAGCCACCGTTCGACGTGAATGCGGACAATCTTCCGCGCCACTACCTCGCCGATTACGCCGAGCCGAAATTCTTCCGCCACCGCCCCGGACTCCGCTGGGACCACGGCTCGTGGCCAAATCACGTGGGCCTCGTCGCGTCCGAGATGCTGCGCCACAAACACCTCCAGTACCGCTCACC
This sequence comes from Chthoniobacterales bacterium, assembly GCA_038208565.1. GTDB lineage: Bacteria > Verrucomicrobiota > Verrucomicrobiia > Chthoniobacterales > Chthoniobacteraceae > Chthoniobacter. The sequence goes on from JBBQYR010000019.1 coordinate 10,922, forward strand.
CGCGCAGATCGAGCGGCGCCTGCAGACGCGCCGGGAAGCCGCCGCGACCGGTTGGCAGGGCTTTCCCAACAGCTCGGAGCTGAGCTGGCGCGAGAAGATCGAGCCGTCCGAGCGCTTACACTTCGATGCCGGCGACGGGCGATTCATCGTTGAAGAAGCTCTGCTCCCACGCCACCTCGAACCCGCCTGGCAGCGCCTCGTAAAGCGCTTCATGCATGCCGCACACATCTGGCCATGAGCGGAAGCACGCCTGCTCCCACACCGGTGCTGATGCTCTCGACGATTCACGCCGGGCATGCGCAGCGCTCCGGCTACGGCCGGCTCGCGAGCTATGTCGCCGGGGCGGAGTTCATTCACGCGCCGCGCGCCGATCCCGGAAGCGCGGGCTCCCTTTTCGCCGCCCGCGTCGCCCGGCGCTTCGCCTTTTCGCGCTGGTATCTCGGCGGCAGCGCCAGCCTCGAATGGCAGGCTTTCCGCCGCATGCGCGCGGGTTTTGCAGGCGTGGTGCATTCGATGTGGGCGGACCACGACCTGGGTTATCTCGATCTGCTGATTCAGCGCCCGCGGCAGCGCCTCTGCGGCACGTTTCACAACTGCCCGGATGATTTCCGGCTCACGATCCGCTTCCCCTCGCGGCTCAGAAAGTTCGACGCGATCGTCCTGATGAGCGAATGCCAGCGCCCGTTTTTTCAGCAAGCCGGCGTGGCCGATGAACGGATTCACGTGATCCTGCACGGCGTGGATACCGAATACTTCCGCCCCGCCCCGCAGATCGTGACGGATGGCCCTTTCACAGTCTTCTCGGCGGGAGGTTATCGGCGAAATTTCCCTCTCCTCCGCAGCGTGTGCGAGCGGTTGCTCCCGCACGACGACATCCGCTTCGAGATCGCCGCGCCGTCCGATTTTCGCCCGCTGTTTGCCGACCTGCCGAATACGCGGTTCTCGACCGGCTTGGACGATGCGGAGCTACTCGCAAAATATCAGACCTCCTCCTGCCTGCTCCACACGACAGAACAAGCCACGGCGAACAACGTGCTCGTCGAGAGTCTCGCCTGCGGGTTACCGATCGTCGCGGAACGCATCGGCGGCATTCCCGAATACGCCACGGGCGACTCCGCGGTGCTGACTCCACCGCGCGATCCCGAGGCGCTCGCGGAAGCGATCCGGCAGCTCGCGCGCTCTTCGAGTCTCCGCCAGCAGATGAGCATCGCCGCCCGCGAGCGCGCCGAGGAGTTGAGCTGGCCGCGTGTCGCCGAGCGGATGGCGGCGCTTTATCGCTCGCTCTGACGAGCGACGCTCCGCAGCGCCGCCGCCCGCGAGCTGAGAATGCCCGCGACGATGGCCGGCCAGCGGTGCAGCCGCCAGGCATTGGCCTTGAGCAGGAGCTGCCGGCGCAGGATGCGGTTCCACAGAAACCAACGGCGCCACTTCGGCGGCACGTGGCGAAAATAAACGAGCCACGACGAAAGGTGGCGGTCGTGCGCGCTCGCCTTGTTGGCTTGGTCACTGAGGCGCAGCCCGCCCTGGCGCCAGTGCATGTGCCGCACGGACGCGCTGGGATCGAAGAGAATGCGCCCGCCGGCTTGCGCCAGTCGCACGGCCAGATCGGTGTCGTCGCCGTAGGAATTGCCGGCGAACGCTTCATCGAATCCGCCGATCCGCTCGAAGGAAGTCCGGCGCACGGAGCAGTTGCAGGTGGAGAGATGCGCGATCGGGCGCGGCTCCGAGGAGCGGCGATTGAAGAACTCCGCTTCCTCGTAAAGCGATCCGTACTGCGAGCGATCCGGGGCGCTACTCGTGAAATCCGGGGCGCTGAGTTCCTGCCCGCACACGGCATCGACCGCGGTGTCCTCGTAGTTGCGCAGGTGGTTTTGCAGAAAGGCCGCGTCGTCGATCCGCACGTCGTCATCGAGGAAGATGAGCACTTCGTGGCGAGCCTCCGCGGCGGCGGCGTTGCGGGCCGCCACCACCCCCGGCGAGCGGCGCAGGACGCGCACCTGGATGCCGTTCGGGAGCGTCCACGCACTTTCCGGGAAACAAGGCTCCGGGCTTTGATCCACAATCAGCACCTCGCCCGCGACGCGGATGAGCCGACCGAGATCCTCCAGCGTCTGACGCAGGGGCTCCGGGCGGCGGAAGGTGGGAATGATGATGCTGGCTCCGAGTGGCATGGTCGCGCGGCGTGGCACTTAACGACGCCAGCCGGAAATGAATAAGCAAATTCCGGAACAAAAGCGGCATCTTTTGCCCTCGCGCATCATTCCAGCTACAAGGAACACCCTGCCCGATGGAGCCCGACACTTTTGAACCCCACGCCAGCGCTCTGCTGGCCGCTGCCCGACTGCGCCGCCCATGAGGCCGACCGTCGCCGTCTGCATCACCACGCGCAATCGTCGGGCCGAACTCGAGCGCACGCTCGGCGTCCTCACTCAGTGCGACCCACCACCACACGAAATCCTAGTGGCGGCGGACGGCTGCACCGACGGCACCGTCGAGTGGCTGCGGGCCTCGCATCCCCGGGTGCAATTGTTCGAACACACCGAGGCGATGGGCTCGATTCCGGCGCGCAACGAACTCGCCACCGCCTGCCGCAGCGAAGTGTTTGTGAGCTTCGACGACGACAGCTACCCGATCGAACGCGACTTCTTCGCCCACGTCGCGGAATTGTTCGCGCTTCATCCGCGATTGGCCGTCGCCTCCTTTCCCCAGCGCACCGACGAGTATCCGGAAAGCCTGACCGCGACGAGTTTCGGTCCGTCGCGTTTTGTCGGGAGTTTTGCCAATTCCGGCGCGGCCATTCGGAGAGCGGTCTTTATCGAACTCGGCGGTTATCCCGGCTTCTTTTTCCACGCCTACGAGGAGCCGGATCTTGCGCTGCGCTGCGCCGCGGCGGGCTGGCAGGTGCGTCACGAGACCTCGCTCACCGTGCGCCATCACTTCACCTCCACGCAGCGCAACGAACTGCGCACCCACCAGCGCCACGCACGCAACGAACTCTGGAGCGTCCTCATCCGCTGCCCGTGGCCGCAGGTTCCGGCGGTCGTGACGTTTCGAGTCGTGCGGCAGTTTGGCTATGCTTGGAAGCGCGGCCTGGGCTGGGCGATTCGCGAGCCGGCATGGTGGCTGGCCGCACTCGCCGGCGTGACCGAATGCCTCGCCGAGCGCCGCACGGTGGCCTGGCCAAAGTATCGCGCCTGGATGAAAATGGTGCGCACTCCGATTGACTCCGAAGAGGCCTGGCAGGTGAAGTTTGGAGATCAAAGCTCGTGAAGATTTCCATCTCGGCGACCAATCCCTGCCACCTTTATCCCGTCGCGCTCGAACTCGCGAAACGCGACGCGCTCGGCTGCTATTACTCCGGTTATCCCGCGTGGAAACTCGGCGCTCCGTCGGAGCTTTCGCTCCGCACCCACAGCCTGCGCACAAACATTGTCTATGGCTTGCTGAAGTATGTCCCGGAGCGCTGCCGACCGAGTTCCAGGCAGCTTTATCGCTGGCAGGACGGCGGATTTGATCAGTGGACAGGCGCGCATCTTGCAACGTGCGACTTCATCCACGCCATGCCCGGACAAGCCCTCCACACCTTTCGCGCCGCCCGGCGCCTCGGCATCCCGACCGTGCTCAATCACGCGACGGGGCCGGTGCGCGAGTGGGTGCGCATCGTGGAACCGGAACTGCGCCGCGTCGGCCTGCGACTGGAAGACCGCTATCACTACGACGCCGAATATTTCGCCCGCGAGGACGAGGAATATGCGCTGGCCGACTGGCACTGCGCGGCGTCCTCGGTCGTACGCGAGCAGTTGATCGCGCACGGTATCGACGCGCGCCGGATCTGGCAGGTGCCGTATGGCGCCGACGAGCGGGTCTTTCATGCCAGAGGCCGCGCCCAACCTGCGGACTTCCGCATCATTTTCGCGGGGCAGGTCGTGCTGCGCAAAGGGCTGCGCACTTTTCTCGATGCGCTGGAAAAGCTCGGGCGCGCGGATTGGCGTGTGGATTTTTACGGCGGCGTCGCCAGCGAATCGCGGCCGGACCTCGCGGCGTATCACGGAGCCACACCGCTGCATTTTCACGGACCGGTTTCACAGCAAAGCCTCGCGACCGCTTTCCGCCAGGGCTCGGTGATGGTGCTGCCGTCGCTGGAGGAAGGCTTCGGATTGGTCGTGCCGCAGGCGCTGAATTGCGGCCTGCCGACGATCGTGAGCGACCGCGTGGGCGCCAGGGATTTCGTTCAGCATCACGAGAACGGTTCGATCTTTCCGGTCGCCGATGCCGAGGCGCTGGCCCAGGAACTCGTCTGGTGGTCGGAAAATCCGCGCAGCGTCACCGCACGATTCGGCTGGAGCGCGCCGACGCAAAAGCTCATCGAACTCAGTACCGCCGCGCAGTCATGAGATTTCAGCCCCCTGCCAATCGCCGAACGAGTCCTCCACCGCAATATCGCGGACCCACGCTCCCAACGGCGGCGCCGGCTCTGGACTTTCCCAAACCCGACACCAACGGCACGATCATGGCGATTTCGGGTTTGGCCCTCACGGCACTCCTGCTCGGCGGCGAGAGCGCCTCCGCGGTCGGGCGGATCGCGTCCCTCGGCGCGCTCGCCTCGGTCGGGCTCAGCCTCTTGATGGACGCACGAACCGGTGGCCTGAAAAACCTGATCCGCGCCGACGTCATGGCGATTCTGGCGTTCTATTTCCTCACGCTATTCGAGTTCCTCTTCCCGCAGCCGGAGTTCGACATGATGCTCGCGCGCGATTCGACGCTGGCCGCCAGCCGCGGCGTGCTGCTCGGCTTCGCCGGGCTCTTCGCCGGGCGGCACCTCATCAAGGTGACGAAGCAACCGTTCGAGGACACGCTGACGCGCGAAATTCCCGCGTCGTGGATCATTGCCATCTACTGGTCGTGCGTCCTCGTCGCCTACGCCCACATGCTGCTCGCGGTGAATTTCGATATCGCGGAAATGGTGCACTACTTCATGGAACCGCGCTTTGCCCAGCCGTGGGGACGCGGGAGGCTCGGCGATTGGAAAGCGCTCTTCGTCGAACTCGGCATGCTGCTTTACCTCATCCCGCCGCTCGGCGGCATCATCTTCGCGCGGCGGCATCGCTACGGCGTCTTCACGCTGGTCACGGTGGCGGCCGCCCTGCTCTTCACCTTCTTCTACGCCTTCAGCAGCGGCACGCGGAACGTCTTCGCCTCCTACCTCGTGACCTTCATCATCGGCTACTGCTTCGCCGTGCCGTTCCTGAAGCGGACCACCTTGATCGCGCTCTGCGGCACGACCGCGGTGGTGTTCGTCACTGCTTCGGAGGTCATGCTGAAGTTCCGTTCCGACGGGCTGAACAACTACCTGAGCGGCGGCTACGTGGCGCCGGATGAGGAACGCTCCTACTTCGTGGACTACAATCTGTGGGCGATCGGCAAGCTCATGGAAACCTTTCCCGCCAAACGCGATTACCTCGGCTGGGAAATCCCCTACCAGGCCCTCGTCCGCCCGATCCCGCGTGCGCTCTGGAAAGGCAAGCCGGAGGGACTCAGCTACTCGATCGAAGACGCCGTCGGGGCTGAAGGCATGACGGTCGCGTCGAGTTTCGTGGGCGAAGCCTACATGTCGGGCGGCTTTCTCGCCATCGCGCTCACCGGGCTGGCGCTCGGCGTTTTCACCGGCTGGTGGAGTTCGCTGCTCTCGCCGCGCAACTCCGAACTGGGGATTCTCATTTACGCGTCGGGCTTCTTTGCCGCGGTCATTTCCATGCGCAGCATTTTCGTTTTCACCACGGCGCTCCTGCCGACGGTCGCCGCGCTCGTGCTCGGCACCTACGTCGCGCGGATCCTCGCGAAGAAGGCCCAGCAACTCCTGGCGCAAATGAAACACCAGCGCGCCAGCAATCACGGCCGCCCCACCCGGCCTGCGCCGCGTCCGCCGGTTCGATGAAAGTCGCGTTCTTCTCCGTCGTCCCCTCGCCTTACCAGCGCGACATGTTTCGCGCGCTCGCGCAGACGCCGGGGATCGAGTTGAGCGTCTTTTATTTTGAAGTCGGCGTGCCGGAATCCCCTTGGCCCAAAGCACCACTGGAACCGTACGAGCAGATTCTGCCGGGCCGCGGTTTCTCGCTCGGTCGCGCCCGCTTGCAGGTGAACTGGTCGCTGCCCGATGTCCGCGAATTCGACGTCGTCGTCTGCAATACGATGCTGACCTCGCCCACCGGCCAGTGGCTCATGCGGTTCGCATTGCCCGGGCGGCCCTGGCTTTTCTGGGGCGAAAAAATCACCGCCCCGCGCGGCTGGCGCGATCGGCTCAGCGCGCCGCTGGGCCGCGCCTCTGGCATCGCCGCGATCGGCACGGTGGCCGAGCGCGACTACCGCGCGCGCTTCCCGCGCACCCGGCTCTTCAACATCCCCTACCACTGCGACCTCGATGTGTTCCTCGCCACACCACGACACACCTTCGATGGCACACCGGTCTTCCTGCTCTGCGGCCAAATGATCGCGCGCAAGGGCGTCGACCTAGTGCTCGCGGCCTTCGCGCGACTGAGCGCCGGGCGGCTTCTGCTCGTCGGCCGCGAGGCGGAATTACCGGAGTTGCTCGCCCCGCTGTCCGCCGAGGTGCGAGCACGCATCACCTACGCCGGATTCCAGCCACCCGGGGAACTGCCCCGCTTTTTCGCCCAAGCCGATGTCTTCGTCCTGCCGAGCCGCTACGACGGCTGGGGCGTGGTGGTGAATCAGGCACTCGGCGCCGGCTTGCCCGTGCTGTGCTCCGACATGGTCGGGGCGAGCCACGACCTGATCGACCCGGAGGTGAATGGGCTGCGCTTTCCCGCTGGCGATGTCGATGCTCTCGCGGCCGCGATGCAGCGCCTCGTCGCTGAACCCGCGCTCATCTCGCAGTGGGGCGATGCCTCGCGCCAGCGGGCCGCCGATTGGACGCCGGCCAAGGGCGCGGCGAAATGGCTGCGCGCACTCGAAACCGTCGTCGCTTCATGAAGGTCGCGTTTTTCACCCCACCCGCCGAGCAACGCGTCGGCGGCCTCGACGCCGCGATCGATAGCCTGCGCGCCGCGCTCACTCGGCGCGGCCTCGAGGTGACCGAGGGCATCCAGTCGCGCCCCGATCGAGAAACCGTCGCGCACTTCCACGGCCTCTGGCAGTACGGACACACCAAGGTCGCGCGAAAACTGCGGGAGCGTGGCGTGCCCTACATCGTCTCGCCGCACGGCATGCTCGAGCCCTGGGCCTGGCGGCATAAGCTGTGGAAAAAGTGGCCGTATTTTCATCTCGTGGAAAAGGGTCACCTCCGCGGCAGCGCTGCGCTCCTCGCGACCGCTACGTCCGAAGCGAACCGGCTGCGCCAGTTCGTGCCCGGCCATCGTGTGGAAACTCTCCCGCTCGGCCTCACGGGGGACGCTCGCCCCGACTACGAGGCCGCCCGGCAGCGCCTCGGCTGGGCACCCGAGGAGCGCGTGCTTTTGTTCCTTTCCCGCATTCACCCCAAGAAGGGGCTCGACCTGCTCCTACGCGCGCTGGCCGGCCTGCCGATCGCCGAGCCCACGCGTCTCGTCATCGTCGGCAACGGCGAGCGGGAATACGTCACGCAACTTGTGCGCTTCGCCGAAACACAGGCCCGGAAGCTCCCGAGGATCGAGTGGAAGGGCGCGCTGTGGGGCGACGCGCGCTGGTCTTATTTCCAGGGCGCCGATCTTTTCTGCCTGCCGACGCATTCGGAAAATTTCGGGCTCGCCGTGCTCGAGGCCTGCCAGGTCGGCACGCCTGCGCTCACCACGCGCGAGACTCCGTGGGCGACCTATCTCGACGGCGGCCGCGGCTACATCGGTCAGCCAACAGTCGAGAGCACGCGCGATTTGCTCGGTCGTTTCCTGGCCCGCAATCGCACCGTGCCGAAAGCTCGCGCCGCACTCGCAGATTGGGCGTGGGACACCTTCCACTGGGATACCCTCGCCAGTTCTTACGAAGATTTTTACCGCTCTGTCCTCCCCGGGGCGCGGCAGAATCCAGCGCCGGAAGGGTAGAAAAAAATTCCACTTGCCACCCATGCCGAGGGAGGGCAGTTTCCTCGCCCACACGCGGGGTCTTAGCTCAGTTGGTAGAGCGCCGCAATGGCATTGCGGAGGTCAGGGGTTCGAACCCCCTAGGCTCCATTTCCTTCCAAAAAAGGTCGGGGCGCGTGGCGCGAAATCTCCCTCCACCCATGCTCTCCCGCTCTCCTGCTCTCCTGCTCTCATGAAAAACCTGTCACTTCTCCTCGCGCTGCTGTTGTTCGGTTGCGCCTCATCACCCCAGCATCGCTACAGCCAGTTGCAGGTCGGCATGACGAGACAGCAAGTCGTAGCCCTGCTCGGCCCGCCCAAGACCAGCGTCTCGAATGGAGCGCTCATCACCATGGAATACGATTTCGCCCAGCAGCAGCCCACCGCCATGTATGCCGGGCAGCCCGGACGGAGTTCCTACTACGTCATCATCGGCCGCGACGAGCGCGTCCGGTCCTACGGCCCGAACTAAAAATCACGCCCTCGGCGCGCGAGTGGAGATTTTTTCTAATTGCTGGGATACCAGTGGGATGTCATAGGCATCCTGCGTTTACGCAAACCTCCTTTCATGGCCACCGATCCTCTCCGCGAACACGCTTACAAACACATCCACGGCAAATTGCTCGCGGGTGAACTACCCGCCGGGCACGTCGTCTCAGAGCATTCGCTGGCGCGGGAGATCGGCATGAGCCGGACGCCCGTGCGTGAAGCCATCCGCCGACTCGAGCAGGAAGGAATCCTCGAACAGGTGCCGCGCTTCGGGACCATCGTCCGGCGCCCCCAACGGCGGGATTTGGAGGAACTCTACCAGCTTCGCGAAGCGCTTGAGCCGTACGCTGTGGCCCAAATCGCCGGGAGGATCAGCGCCGACGATCTCGAGATGCTCGGCAAGCTTTGCCAGGAAATCCAAACCATCGCGACCGCTGTCCGCAAAGCACCCCGTCCGGTCGTCGATGCCGCGCTGATGCGGCGCCTGCTCTCCGCGGATCTCGGTTTTCACATGGTGCTCCTCCGCGCCTCGGGCAACCGGCGCCTGATGAAGATCATCGCGGATTCGCGGGTGCTCACCCGCATCTTCGGCACGACGCGCCAGGAGCACGACCTCGCCGTGATCGAGGAGACCCACCGTTTTCACAGCCAGATTCTGAAAGCGGTGAAGCACGGCGACGGCGAAGGTGCGCGCGTGCTCATGGCCGAACACATCCGCGCCAGCATGCGTGAGGCGCTCGACCACTACGACCGCGCCCATTCCCATCCCGATACCCGGACCATCCCGCTCGGTCTGCCCGACGATCTGCTCGCCGACCTCGACCGCATCGAGCGCGGCACCCCTCCTCCCATCACCCGCCCGCGCGGTAAACGCACGGCCTGATTTTTCCTCTCCCTCGCCATGACTACCCATCGCCTCCTCATCCCTTCATTCCTCGCCGCACTCTCGCTTTCCGCCTTCGCGCTGGAGCCGCTCAAATACAACAATCCCGGCCTCGCGGTGGATCTCGGCGTCGGGCTTTGGGCGTGGCCGCTTCCGATGGATTTCGACGGCGACGGCGATCTCGATCTCGTCGTCAACTGCCCGGATAAACCCTACAACGGCACCTACTTTTTCGAGAACGCGACTGGCGATACGGCAAAGAACAAGATGCCGGTCTTCAAGCCGGGGAAACGCATCAGTAAAGGACAGCAAAACGTGCAGGTGAGCTACGTGGATGGGAAGCCGGTGGTGCTCAGCCCGGCGAAAACGTATCCCGATTTTCTCAAGACCGGGCTGGAGAATCCGCAGAAGATTACGCTGCCGGACAACGTCCATCCGAACAAAGTTCGCGCGAACATGTGGCGCACCGTGGACTATGACGGCGATGGCGCGCTCGATCTCATCGTCGGTGTCGGCGACTGGACGGAATACGGCTGGGACAATGCCTATGACGCCAACGGCCGATGGATGAACGGCCCGCTGCGTGGATACGTCTATTTCATCCGCAACGAAGGTACGACCGCCGCGCCGAAGTATGCGAAGCCGACGAAGATCGTGGCCGGCGGCGACCGCCCGGTGGAGACGTTCGGCTGGCCTTCGCCGAACTTCGCGGACTTCGATGGCGACGGCGATCTCGACCTGCTTTGCGGCGAGTTCCTCGACGGCTTCACCTATTTCCAAAACACCGGCACGCGCACCGCGCCGGCCTATGCGCTCGACCGCCGTATCAAGGCAGCGGATGGAAAGTTCGTGACCATGGATCTCGAAATGATCACGCCGACGGCGATCGACTGGGACAAGGACGGCGACATCGATCTCATCGTCGGCGACGAAGACGGACGCGTGGCGCTCGTGGAAAATACCGGGCAATTCGACGACAAGAAAACGCCCCTCTTTGCGCAGCCGCGCTACTTCCAGCAGGAAGCGGATCAGGTGAAATTTGGCGCGCTCGCGACGCCGGTCGGGTTCGATTGGGACGGCGACGGCGACACCGACATCATCAGCGGCAACACTGCGGGCTACGTCGCCTTCATCGAAAATCTCAGCGGGCCGAAAGTGGAAGCGCCGAAGTGGGCTGCGCCGAAGCTGCTCGAAGCTGGCGGCAAGACGCTGCGCATCATGGCCGGGCCAAACGGCAGCATCCAGGGACCATGCGAGGCGAAGTGGGGCTACACCACCCAGACCGTGGCGGATTGGGATGGCGACGGCCTGCCCGATCTCGTCGTGAATTCCATCCTCGGCAAAGTCGTGTGGTATCGGAACACCGGCACGCGCTCCGCGCCGAAACTCGCCGCCGCACAGCCGATCGCCGTCGAATGGAAAGGCCCGCAGCCCGCGCTGGCGTATGGCTGGCTGCGGCCCGAAGGCAAAGCACTGCTCACGCAATGGCGCACCACGCCGGTCGCGGTGGATTGGAACAAGGACGGTCTCGTCGATCTCGTGATGCTCGACCAGGAAGGCCACCTCGCTTTCTTCGAGCGCGCAAAACGCGACGGCAAACTCGTGCTGCTCGCCCCGCGCCGCGCCTTCCTCGGCGAACACATCGGCCCCGGCGATCCGGCGCCGAAATTTGTCAAAACCGCGCCCGGTGAATCGCTGTGGATGAATGTGGGCATCGCGGGCAAGAGCGGACGGAGAAAACTTTGCGTCACGGATTGGGACGGCGATGGCCGACTCGACTTCCTCGCCAACGCCGCCAACGCCGCCTTCCTCCGCCAGACCAACGCCCGCGACGGCCAGTGGTTCTTCAAAGACCTCGGCCTGCTCAGCGACCGCAACATCGAAGGCCACGACGTCTCGCCCGCGGTCGTCGATTTCAACGGCGACGGCGTGCCCGACTTCCTCGGCGGCGCGGAAGACGGCCACTTCTACTACCTGCGCAACCCGCGCTCCCAAGCCACCGCGGCGCAGCCCGGCGTGTTGAAATCCGAATTCATCTATACCACGGCCCCGTTCCCGTCGTGCCACGCCTCGACGATCGAGAGCACAAAGGATGGGCTGATCGCGGCGTGGTTTGGCGGCACCGCAGAAAAGAATCCCGATGTCGGCATCTGGGTCGCGCGCTACGAGAGCGGGAAGTGGACGACGCCGGTCGAAGTCGCCAACGGTGTGCAGCCCGATGGCAAGCGGCACCCGAGCTGGAACCCCGTGCTCTTTCAGCCGAAGACCGGCCCGCTGATGCTCTTCTACAAGATCGGCCCCGACCCGCAGGAGTGGTGGGGCGAACTGCGCACGAGTGAAAACGGAGGCAAAAGCTGGAGCGCCGCGCGGCGCCTGCCCGACGGCATCCTCGGCCCGATCAAAAACAAACCCGTGCAACTCGCGAACGGCGACATCCTCTGCCCAACGAGCGACGAGACGCCGGAGAAACCGAGCAAGTGGACGGTGCATTTCGAGCGCAGCAGCGACCTCGGCAAAACGTGGACGGCGACGAAGCCGTTGAACGACGGCGTGAGCATCGGCGCGATCCAACCCAGCATCCTTTTCCTCGGTGGCGATAAGCTGCTCGCGCTCGGCCGCTCCAAGGACGGCAAGGTCTTCGAGATCGCTTCCGACGACGCGGGCAAAACGTGGGGCGAGATGGCGCTCGGCACGCTGCCAAATCCCAATTCCGGCACTGACGCCGTGACCCTGCGCGATGGCCGTCATCTGCTGATCTACAACCACACACCGAAGGGCCGGTCGCCGCTGAACCTTGCTATCTCCAAGGACGGACGGACGTGGCAGGCCGCGCTCGTGCTCGAAAGCGAGAAGGGCGAATACAGCTACCCGGCGATCATCCAGACGCCCGACGGCCTCGTGCATCTGACCTACACGTGGAAGCGCCAGCTCGTAAAACACGCGGTCATCGATCCGGCCAAACTGGAGCCGAAGCCGATCCTCAACGGGGAGTGGCCGAAGTGAACGCGATGCTGCTGCTGCTGCCCGCGCTGATCGCAAGCGCGAGCACACATGGCGCGCAGGCGACCACCAATTCCATCTGCGTGAAGCTCGTGCTGATCGGTCGTCCAATTTCGCAATGGGGCAGGATCGGCCCGCACCGGATTAAGACGTGAAGAACCACGCGGCGAAAATCGACGATGCGGATTGGGATGAGCAACTCACCGCCAGCAAAAGCCATTACTTCTTCAATCTCGCGTGGCTGAAACAACTGCCACCCGCGCCCAAATAATGAGCCTTCAACTTCGCGGGATCATTCCGCCCATCGTCACCCCGCTCCACGCGCGCGACGAACTCGACGTCGCCGGTCTGGAGAAGCTCATCGAGCACATTCTCGCCGGTGGCGTGCATGGACTCTTCGTGCTCGGCACCACGGGCGAAGCACCGAGCCTCAGCTATCGCTTGCGCCGCGAGATGATCGAGCGCACCTGCCGGCAGGTCGCGGGCCGCGTGCCGGTGCTCGTCGGCATCACCGACACCGCGATTGTCGAAGCGGTGCATCTCGCGCAATTCGCCGCCGAGGCGGGAGCGCAGGCGTTGGTGCTCGCGCCGCCCTACTACTTTCCGAACAGCCAGCCGGAGCTGCTCGAATACGTGCAGCACCTCGCGCCCGAACTGCCGCTACCGCTTTTTCTCTACAACATGCCGACGCACACCAAGACGATCTTCGAGGTCGAGACCGTGCGGCGCGCCCTGCAGATCGCGAACATCGCCGGGATCAAGGACAGCTCGGCGAACATGATCTACTTTCACCAGCTCATCGGGCTGCTCCGCGAGCGACCGGAGTGGTCGCTGCTCATCGGGCCGGAGGAACTGCTCGCCGAATCGGTGTTGCTCGGCGGCCACGGGGGCGTGAGCGGTGGCGCGAATCTTTGCCCGCGGCTTTACGTGGAGATTTACGAGGCAGCGAAGGCGCGCGACTTCGACCGCGCCGCGGCGCTGCACTCACAGGTCATGCGGATTTCGTCCACGCTCTACCGCGTCGGGCGCTACGGCTCGGCGTTCATCAAGGGCGTGAAGTGCGCGCTGCATGAGCTCGGCATTTGCGACGACTTCATGGCCGAACCGTTTCACCGCTTCCGCGAAGAGGAGCGCACTCGCGTCCGCGCCTGCCTCGCGGAACTCGGCATCACCGCAGAGCATCCGCTACCGCGCGCAGCCTGAGTTATGGCCACTCGCGTCGCCCTCGGCCTCGACTTCGGCACGGAATCCGTGCGCGCGCTGCTCGTCGATTTGCGCGGGCGGGAAGTGGGAGCCGCGACGGCGCGCTACCCGCACGGCCAGATCATCGAGACGCTGCCCGGTTCGCGGGAAAAGCTGCCGCCGCACTACGCGCTCCAGCATCCGCAGGACTGGATCGACTCCGCCGCAAAGGCGGTGCGGGCCGCACTGCGCGCTGCGAAACTGAGCAGCGAAACGGTGCTCGGGATCGGCGTGGATTTCACGAGTTGCACGATGCTGCCTGCGCTGAGCGATGGCACGCCGTTGTGTCTCGGGGAGAAGTTCGCCCGCGAGCCGCTGGCGTGGCCGAAGCTCTGGAAACATCACGGCGCGCAGGCGCAGACGGATCGGATCAACGTCATCGCCCGCGAGCGGAACGAAAAGTTTCTCGCCCGCTACGGCGGCACGATCGGGCTGGAGTGGTTCTTCCCGAAAATGCTGGAGACGCTGGAACACGCGCCGCGAGTTTTCGAAGCCGCGGAGGTCTGGATTGAAGGCGGCGATTGGTTCGTGTGGCAGCTCGTCGGCGGTGAGGCCGCAGCGCTCCCGCGCTCGACCTGCCAGGCTGGATACAAAGGCATGTGGAGCGCGACGGAGGGTTATCCGAGCGAAGATTATCTTCGCGCCGTGCATCCGAAATTCGGGCGTGTCGTCATCGACAAAATGCCGGGGCGCTTGCTCGCGCCGGGCGTCGCCGCCGGTGGACTGACGCCGGCGATGGCGAAGAAGCTGGGCCTGCGAGCCGGCGTGCCGGTGAGTGCAGCGATCATCGACGCCCATGCCGGCGTGCCCGGCGCGGGCGCGGCCGAACCGGGCACATTCGTCATGGTGCTCGGCACCAGCTCCTGCCACATGCTGAACAGCACGGAGGAACGGTTTGTGCCGGGCGTCGCGGGATTCGTGCGCGACGGCATTCTGCCTGGAATGGTCGGTTACGAGACGGGGCAGGCCGCGGTCGGCGACGCCTTCGACTGGCTGCGCCGCCTCACCGGCCAGCGCGATTTTTCCGCACTCTCCCGCGAGGCCGCTGCGCTCCCACCGGGTGCGGAAGGCGTGCTCTGCCTCGACTGGATGAACGGCTGCCGCACACCGCTCATGGACGGCTCGCTCACCGGCGCGTTCACCGGGCTCACGCTCCACCACACCCCCGCACACCTTTATCGCGCGCTGCTCGAAGCCTCGGCCTGCGGGGTGCGCTGGATCGTCGAGCTCCTGCGCGAACACGGCGTGCCGGTGAAGAAGTTCGTCGCCACCGGTGGTCTGCCGCACCACAACCCGCTCGTCGTCGAAGTCTATGCCGACGTGCTCGGCTCGCCGATCGCCGTGCATCCCTGCAAACACGGCCCGGCACTCGGTGCGGCCATCCTCGGAGCACTCGCCGCTGGCGCATTCCCCTCGCCTACCACTGCCATCCGCGCCATGGCCACGGCCAAATCAGCGCCCGTCATCAAACCGAATCGCCGACATCGCGCCGCTTACGACCAGCTCTACAGTGAATACCGCGCACTCGCCGCGCATTGCGCACGCCGGACCTCACTCTGTCATTCTGAGCGCAGCGGAGAACCTACGATCTCGGCCTTTCCTCTACACCCCGGCAAACGAAGCCGACCCGGCATCGCACGCGGAGGCACAGATCGTCAGCATTAGTCAGAGATCCTTCGCTGCGCTCAGGATGACACGTCAAAGAGAACGCCCCGCCGTATGAAAGTAAAACCTCGCACCGCCCTCCTGATCGCCAGCGGCGATCTCCGCCTCAGCGCCAACCGCGTCTGCTGGCCCGCGCAAAAGGCCATGGAAGCGGCGCTGACGAAGGCGTTCGCCGGCGAAGGCTGGAAAATCCAGCGCGCACACGGCGTGGAAAAGGCAAAGGCTCACGGCTTCATCGACTCGCAGAAGATGGGCATCGAAGTCTTCCGCGACCTCGATCCCGACGCCCCACTCATCGTGGCCGAGGCGGTTTGGCAGTATTCGCATCACGTCCTCGCTGGGCTCACGACACATCGCGGCCCAATCCTCACCGTCGCGAACTGGAGCGGCCAATGGCCGGGGCTCGTCGGTCTGCTCAACCTCAACGCCTCGCTAACCAAAGCCGGCGTGCGCTATTCGACGCTCTGGAGTGAGACCTTTACCGACGCCTTTTTTCAAGAAGGCCTGCGCGAATGGCTGACCACCGGCTCCGTGACGCACGATCAATCACACGTCCGCGATCTCGCGCTGCTCAAACTGCCTACGGAAGACGAGCGGCTCGGGCGCGCGTTCGGCGAAAAATTGCGCCGCGAGAAGGCGATCCTCGGTGTCTTCGATGAAGGCTGCATGGGGATGTTCAACGCGATCATTCCCGACGAACTGCTGCATCCAACGGGTTTTTTCAAGGAGCGCCTCAGCCAGTCCACGCTCTTTGCGGCGATGCAGACGGTGAATGATGCGGAAGCGGCGGCGGTCGTCGCGTGGCTGAAAAAGCGTGGTCTGCAATTCCGCTTTGGACCGGACGAGGCGACTGACCTCACCGAGGCGCAGGTCTTGCAGCAGGCGAAGATGTATCTCGCGGCGGTGCGGCTCGCGGATGAATTCGGCTGTGCCGCGATTGGCATCCAATATCAACAAGGGCTCAAAGACCTCACGCCCGCCAGCGATCTCGTGGAAGGCATGCTGAACAACTCGGATCGCCCGCCCGTCCGCAGCGCCGATGGCAAGCGCGTGCTTTTCGAGGGAGAAGCGCTGCCGCATTTCAACGAAGTGGACGAATGCGCCGGGCTCGATGGGTTCGTGACCTACCGGCTCTGGCGCGAACTCGGCTTCGCACCGGAAAACACCCTGCACGATCTGCGCTGGGGCGCGGAGTTTGGCGGCGACTATGTCTGGGTGCTGCTGATCAGCGGCGCCGCACCACCCGCGCATTTCGTCGGTGGATGGAAGGGCGCGAGCAGCGAGCGACAACCGCCGATGTATTTCCGCCTCGGTGGCGGCACGCTGAAGGGCGTGAGCAAACCGGGCCACATCGTCTGGAGCCGCGTCTTCGTTTCCGGCGGAAAATTGCAGGCCGACATCGGCGTCGCGGAAGTGGTGAAACTGCCCGACCAAGAAACGGAGCGCCGCTGGCGGGAAACGACGCCGCAATGGCCGATCATGCACGCGGTTTTCAAGGGCGTGACGCGCGACCAGATGATGGCGCGTCACAAATCGAACCACATCCAGGTCGTCTATGTGCCGAACGAAAAGCAGGCGCACCGGGCCGCGCGGATCAAAGCGGCGGCCCTTGCTGCGCTCGGTCTCGAGATGCACCTCTGCGGCGACGTGCGGCTCGGGGGATGATGGCGGACCGGTCCAGTTCACGCACTCCGTTTTCGCCGCGCTCGATGACCGGCTCTTTCTATATTCCAGTAAACCCTCCAGAGCGTGAGGTTACGGGCCGAGGATTTGACACCGCTGCAAATCCACGTTGAGACGCAGGCCATCCTGCTCCTTCGTGACGTCACACCGACTCATCACGCCGGCCACGGCGACTTCCGCGCCGACGGCAAGGATGGTGGGATCCGGCTCTTCACGGAAATGAGCCCACAGCCGTTGCTTCATTGGCGCGGAGGTCATCGGGGCATCGGGTGATTTAAACCGCACCTTGTTTCCTCCGCCCGGGTTGGGCCGCAACAATTCGATCCGCGTCCGAAAAACCGCGGGTTTCCCTTTCGCGTTCTGCGCGAGCATCGCATTCGTTTCCTCCAAGGCCGCGGCAGCGGTCGCGGGGTCGCCGAGTTTTTGGCGCACGTCCGCGCTTACCGTTTGAATGATCTGCTCGAAGGAAGCGAACCCGCCCGCCGGAGCGACGAGCGCGGGTTGGGCGGCCGGCGGAGCGGGTATCGGGGTGGTTGGGCGCAGCGGTGCGGGGGTCGCGGGGCGATTCGTCGCGAGGGGCGCAGGCGGCGCCGGCACGGGCGTGGCGGGCGCGGTCGGTGCCGGGGCCGCCGCGGCGATCGTCTGGCTCGGCGGGCGCACTTCCACGTCATCGATCTGCACGGTGCCGGTGCCGACCATGGTAGCGATGATGAGCTCGCGGCGCTCCTCGGCATTGGGCCGGAGGTAGTTCAGGCGAAAATCCTTCCAACTGCCATCGGACGGCAGGTCGCGGTTGTAGATAATCGAGCCGCCGCCGGGCTGATGCACGGAGATGCGCAAGGCCGTGCCGGTGTATTTTAAGGAGCGGGCGCGGAACACGATCTCGACCTGTGTCACGCCTTTCATCCGAAACTCCTGCGTGATGTCTTTCAACCGATTGCGCGCGGCCTCGATCTCGCACACCCGCCCGCCATCGGGCAGGCGCTCAATCTTCCCATCGCCTTTCCAAAACTGGATGCCGGCTTCAAAGCCGCCATTCATGATGAGATTGCCACCGTCCTGCGCGTGGGCGGTGAGGCCGAGGAGGGCGAAAAACAAGAGGTGTCGTTTCATAATCCGGAAGGGTGAATCGGCGGGGAGCATAAGCGCGCGCGAGGGGGGGGGGCAAGGCCTTTCGCCGGTTCTTAATCGAGGACGTCCGCGCCTGGCGACGTGCCGGGATCGTGCGGTTTGCCAAGGCAAAAGAGACCACTTTTGGAGCCCTAGCGCCCTCGGGATAGAAGTCCGACTTTCCTCGAAAACTAAAATCCTTTGCCGCCTTTTGCCACTGCGCCTAGGCTCCGCGTCCCATGATTGATCTCGCCACACTCCCTGATGCCCACGGCCACTTCGGGCCTTACGGTGGAATGTTTGTGCCGGAGACGCTGATGACGGCTCTGAATGAGCTGACCGAGGAATACTCCAAGGCTCGGCAGGACCCGGCTTTTCAGCGGGAGCTCTCGTGGCTTCTCCAAGAATACGCGGGCCGTCCGACGCCGCTCTATTTTGCCGAACGGCTGACGAAGCAACTCGGCGGTGCGAAAATTTACCTCAAACGCGAGGACCTGCTCCACACGGGCGCGCACAAGATCAACAACGCTCTCGGGCAGATCCTGCTCGCGCAGCGGATGGGCAAGAAGCGGATCATCGCCGAAACCGGCGCCGGGCAACACGGGGTCGCCACGGCGACGGTCGCGGCGCGCGCGGGGCTGGAATGCGTGATCTATATGGGCGCGGTCGATGCGCAGCGGCAGGCGCTCAATGTCGCGCGGATGAAATTCCTCGGCGCGAAAGTCGTGGAGGTAACCGCCGGGCAGCAGACGCTGAAGGAGGCGATCAACGAGGCGATGCGCGACTGGGTGACGAATGTACGGACGACGCACTACATCCTCGGCAGCGCGCTCGGCTCGCATCCGTATCCGATGATGGTGCGCGATTTTCACCGCGTGATCGGCGACGAAGCTCGGAAGCAGATTCTCGATCGCGAAGGCCGGTTGCCCGATCTGCTGGTCGCGTGCGTCGGCGGCGGCTCCAATGCCATCGGACTCTTCTGGCCCTTCCTCAATGACGCGGACGTGAAGATGGTCGGCGTCGAGGCTGGCGGGCGCGGGATCAAGAATGGCGACCACGCCGCGCGCTTCCAAGGTGGCAAGCTCGGCGTCCTCCAAGGCACGAAGACTTACCTCCTCGCTGACAACGACGGACAGATTCAGTTGACGCATTCCGTTTCCGCGGGCCTCGATTACGCGGCGATCGGGCCGGAGCACGCCTATCTGCGCGATCTCGGGCGGATCGGTTACGACTTCGCGACGGATGACGAGGCGCTCGACGGTTTCCAGAAACTGTCGCAGATCGAAGGCATCATTCCCGCGCTCGAAACGTCACACGCCATCGCCCATGTCCTGAAAGTCGCGCCGAAGATGCCGGAGCACGAAATCATCGTCGTGAACCTATCCGGTCGGGGCGACAAGGACGTGGCGCAAGCGGCGGAGTACCTCCTGAAGTAAGGCCATGCGCAGCATGACGGGCTACGGGCGCGGCCAAAGCGCTCACAATGGCAGCAAGTTCAGCGTCGAGTTGAACTCCGTGAACCGGAAACAGAGCGACGTCGTCGTCGCGCTGCCCCGCGAACTGACTGAGCTCGAGCCGCGCGTTCGTGACTTGATCAATGCGGCCGTCTCGCGCGGCCGCTTGAATGTCGTCATCGCGTATCACCCGAGTGCTTCCTCGACGCAAAACCTCGCGCTCGATGCCACCCTCGCGCGGACCTACTACCGCGCGATGCTCGACTTGCAGAAAGAGCTGAAGGCCGCGGGCGAGATCAATATCGAGACCGTCCTCCGCGCACCCGGCGTGCTGCGCCTGCCCGAGGAACAACTCTCCATCGATGAAGCCTGGCCGCACGTGGAAGCCTCGCTCAAGGAGGCGCTCGCCGATCTCGTGAAAATGCGCGAACGCGAAGGCAAGCACCTCGCCAAGGATTTGATCCATCGCTTGAAGGCGGTGCGCGGCTGCGTCCGCAGTATCAAGCTACTCCAGCCCGGCGTGCTCAAACGTCATCGCCAGTCACTGCACGAGCGCATCCAGCGCGCGGGCATCGACCTCTCCTTCGATGACGAGCGTCTGGTGAAAGAGGTGATCTTCTTCGCCGACAAGTCGGACATTTCCGAGGAACTGACGCGCCTCGAAAGCCACTTTGCGCAATTCGCGCATCATTTACGCAAGAACGAACCCGTCGGGCGCACGCTGGAATTCATGTGCCAGGAGATCGGACGCGAGTTCAACACGCTCGGAGCCAAGGCGAACGACGTGGAAATTTCCCAACTCGTGGTGACGTGCAAAGCGGAAATGGAGAAGATCCGCGAACAGATTCAGAACATTGAGTAACCCACCCGCCGATTCATTCGAAGCGACCCATGCCCCGGCCCGCCAGTTTCACCGGCACGGGATTCTCTTCGTCGTCTCCGCACCCTCCGGCGCGGGCAAGAGCACGCTGCTCAACGCGCTGCGCCAGACGCCGGACTTCATCTATTCCGTCTCGTGCACCACCCGCGCTCCGCGTCCGGGCGAAACGGACGGTGAGGATTATCATTTCGTGTCCGTCGCGGAGTTCCAGCAGCGGAAAGCAGCCGGCGAATTTCTCGAATACGCCGAAGTTCACGGTAATCACTACGGCACGCTGCGCGGACCGGTGGTCGATCACCTGAACGAGGGCGTGGATGTGCTCATCGACATCGATGTCCAAGGTGCCCGCGCCATCCGCGACGACCCGACTCCGGCCGTCCGCGCATCGGTCGCCGACATTTTCATCATGCCGCCGAGTTTGGAGGAATTGCGGCGCCGGTTGACCAAACGCGGCACCGAAACGCCCGAGCAGATCGAGATCCGGATGCACAACGCCGCGAGCGAGATGGAAGTGTGGCGCGACTACCGCTACACGATCATCAGCGGCTCCGTGGAAGAGGATCTGCAGAAGTTCCGCGCCATCATGCGCGCCGAGCGCTATCTGAGCCGACGCATGGTTCTCACGTAATGAGCGCGCCTGTCGTCATCGTCGGTGTCACGGGTTCGATTGCGTCCTACAAGGCGGCCGATCTCGTGAGCAAACTCGGCAAGCGCGGCTGCGAAGTGCATGTCGTGATGACGCACGGCGCGCAGGAATTCATCACGCCGCTCACCTTTCAGACGCTCTCGAAGAATCCCGTCGTCATGAACGTGTTCGACGGCACGCACGGATGGAAGCCGGGCCACATCGATCTCGCGGACCGCGCGAATCTGCTGCTCGTCGCACCGGCCACGGCGAACATCGTCGCCGAACTCGCGCACGGCCTTGCGAGCAATCCGATCGGCGAGATTGCGCTGGCCACGCTCGCCCCCGTGCTCATCGCGCCGGCGATGAATGGCAAGATGTGGGAGCACGCCGCGACGCAACACAATGTCGCGTTGCTGCAATCGCGCGGCGTGGAATTCATCGGACCCGAAGTGGGTTTGCTCGCGTGCGGATACGAAGGACTCGGTCGTTTGTGGAGCGTCGACGAAATTGTTGAGCGCGCGTTGCAGATCATCGCTCAGAAAAAATGACGAATATTTTTCAGCGCGACTCGGCGCGGAAAATTTCGTGCGCGCGGGTTACCTGAAAATTCATCACAACGCGCGGAGCTTGATAGGCAAAGGCTTCGCACGCGATGCTGACCGCGCACATTTCCTCCACACGGAAAATTCGCGGCGCCACGCGTGCGCGAAAATGAAAATCCTCGCGAGCTCGCAGGAAAAAATTCGTTGACGGTCAGACGCAACTTCATTACGCAACACCCCAACGCAACGAGGGATGAATATCATCACACACTCTCAAAAATTTTATGCGACCCGCTACTGCGGATTGAAAGGGGGGATTATCGATGGCGACTAAAAAAGCTCCTGTAAAAAAAGCCACCGCGAAGAAAGCACCAGCCAAGAAATTGGCGGCGAAGAAACCCGCGGCTAAGAAAGCTGCTCCAGCTAAGAAGGCTCCGGCCAAGAAGGCTGCGAAGAAAAAGTAAGCAGACCCCTGCCACTTAAACGAACGGGAGGAGAATTCATTTCTCCTCCCGTTTTGTTTTGTGGAATATCCCCGGGTCCGATCACTCCATGTCCACTTTCCCTTATCTCGAAACCGCGGTGCATGCGGCGCGCGCCACTGGCGAACTGTTGCGAAGCCATTTCGGCTCAGCCTTGGAGGTGAACGAGTTCGCCGCTCACGACATCAAACTCGACCTCGATGTTCGCGCGCAGGCGCTGATCACAGAACATCTGCTCGCCAGGTTTCCCGACCACGCGATCTACGGGGAGGAAGGCATCGCTGGCAATCAGACGAGCGACTTCCAATGGATCGTCGATCCGATCGACGGGACGGTGAACTTTTTCTACGGCATCCCGCACTTCTGCATCTCCATCGCACTGCGTGAGCGCGGCGAAATCATCCTCGGGGTTATTTATGACCCCATGCGGGATGAGATGTGGCAGGTCGAGCAAGGGGGCGAAGCCACGCTCAACGGCAAAACGATTCAGGTGAGCGCACGGGATAAACTCAGCGACGCGGTGCTCTCCATCGGCTTTGCGAAATCCAAGACGACGATCGCTGCTGGCCTGCCGGTGCTCGAATACTTCGTCAGCCGCGCGCGAAAATGCCGACTCATGGGAAGCGCCGCGCTCGACCTCGCCTACGTCGCCTGCGGTCGACTCGACGCTTACCTCGAATCCAGCGTGAGCTTGTGGGATGTCGCCGCGGGCAAACTCCTCGTCGAGGCCGCGGGCGGAAAGTTTGAGATGCAGCCGAGGGACGACAACCCCGACAAGATTGCGGTGCGCGCTTCGAGCGGGCGCCTGGATTTGGAGGTCCGCTCGTGACGCTCTCCGGCATCGGTTACGATGTGCATCAGTTTGCCGAAGGTCGCCCGCTCATCCTCGGCGGCGTGGAGATCGAGCACACCCACGGTCTCGATGGGCACAGCGATGCCGACGTGCTGGCGCACGCCATCGCCGATGCCGTGCTCGGCGCGATTGGCGAACGCGACATCGGCTTCCACTTTCCCAACAGCGATCAATCCATCCGCGGAATCAGCAGCCTTGAGATTCTTCGCCGGGCCGCCGCACTTGTCGCCGAACGCCACGGCCGGGTGCTGAATATCGACGCGACCCTGATCGCGGAGGAACCCAAGATCAGCCCGCACGTCGCGGCCATGAGGGCGAACCTCGCCGCGGCGCTCGGACTACCCGAACGTCGAGTGGGTGTAAAGGCGACCACGAATGAACGCATGGGCTTCCTCGGCCGCGGCGAAGGCATCGCTGCTCTCGCGGTCGCGAGCGTTGAGTTGCCGGAGTAGCCGCCCGCCATGCCTGTTCGATTTCAAAATACCTACTCGCGGCAGCTGGAAGAGTTTGCGCCGCTCGATCCGGAGGGATGCCGGGTGAAGATGTATACGTGCGGACCGACGGTCTATAACCACGCGCACATCGGAAATTTCCGCGCCTACCTCTTCGAAGATCTGCTGCAACGGCACTTGGAAGCCCGCGGTTTTGTGGTCGAGCGGGTCATGAATCTCACGGACGTGGACGATAAGACGATCCGCGGCGCGCGCACCTCCGGGCGCAAACTCGCCGACTTCACCGCCATCTACAAAGACGCCTTCCTTCAGGATCTGGCCACGCTCCGCATCAAGCGCGCGGAACATTTTCCCGCCGCCACCGAGCCGCGCTTCATTGCGAAGATGATCGAGATGATCCAGCAACTCGAGTCGCAGGGCGTCGCGTATCAGGCGGATGATCGCAGCGTCTATTTCCGGCTCTCTAAGTTTCCCGACTACGGAAAACTCGCGCACCTCAACCTCGACGAACTGCGCCCTACCGGCCGCATCGCCAACGACGAATACGAAAAGGAAAGCATCGGCGATTTTGCGCTGTGGAAGGCGTGGGTCGAAGCGGATGGCGATGTGAAATGGGATTCGCCGTGGGGGCCGGGTCGCCCGGGCTGGCACATCGAGTGCAGCGCCATGGCGACCGCTTTGCTCGGACCCGAACTCGATATCCACTGCGGCGGCGTGGACAATATTTTCCCGCATCACGAAGCAGAGATCGCGCAGAGCGAATGCTGCACGGGGAAAAAGTTTGTCCGCTACTGGCTCCACTGCGCCCACCTCATGGTGGACGGGCAGAAGATGTCTAAGTCGCTCGGCAATTTCTACACACTGCGCGACCTGCTGGAGAAGGGCTTCACCGGCCGCGAAGTCCGCTTTGCACTGCTCACGGTGAACTACCGACTGCCGCTCAACTTCACGATTCCCGGTCTCGAAGCGGGACGTGCCGCGCTCGGTCGGATCGATGAGTGGGTCGAACGCGTCACCGCGCACGCTGGCCAATCAAGCGCTGAACCAACGAGCCTGGCAGCGCACGCCGAAGGCTTTTTCGCTGCGCTCGACGACGACCTCAACATCTCCGGCGCACTCGGCCGTCTCTTTGACCTCGTGCGCGAGAGCAACGCCGCGCTCGACCGCGGTGAACTCACGACTGGCCAAGCCGCGCAACTTCTCAGCGAATGGCGGCGCATCGATAGCGTCCTCTCCTTTGAGCGCGAAGCCGCGACCGTCCCGACGGAGGTGGTCGCACTGGTCGAGCAACGACAACAGGCGCGCGCTGCGAAGCAGTGGGCGGAGAGCGATCGTCTGCGCGACGAGATCGCCGCGTTCGGCTGGATCGTGAAGGACACCAAGGACGGTCCGAAGCTCTCGCCAAAGTGATTCGGCTTTTTCGCTGACTTTCCCCCACGATTCGCGCTAATCCTCTCCGCACCTCGCATGTTTGCCCCCGCCGATTACCTCGACCTCAATCACACCGAGCATCGGATGCTGTTTGAGAACTCCGTGAACGCTTGGGATGCGCTCAAGCAAATCACCAGCTACCTGCAGTTCCGCCTGAAGCCAGCGATTCAGGGTCGACTGGTCGGCAAGCCGTTTGTCAGCGGCGCCGTCTTCATCGGCAAGGGCACGGTGATCGAGCAGGGCGCGATGATCAAAGGCCCGGCGTGGATCGGTGAAGGCTGCGAGATTCGCAACGGCTGCTACATCCGCGAGAACGTGATCGTCGGCTCGGGATGCGTGTTGGGAAATTCCTGCGAGTTCAAAAACTCGATTATCTTCGACGAGGCCCAGGTGCCGCATTTCAACTACGTCGGCGACTCGATCATCGGCTACCGCGGCCACCTCGGCGCAGGCGTGATTCTTTCCAACGTGAAGCTCGACCACAGCGAGATCACGGTGCCGACGGAGAATGGCCTGATCCCGACCGGACTGAAAAAATTTGGCGCGATCATCGGTGATCGCGCGGAGATCGGCTGCAACTCGGTGATCAACCCCGGGTCACTGATCGGGCGGAACTCCATCCTCTACCCCGGCACGATCTGGCGCGGAGTCGTCCCGGCGGGCAGCATCGTGAAGACCAAGCAGGAGCATCAGATTCTCGCGCGGCGCGATTGAGTCTTGCGCGGAGGCAGGTCTTTTGAAACCTTGCCCGCCCTTATGTCCAGCCCGACCACGACGCCCGTTCCAGCCGCCGACCCCGGATTCGATCCGCTCGTTTTCTGGATTCAACACAAGAGCAAGATCGTGCTGCTCGCCGCCGTCTTCGCCGTCGCCTTGGCAGCTTTCGCGATATCCGAGTATCTGCGCTCCAGCACCAATTCTTCCGCCCAAAAATTGCTCGCCAGCGCCAGCTCCGCCGAGGTCTATCGGAAAGTCATCGCCGAATATCCGAAGACTGCTTCAGCAGGAAATGCGCATCTTCTCCTCGCCGCCAAATTGCGTGAGGAAGGGAAATACGACGAGTCCACGACGACCCTGCGTGCCTTCATCGACAAATATCCCGAACACCCGCTGATCAGCGGCGGCTGGACGAGCATCGCGGCCAATTTTGAAGCGCAGGGAAAAGCGGATGAAGCGCTCACGACTTATCAGAAAGTGACGACGGCTTACGCGAACTCGTTTAGTGCGCCCTTGGCGCTGCTCGCTCAGGCGCGGCTCCTCGCCGCCAAAGACAAACCCGACGAAGCCCGGCGGCTCTACGAGCAGGTGATGACGCAGTATCAGGACAACATGGCGGCGCAGCAGGCGGCTCAGGAAGTCCGGCAGCTCAAGAAGTAACGCCGCCCGATCACGCGGGTCCGAAACCGAGCGTCTCGTCGCCAAACAATCCGGGGTGTTCCTCGGCTGCACCCAGCAGATCCGGCTGCGTGAGTTCCTGCTGACCGATGAAGAGCTCGCCGCTGAAAATTCCGCCCCGCTCGATATTCACGGTCTTGGCATAGACGACTCCTTCCAGCGCGCCGCCCTTCATGATCGTCAGCCCGGACTCGCACATGAGGCGGGCGGAAACCTTGCCGCGAATTTCCGCAGAATGCACTTTCACCGGCCGGACGAATTCGACGTCGGCCCGCTTCTCCACCACCAATTGATGGGTCTGAATGCTGCCCAGCAGTTTGCCATGCATCTTCACCGCGACAGTTCCGGTGCAGGAAAGGTTGCCGCGCAATTTGCCTTCGATCAGGGCTGAACCGCAGGCGATCTTGGCACTCGTGACCTCGCCCTTGGAAGTGATGATCACTTCCCCTTGGGTCTGGATACTTCGCCCAAACTGTCCGCTGATCTTGAAGTCCTTGAGATCGATGTAGGAGCCGCACTGCGGACAGATGCTCGACTGAGCCGAGGTGCTGACCCGCTGCCGCCCGCCGCAACTGAAGCAGCAGATGTCGCGGATCTTCTCGCCGGAAACCAGCTTCGAGATCTTGTCGAAGATCGAGGGTGTCTTAAGCACCGCCGCTTCCTTCGCCAATTGCTTCTCAATGCTGTAATGCTGGCCGCACTTTCGGCAGAAAGTGGACTTGGCGTACGACGACTCAAGCTGACTGAAGCCGCAGTGCGGGCAGTCAGCGTTGATCTTTTCTACGGGCTTCGGTGTGTTTGGGTTGGCCACAAAGGGCCGCGGTTACCGGGCTGGCGCCGGTTGGGGCGGGGTCGGAGGACGCGCGCCCTCGGACTGCTTGATACCACCCTTGATCGGCGTGACTTCCGATTTACCAACGAAAGTCGCTCCATCCTCAATCACGAGGCGCGCTGCCTTGAGGTCGCCCTGCAGGACCGCGCGACCTTTGAGTTCGCAGCGCTCTTCGACGGTGATGTTGCCATGGACCTTGCCGAGCACCGTGACCGACTTGGTCTTGATCTCGCCGCGGATCTCGGCGTTCTCGCCGACGGTCAAAACGCCGTTCGAAGTGATCTCGCCTTCGACTTTGCCGTCGATCACGAGTTCGTTTTGAAACTTGATCGATCCTTTGATTTCGACGTCAGCGGAAAGAAGATTTTTGCCAGAGATAGGGTCAGCCATGAGATGAGGTTTGGGTAGTGGTGGTGCAGGAGTCGCGGTGATTCCGGGCGGTTCAGCCGCATCCGAAAGTTTCGCTTCACCCGAACGAGGTCGGTTAAACACGGGCGACTATTCTGCGCAGGGTTTGGAGTGTCAAGGGTTTGGTCGGTCGAGTTTTGCGTGGCGCGCTCCTTTCAAGACTCCGCCAGTTCCTCGGCGGGATACGTCCAGATCTCGCTGAGCGTGGGATGATAGTGCGGGATGCGGGCGAGATCGCCCGCGGCGGCGCCGAAATGCATGGCGACGACGATCTCGTGGATTAGTTCCGCCGCGTCGGGTCCCACACATGCCGCGCCGAGGATGCGGCCGGTTTCGCGCGCTGCGATCAATTTCACGAAGCCGTGCGTCTCGCCACGCACGATCGATTTACCGTGATCGGCAAAAGGATACCGGGCGGTGCGAAATTCGAGGCCCTGTTGTGCGGCCTCCCGCTCGGTCAACCCGACCGCCGCGACTTCGGGATGAGTAAAGACGGCGAAGAGCTTCAGCCTGTAGTCCATCGTCTCCATTTTCCCACCCAGTCGTCCCAGCAACCGCGCCGCGTTGCGCGCGGCGAGTTCGCCTTGCTGGACGGCAAGGTGCACGATTTCGAATGGCCCACAGACATCGCCTGCCGCGAAAATGTGCACCACCCGCGACTGCTGGCTCGTCTCGATCTCGATGCCCTTCCGCCCGATCACCACTCCCGCCTGCTCGAGGCCCAGCGAGGCCAGATTCGGTGCGCGACCGAGGGCGTACAGAATCTCTTCGGCTTCCACCGAGCGCTCCTGCCCTTCATGGGTGAAATCCACGCGCTTGCGGCCATCGACGCGTTTGGCGCCGAGCAATTCCGTCCCGCGGAAGATCTTCACGCCGCGATGTTCCAACGCTTCGGTGACCGCTTCGGCGACATCGGCATCCACCTCCTTGAGCAGCTGCTCGCTGCGCTGAATCACCGTCACGCGCGAGCCCACACCCGTGTAGAAGCTGGCTAGTTCGAGCGCGATCGCCCCGCCCCCGAGGACGATGATCGATTCGGGAATGCGGTCCGAATCGAGGACCTCGTCGCTAGTCAGAAAACCCGTATCGTGCAGCCCCGGCACGTTGACCTGCTTGATCACCGAGCCTGTCGCGAGCAGGAACGCGCGCGCCTGCAATCGGCGCAGCCCGCCATCGCGCAAACGGACTTCGACGTGATGCGCATCCGCGAACGTCGCCTGTCCGCGAATGAATTCGAAGCGGCCATCCTCCAACTGCTGCCGCCGGTAATCAGCGAATTCTCCAATCAACCGGCGCTTGCGTGCACGGATCGCAGTGCCATCCGCGCCGAAATATTCCGCGCGCAGCCCAAACTCCCCGGCCCGGCGGATCGATTCCGCGCGGTTCGCAGATTCGAGCAGCGTCTTACTCGGCATGCAGCCGCGCAGGATGCACAGACCGCCCACGTCGGCGCCGCCTTCGATCACCGCCGTCTTCAAGCCGAGGCGGGCGGCGGTGGCAGCGCCGGCGTAGCCCGCACTGCCGCCACCGATCACGATGAGATCAAACGAGTCATTCATTGCGCCGGCACCCTACCCGGCTCGGGCGGCAACTCCACCCGCCAGACTTGGAAAAATTCCTTGCCGAGCGCGCGCGGGATTTCGAGTTCCGGGATGATCGGCGAAAGACGCAGCGGATCTTCCGGGTACGCGGCCAGTTCGTAGGCCAGACCTTGGCGCGGCTCCGGCACTCCGAGCAGGACCGCGGAAGTCGGGACGACTCGATCCGGCGCGTCGGAAAGAATCCACGCAACCCCGCGCGCACGGAGCAGCGACGCCGCTTCTTCCGGCGCCGTTGCGAGATAGATTTTCGCGGTATCGACGATGCCCGGCAGGCTCTCGTGCGAACTCCCGGCGACGCCCGGCAACTCGCTCCAGTAAGCCAGCGGCGGCGACAGCCACCACGGCGCGACGAATGGCCCGGCCACACGCTGCCGCTGAACTTCCGCGATCGACCGCAGCGCGACCTGCTCTTTGCGCAGCACGTATTGCCGCCGCTCGTTGTCCTCGTCGGGAAAAAGTCGCGCATCCCAGTCAGCGGCGATCGGCCACAGGCTGATCACGAAAGCCAGCCACGCCATCCACGGCCGGCGCCAGGCTTGCATCAGCCACGGCGCAGCGGCGACGAAAACGAGCGCGAGGAAGTATCCCCAACGCGCATGCCAGATAGTTAGCGCAAACATCGCCACGAATAGCACCAGAAGCAGCGTGGCCCGGCGATCCCGGCGAGCCGCGAGAAAAAGCAAGACCGGCGCGGCGTAGGGCAGCAGACCCATCCAACCCGCGATGATCGGCGAGAACGGACTGACGTGCGTCAGTTCCCCGATGGTCTGCTGCCAGTTCGTAAAATACGCCCGCATCGCGGAATCCGGCGCCGCAAACCGCCAGCCCTCGAGCGCGAACGCGACCCCCATGATCCCGGCGAAAACCGCGAAGCCGCGCAACCTTTCGGCCGAGCGCAGTGCGGCCCGCGCCGTCACCAGCCAGTATCCGAGGACGACGACGAGCAAGACGAGCGGTTCGTAGAGCGACACCCAGGCGCTGAGTCCCCAGGCACCGGCGCCGATCATCGCCCAGGTCATCCGCCTCACCTCCACCCCTTCACTCCCGACGAGCGCGAGTTCCGCGAGCAGCGCGACGAGCAGCAGGAAAATCAGCAACGCCTGGTGATCCGGTCGGCCGAGCAGCGTGCCGTGAACCAGAATCGGGCTGACCGCGAAAAGCAGCAGCGCCACTTCCCAATATCGCACCCGCAGTCGCCACAACCCGAGCGCGAGGACGAGCGCACTCGCGACGCCGAGCAGCGGCGAGATCAGCGCGCCCGCGAGGTCCAGCGTCTGCGTTCGCAGGATGCTCGTCTGCTGCCGGTCAAAAAGGGTGAAGCAGAAATCCAGCCCGCGTTTCAACCCGACGATGAGATAGTCGAGCGGCGCCGTGGTGTGCGGCGCGATACCTTGCGGCCAGTTTTCAAAATCGTGGTGCCGCACGATCGTCCCAGGGTCGCGATCCACGATCCGTGCGCGCGTCATTCGCGAATAACAATCGGCATCGGCAAAGTAAATTTGCCCCTCCAAAAAGACGTCGCGCAGGTTCCAGCAGCGGGCGGTCAAAGCGAGGGTGAGGCAGAGCAAAATCCAGCCGATTCGGAGAGTCGTTTTCAAGGGCACGGGAAAGAGGTCGCCCGGGAGGCGCCGCACCAACATATTGTGGTCGCCAAAAAACTGCACCGCTATTCCTTGGGGAAACGCCCCGTTTTTTCCCGAAAAAAGCGTTGTCGCCCCTAGCCGCCAAACCTAGAGTCGGCGGGTAATTTTTTCTCACCCCAATTATGGCCGATTCCGCTGTCCCGAAATCTGAAACTGCGAGCAAGAAAACCACCTACGATGCCGATGACCTAAGCTCTTTAAAAGGGCTTGAGGCCGTGCGCAAAAAGCCGGGCATGTATATCGGCGGCACGGACGAGCGGGCGCTGCATCATTGTGTGAGCGAGGTGCTCGATAACTCGGTGGATGAATTCCTCGCCGGGCACTGCACGCACATCGATGTGACCATCCACAGCGATGGCTCGATCTCGATCCGCGACAACGGCCGCGGCATCCCGGTGGATATCAACAAGGAGGAAGGCATCCCCGGCGTCGAGCTCGTGCTCACGCGGCTGCACTCGGGCGGCAAGTACGGCCAGGGCAACTACGAATATTCCGGCGGCACCCACGGCGTTGGCGCGAAGTGCGTCAACGCGGTTTCGGAGTGGTTCAAAGTCGAGGTCACACGCGACGGGAAGATCCACGCGATGTCCTTCGAGCGCGGCACCACGAAGCAAAAGCTGCACGTCATCGCCGAGGTGAAGAGCAAGCGGCACACCGGCACGCTCATCACCTTCAAGCCGGACGCGGAGATTTTTCAGGAGACGCTGGAGTTTAAGGCGGAGCGCATCATCACGCGGCTGAACGACCTCGCTTACATCAACGCGCCGCTGTCCTTCACCTTCCTCGATGAACGCGTGGAAGGCGGACGGGCGGTGCAGGTTCAGCATCCGAAGGGCGTGGAAGATTTCGTCGCGCGGCTTTCGGAGAACAAGTCGCTCGTTCATCCCAAGCCGATCATGATCAAGGGCACGCGCGATAAGATCATCGTCGAAATCGGGCTGCACTATAACGATAGCTACAACGAACAGCTTCTCTGCTACACCAACGCCGTGCCGAACCCGGACGGCGGCACGCATTCCAGCGGCTTCCGCGGCTCGCTCACGCGCGCGATCAATCAGTATGCGAAGAACAATTCGCTGCTGAAGGAAAAGGACGTGGCCATCACCGGCAACGACGTGCTCGAAGGTCTCGCCGCCGTGGTCAGCGTGAAACACCCGGACCCGCGCTTCGAGTCGCAGACCAAGGTGAAACTCATCTCGCCCGAAGTGGAGAGCGTCGTCGGCTCCGTGAGCTACGAAGGGCTCATGCTGCACTTCGACCAAAACCCCGGCGTCGGAAAACGCATCATCGACAAATGCCTCATGGCCGCCCGCGCCCGCGAAGCCGCGCGCAAAGCCCGCGAGACCGTGCGCAAAGGCGCGCTCACCGGCGGCGGTCTGCCCGGCAAGCTGGCCGACTGCTCCGAGCGCGATCCGGCGCTCACCGAACTCTACGTCGTCGAGGGCGATTCCGCCGACGGCTCCGCCAAGCAGGGCCGCGACCGGCGTTTCCAGGCGATCCTCCCGATCAAAGGCAAGATCATCAACGTCGAGAAAGCGCGCCTCGATAAGGTGCTGCAAAATACCGAAGTCCAGACGCTCATCACCGCGATCGGCACCGGCATCGGCGTCGCCAGTGGAGAGGCCACCGCCAAGGAAAACGAAGGCTCCTTCAACCTCGAACGCCTGCGCTACGGCCGGATCATCATCATGACCGACGCCGACGTGGACGGCTCCCACATCCGCACCCTCCTGCTCACGTTTTTCTACCGGCAGATGCCCGACCTCATCCGCAAAGGCCACGTCTATATCGCCTGCCCGCCGCTGTATCTCATCAAGCGCAAGAAGCGCGAGGAATACGTGGATGACGACGCCGCGCTCAACCGCATCCTCATCACGCTCGGCGCCGAGGAAGTAAAGCTGAAGAACCTTGCCGACGGCAAAGTCTTCACCGCCACGCAGCTCAAGGAATTGCTGGAACTGCTCGAACGCCTGTCGAAATTCAGCGACGCCATCCGGCGCCACGGTGGCGACTTCGAGACCTACCTCGGCGAGCGCGATCCGAAGACCGGCGCGTTCCCGACCTTCATGGTGAAAGTGCGCGAGGGAAATACCGAGTGGGTCAGCTACTTCCCCGGAGAAGCCGAAATCCGCGCCTTCCACGAGGAAAACCGCGACCTGGGACTTTTCGAGGACCAGCCGCCCGAGCAGATCCTGCTCGCCGAGGGCGAAGGCGCTCCCGTGCAAGTCGAGAAGCCCGCCGCCGGCTCGAAGCGCAAGGAAGACGCCGCCCGCCGTCGCGCGCGCCTCATCGAACTCCACGAATCCATCGCCGTGCAAAAGCTCGTCGCCGAGATCGGCCGCAAGGGGCTCAAGATCGAACACTTCGCCGACAGCGATCACCCGATCTTCGAACTCATCGAAGGCGAAGGCGACAAAGCCGTCACGCACTCGCTTTTCTCCGTCCCCGAGATCCACAC
>JBBQYR010000020.1:0-43875 GCA_038208565.1 Chthoniobacterales bacterium
ACCGATCTGGTTCACTTTCACGAGGATCGAGTTGGCCGTGCCGGTGTCGATGCCCTTCTTCAGGAACTCGACGTTGGTCACGAACAAGTCGTCGCCGACGATCTGCGTATTCGCGCCCATCTTGTCGGTCAGGATCTTCCAACCCGCCCAGTCGTTCTCCGCGCAGCCGTCCTCGATCGAGATGATCGGGAACTTCTTCTGCAGGCCGATGTAGTATTCCACGAGCTCTTCCGCCGAGCGCTTCGAGCCATCGCTCTTCTTGAAGACATACTGCTTCTTGGCCTTGTCGTAGAATTCCGACGACGCGCAATCGAGCGCGATAAAGACATCCTTGCCGAATTTGTAGCCAGCCTTCTTCACCGCCGCGGCGATCGTTTCGAGCGCGTCGTTGGCGTCGTTGAAGTTCGGCGCGAAGCCGCCTTCATCGCCGACCGCCGTCGAGAGCCCGCGGCCCTTGAGCACACTTTTCAGCGCGTGGAAAATCTCGCAGCCGGCCCGCAGCGCTTCGCTGAACGAGTTGAAGTTCTTCGGCACGACCATGAATTCCTGGAAGTCCACGGGCGCATCGGAGTGCGCGCCGCCGTTCACGATGTTCATCATCGGCACGGGGAGCACCTTGGCGTTGGGTCCGCCGAGGTATTTGAAAAGCGACTGGCCGAGCTGCGCGGAGGCCGCCTTGGCCGTGGCGAGCGACACCGCGAGGATGGCGTTCGCGCCGAGCTTGGCTTTGTTCTTCGTGCCATCGAGCGCGATCATCGTCTTGTCTACGCCGACCTGGTCGAGCGCGTCCATGCCTTCGATCGCCTTGGCGATGCTCTTGTTCACGTTCGCGACCGCCTTGGTCACGCCCTTGCCGAGATAACGATCGGCCACGCCGTCGCGCAGTTCCCACGCTTCGTGTTCGCCAGTGCTCGCGCCGCTCGGGACGATCGCGCTGCCGACTGCGCCACCGGCGAGGACGACATCCGCTTCGACCGTGGGATTGCCGCGGGAATCAATGACCTGGCGGGCGTGGACGTCGACGATAGTGGTGAGAGACATGCGATTTAGGATTTCGAGTTAGGATTGTGGAAATGCGCCGCGCGAAACCGTGAGCGGGGCGGTGGCAGCGGAACAGCGGGCTTGCATAGAAGGCCGCGCGGCGAATGGCAAGGCGATTCCCGAAAACCGCGCGGTTTGCCCTAAGCCAGTCATCCTGAGCGTAGCGAAGGACCTCTGGTCTCTGACTTTTTGCTACCGCTTCGTCTCAGATGCCGGGCAGAGATCAGAGCTTCTTCGCAAGCTCGGAATGACGGGCGAAGGCGCGCGTTATCCGCGGCGTGGATGCCGGCGCTACTTCACCTTCCCGAGTTGGGCGAGGTAGGCGAAGAGGTCGCGCAGGTCTTCGGGCGGGAGGTTGTCGGTCAGGCCGGCGGGCATCAGCGAGCCGATGAATTCCCGCTTCGCGATGTCGGCCTGCGCCACGGTGTGCTCCGCGCCGGTCGGGTCGCGCAACGTAATCTCGCGGTCGTTGCCGGCCACGATCACGCCGATCTTTTCGTCACCATTCTTCGTCATCACCCGCACGGTTTCAAAGCCTTCCTTCACCTCGCGCTGCGGCTCGATGATCGTGCCGATGATGAACTCCAGCGGCTGCGCGCTCCCGATGGCATCCAGCGCCGGGCCGATCTTGCCGCCTTCCTCGCCGATGCGATGGCAGGTCAAACACGCCAGCTCGGGGCGGTGGAAAATCTTCTTCCCGTTCTCCACATTGCCCTTGGTCTGCACCTCGGTGACGAGACCGCTGACCACGAAGGGCGAGGCGCGCAGGCGACCGTAGATCGGCACGATCGGCGCGCCCACTTGCTGCGCCACCTTCTTCGCGGGCGCGGGTTTCGGCGCGGGTTTGTCGAGCGTCTTCACGAGCGCGAGCCACTCGGGTTTCCAACCCGGCGCGCCTTGGGCGACGAGCGGTTCCCATTGCGGCTTGAGCACGGCGGTCGCGGCAGTCAGCGCGGTGTCGATGAAGCGGTCGCGCGGCTGCTGTGCGGCGCTGAGCACCACGACCATCGACTCCACGCGCGGCACGTTGCCCGCGGCCACGATCGCCGCGAGGCGCACGCGCGGGTCGGCGTCGTGCGCGAGATCGGCGAGCGTCTCCACGGTTTCAAACTCCAGCGGCAGCCGATCCGCCCAGCGGGCCAGCGTCGCGGCGGCGTAGGCGCGCGCCTCGGGCGACTTCGCGGCGAGCGTGCGCTGGAGCAGCGGCACGTCCACGACTTCGTGCGCCTCGAAGACCCCGAGCGCCTGCACGTGCGCGAAATCGAGATCGGGCGCCACCGGGTCGAGCTGCGGATACCAGTTGCGCAGGGCGCGCGTCACTGCCGCGGTCTCGCTGCTCCACAGCTTCATCTTCGCCTGCTCGCGCGGGTAGCGATCCTTGCTCCGCAGCAGCTCGAAGAGCGACACAAAATCCGGCTGCGCCAGCGCCAGCACCGGCGGCGGCGTGAGCAGCGGGCGGCCCTTGTAAGTCACCCGCCAGATGCGCCCGTGCGCTTTGTCGCGATCGGGATGCCGGAAGCTCGCCTGGTAGTGGCCGATGATCGGGTTGTACCAGTCGCAAATGTAGAGCGCGCCATCGGGCCCCAGCTTCACATCCACCGGCCGGAAACTCCCGTGCGTGCTCTGGACCAGCGGCGGCAGCGTCGGGTGATCCACCACCTTCACGCCCGCGCCATCCTGCTCCAGGGCCAGCGTCCACACGCCGTTGTTGATGTAGCCGCCGGTGACCAGCGCGCCCTGCCATTCGTCGGGAAAGTGCGCGCTCTCGATGATCTCCGGGTTGCTCGTCTTGCGGCCCTTGCCCGTGGCCCAGATCGTCTCGCGACGCCCGCCCTGCCAGCCGCGGATCATCTCCGGCGTGGGGTAATACATGTTCCCGCTATTGCCCGCCGAGATCGCCGGCACGCCCCACTTCGTAAACGTCCAGCCCCACGGATTCTGCGGATCGGCGGCGCCGCCGAAGAACGCATCGAGCCGGTGCTCCCGCGGACGGAACCGCCAGAGCCCCGCCTGATCCAGCGCCACGATCCCATAGGGCGTCTCCACGCGGGAAAAGGCGTGCAGCCCCTGGCAAAACATCAGCTCCCCGGCGGGCGACCAGCGGAAGGAATTGAGGTTCTGGTGATTGTCCCCCGTGCCGAAGCCGCGCAGCACCACCTCGCGCCGGTCGGCCTTACCATCGCCGTCCGTGTCGGTGAGGAGGAGCAGCTTGGTGCCTTCGCCGACGTAGCAGGCAGACGGAACCGCGGAGGCGCGGAGGCGCGGAGATTCGGAGGAGGCTGGGGAGGACGTAGAAGAGGGCGCACCGGGCGCAGCACTGCCTTTTTCCTCCCCTCCGCGCCTCTGCGCCTCCGCGGTTCCATCCACGGGCGCGATCTCCAGCCCCGTCGGAATCATCAGCCCGTCGGCAAAGACCGTCACCTTATCCGCGTAACCCGCGCCCTTGGTGTCCTCGAGGATCCACACCTTGTCGTTCGGTTCCTCGCCGGGTCGGATCTGCGGGTAGGTGGTGCTGCCGATCACCCAGAGCCGCCCGCGCGTATCCCAGCGCATCTGGATGGGCTTTAGCACGCCCTCGCGCTCGGACGCGAAAAGATTGATCTCAAACCCCGGCGGCAGGCGGAAGGAGGCGAGCTCGGTCTCCGGGGCGTCGCGGTCGGGTGCCGGTGCGGGCGTCTGCGCGAGCACGGGCAGGGCGGTGGACGCGAGCAGCAGGAGGCCGCGGAGCAGGGGCGGTGGGAAAAGTGCGCCGGGCCGGAGTGGAGGGAGCGAGAGAGGGGGATGAGACTTCATACGAAAAGAGCGGGTTGAAGGAGGGGCTCAGGAATCCATGAGCGAGGCCGGGCCCAGGTGGCGCAGGCCCCCGAAGCGCCCGGAAGGCGGTGTCGGATTTCGGACATGACCATCCGAAGCGATGGAAGGCGTACTTGGATTTTGGAGATGACTATCTGAAGCGTCGGAAGGTCTGGTCGGATTTCCGACAGCACCATCCCAGTCCCGCGTCGATTCTGCGAAGGTCACGATCATTTCCCGGCGGCGAGTTGGGCGGCGAGGGCGTCGATCTCCTTTTCCTTGGCCTCGATGAGCGGGAGGAAGGCTTCGCGCTCGGGCGGGAACCAGCGTTTGGAGGGATCGAGGTGATCGCGGCTGCTCGGCTGGGCGGTGCGGTCCCCGGCGAGGAAGGCCCAGTTCTGCGGCCGCCAGTAGTCGAACCAGAGGCGGTTCTTGGCGATGATCTTTTCGAGGACCGCTCGGACATCAGCCTTTTCTACATCGGTTCCCAAGATTTGCGGTGCCGCGTTTTCCATCGTGAGACCCTTTCCGAAGACTACTCGGCCCACCGACATAGCAGCGACGCTTCGGTGGGCTCGCTCGGTCAGGTGAACGCCGTCCCTGGTGCGAGCTTGCGTGCGAACCTCCTGGGTCAGGCTTGACGAGGCCGGAGACGTTGGGATGTAGCCCAAGCCTCGCACGCGAGCGATTTCCACAATCGCATCCCGGTATGAGTCCATGACCTTGTTTTGCGCAGCCACAGACTCGTTGCTCGACGATTGCGCCACCTCCAAGGCCGGGGGCAAAACTGCAATGACCAGCCGCTTGCCACCGCCGCTGAAGCGCTCGATGAGCTTCTCATACGCGGCGATGAACTCGGTGACCGCCTCCTTTCCCCCCTCCGCGCCTCCGCGCCTCCGCGGTTCCTGCGCGGCGGCGAGGCTTTCCATCTGCCCGAATTGCGCGATGACCACGGTGGCGCCGATCTTATCGAGCTGCTCCTCCCAGGTCGGGAAGCCGAGGTCGCGGCGCTGCTCGAAGACGGTGTCGCCTTCCCAGGCGAGGTTGCGAAAGCGCAGGTGGTAGTCGGGCAGGGCGCGGGTGAGGAGGAGTTCGAGGTAGCCGTATTCGCTGGCCACGACCATGTCCTCGCCGCCGACCAGCGCGATGACGTCGCCTTTTTTAAAGAATGGCTCGGAAGCGCGCGCGGAACCGAGGGGGAGTAAGAGGAAGAGTAGGAGAAAGAGGAAGAGCCGGGGGCAGCGCATGGCGGGTGGGTTATCGCCGGGGACAATCCGCGAGGCGAGGAAAACGTAGGGGCGGCCGGGGCGGCTGGAAAACAAACTGTCATCCTGAGCGCAGCCGAAGGATCGCGAATATCCCTCCGGCATCAGACGCGATGCTGGTGAGGAAAGGCTGATGCGTGAGGTCCTTCGGCTGCGCTCAGGATGACAGCAGGGAGGTCGCTGCGCCGTCCGCCTCCACCTTTGCGCCTACTTCTTCCAAGCCTCGATCTTGACGATCTCGACGGTGCGGTCGCCGAACTCGGTGGGGACGGTGACCTGCTCGCCGACTTTGTGGCCGATGAAGGCCTGGGCGAGCGCGCTCTGGTAGCTGACGATGTTCTTTTCCGGATCGCCATCCCACGCGCCGAGGATGGTGTAGATGTCGAGGTGGCCGTCGGTGGCGTCCTTGATGGTGACGATGGTGCCGAGGGCGACGGCGCTGGTGTCGGGGTTGGAAAAGTCGGTGCCGCGGGCCAGGGCGAGCTCGCGCTCGGTCTCGGCGCGGCGGCGCCCGAGGACGCGCTGCATTTCCTTGGCGGCCTTGAACTCGAAGTTTTCGCGGAGATCGCCGTGTTCGCGGGCGGCGCTGATTTCGCGGATGTTCTCGGGGATGCGTTTGTTGACGAGTTCGTCGAACTCGTTCTTGCGCTTCTCGAGGCTTTCCCAGGAGACGACGAGGGTCTCCTGCTTCACGTCGCTGTCGCCGGAGACGAGGGCCTGCATCTCGGGATGGACGCGGATGATGCGGCCAAGGAGGGAGCGCTTATTCAGCTCCTCGAAGACCGGGGTGCGCATGAGCTTTTGCATGATGTCGCGGAGCTCTTCATGGACGGCGGCCGCGAGGAGGTCGGGGACGAGTTCCTTGTCGTTGAGGAGGAGATCGTGGAGCCGGCGGTCGCGCTTGTCTTCGTCGAACTGATCGCGCTCGAGGGCGCCGACGACGGCGCTGAAGAGGCGGGGGTTGACGAGGTCGGAGAAGGCGCCGTCGCGTTCTTTGCAGAGCCAGATGAGGGACTCGGAGGTGATGGAGTGTTCGCGGATGGCTTTGTCGAGGCCGGTGAGCAGGGCGTCGAGCTGGCCTTTGTCTTCCATGAGACGAGCGGCTTCGGTGACGACGCGGGTGCTGCCGCGGGTGACGAGGGCGAGGGCGAGCGCGGGCCAGGCGTCGCCAAAGGCGGCGGGGAATTCGCTGAGGGCGCGCTTCTGTTTGGCGGCCGGGAGGTCGCCGACGAGCGCGGCGAGGCGGCCCTTCTCGTCGATGAGAAACTGGCGCACGGTGGAGGCGTCGGCGGCGCGGGCGAGGCTCGGCGCTTTATCGACGATCTCGTCGCGGGTGATGAGGAATTCGAGGGCCTGCGCGGGGTTGAGACGCTGGTTTTTGCGGGCCTGATCCTCAGCGGTGGCGAGGACGGCGACGAGGACGGAGAGGTCGGTGAACTCAGGGAGGTTCTTGAGGATCTGGTCGAGGGCGTTGAGCTGGTCCTTGAGCTTGCGGGCGCCGGTGAAGGTGGCGAGGTATTGCTCGGCGTGGGAGACGGCGGCTTCGCGGAGCTCAAAGGGCTCCGTCTTCTTGGCCGGCACGGCGAAGTGGCCGTCCTTCTTCAGCGCCTTCTTGGTGTTCTCCCACCATTTCCGGAATTCGGATTCGCTGAAGACATCACCGATGAGAGCCTGCGCGATCTGGTCCTGCGTGGCCCTGCCGCCGTAGCTGGTGAGGATGCCGCGGGTGAGACCGACCGGGTCTTCCTTGGCGCGCGCTTTCACGCTGGCGAGGTCGGAGGCTTTCTGGGCGAGGATGTGCTCGCTATTGATGGCCAGCAGGGACTCGGCGGCGTACTGGAGCTGCATGGTGTGGCCCTTCTTGGCCTTGAAATCGATGGTGATCTGGCTGACGAGGAAATCGATGTCGCCGACCTGCCCAAAGCCCCAGCTCTTGTGAACGACGTAGGTGCCGGGCTGGAGCTGAGCGAGAGTCTGGCCGGCGGCGGGGGTGAGCTTTCCGGCGTCGACGGCCTTTTGGATTTCGGGATGCATGGGGCGTCGAAGGTAGGAAGGGTGGGGGGTGCGGCCAAGACATATTTGGAATCGCGCGGGCCTTTCTCAGCAGGAAACCCGCTAAGGAGATGGCATGCCTTTCGCTCTCTTAGATTTGGATATGCGCCGCCCGTTTAACACCCCGACCATTTTTTTGCTCTCGGGAGGCCTTTTTTAATCAATGTCTTCCCTGCTCGAGAACCCGCTTCCCGCGTCGCTGGAGTCGGAGTCCAGTTTCCAACTGCTCTTTCATCATCACCCGCTGCCGATGTGGGTGGTGGACGCGGAGTCGCTGCGCTTTTTGGTGGTCAATGATGCGGCGGTGAAGCGCTACGGCTACACGCGGGAGGAATTTCTCGCGATGAGCATGGATCAGATCGCGACCCCGGAAGAGGGCGCGAAGGAAGTGGAGGGCAATGCCGGCGATGGCGCGAGTACCGCGTGGCGGCACACGCGCAAAGATGGCGCGACTCTTTATGTCGAGAGCACCTGGCATGAGATTCCTTTTAGCGGACGCGATGCGGTGCTGGTGCTCACGCTGGATCGCACCGAGCAGCGTCGCGCTCAGGAGCGCAATCGCCAGCAGGCGAATCTGCTGAACCTCGCGTCGGACGCGATCATCGTGCGCGATCTGGAGAACCAAGTGTTGTTCTGGAATCAAGGCGCGGAGCGGCTCTACGGCTGGACTTCTGAGGAAATGATCGGAGCGAAGACGCTCGATACTTTCGTGAAGGAACGGAACTACGACGCGGAGATCGAGCTGCTCAAGGTCGGGTCGTGGCGCGGCCAGCTCGAGCATCAGAAAAAGGACGGCGTCCCGGTGATCGTGAACAGCCGCTGGACGCTGGTCCGCGACACCGACGGCACGCCGAAGTCCGTGCTCGTGATTAACACGGACGTGACGGAGACGAAGAAATTGGAGTCGCAATTTCTGCGCGCGCAACGGCTCGAAGGCATCGGCACGCTGGCCAGCGGCATCGCGCATGACTTGAACAACATCCTGTCGCCGATCCTGATGTCGTGCGGGATTCTGAAGAAGGAATTCGAGGATGAGGACTCGCAGAAGATGCTGAGCATCATCGAGAGCAGCGCGGAGCGGGGCGCGGGGATCGTGAAGCAGGTGCTGACCTTTGCGCGCGGGGTGGAAGGCGAGCGCGTGCTGCTCCAGCTCAAACATCTGATGAGCGAGCTGGCCAAGGTGATGGCGCAAACGTTCCCGCGGAACATCGACATCCAGACGCACTTCCCGCCGGATCTGTGGACGGTTTCCGGCGACGCGACGCAGCTTCACCAGGTGCTGCTCAATCTCTGCGTGAACGCTCGCGATGCGATGCCGAAGGGCGGCTCGATCACGCTCAGCGCCGAGAATGTCGATATCGATCAGCACTTCGCGAGCATGAACCCCGGCGCGCAATTCGGCCCGCACGTGGTGCTCCGCTCCAAAGACACCGGCAGCGGCATGACGCCCGAGGTCATGGAGAAAATTTTCGACCCATTCTTTACTACCAAAGAAGTCGGCAAGGGCACCGGACTCGGTCTCGCCACGGTCATGGGCATCGTGAAAAGCCACGGCGGTTTTCTGACCGTACAAAGCGAACTCGGCGTGGGGACGACGTTCAGCGTTTTCCTCCCGGCCTCGCAGGATGCTGAGGTGAGTGCGGAGAAGAAGCAGGAAGCTCCGCTGACCGGCGGCAATGGCGAACTGGTGCTCGTCGTGGACGACGAACCACCGATCCGCGAGGCGCTCGTGCGCACGCTCATGGCCAACGGCTACCGCGCTTACACTGCCGAGGATGGCAGCGACGGCCTCGCGCTTTATCACCAGCGCCGCAATGAGATCGACGTGGTGCTGACCGATATCGCGATGGGCCAGATGGATGGCGTGACGCTGGTCCGCTCGCTGCGCAAGCTGGACCCGAACGTGCGCGTGATCGCGTCGAGCGGGCAGTTTCAAAAAGAAACGACCGTCGTGCTCGAAGGGCTCGGGGTGAAGACCTTCCTCGACAAGCCTTACACCGCCGAGAAGTTATTGCGCGCGATGAAGGCGGCGCTCGGCCAGGCGGAGCCCGCAAAAATCAACGTCTGAGCCGCCGCGGAAAGTTTGTGAAAGAATTCACGAACATCGCGTCCTGTGTTCTATTGAAGCTCGTTTCCAAAGCTGCCCCATGAAAGTTCATCAGCGCAATTTACCCCGCGTGGTCATTATCGGTGGAGGCTTCGGCGGTCTCGAAGCCGCCAAGGCCCTGCGCAAACTCAATGTCCGCGTGACGCTGCTCGACCGGCAGAACCACCACCTTTTCCAGCCGCTGCTGTATCAGGTGGCGACAGCCGCGCTTTCCCCGGCGGACATCGCCGAGCCGCTCCGCCACATCCTGCGCCGCCAGGACAATGCCGAGGTGATCCTCGCCGACGTGCAGAGCATCGATGTGCACCAGAAGAAGGTCCTGACGAGCGATGGCGATGTGGAATACGACTACCTCATCGTGGCCGCCGGCGCGCGGCACTCCTACTTCGGACACGACAAGTGGGAGAAGTTCGCGCCCGGTTTGAAGAACCTCGACGACGCGCTGGAGATCCGGCGGCGGATGCTTCTGGCTTTCGAGATCGCGGAGAAAACCGAGGACGATGAAGAGCGCGCCGCGGCGATGACCTTCGTGGTCGTGGGCGCTGGCCCGACGGGCGTGGAGATGGCGGGCGCGATTGCGGAGATCGCGCGCGTCACGCTGGTCAAAGATTTCCGGCACATCGATCCGTCCCAGGCTCGCGTGCTCCTGATCGAAGGCGCGCCGCGGGTGCTGCCGCCGTTCACCGAGGATTTGTCGGAAAGTGCGCGCCGCCAGCTTTTCGACATCGGCGTCGAAGTGCGCGTGAGCACGATGGTCGAGAAGTTGTCCGAGGAAGGCGTGATGCTCAAAGGCGGCGAGAAAATTCCCGCGCGGACCATCGT
Source organism: Chthoniobacterales bacterium (assembly GCA_038208565.1). GTDB lineage: Bacteria > Verrucomicrobiota > Verrucomicrobiia > Chthoniobacterales > Chthoniobacteraceae > Chthoniobacter. Next base: position 10,081 of record JBBQYR010000020.1, read on the forward strand.
CTGGGCGGCGGGCAACGCCGCTTCCTCGCTCGGCGCAAGCCTCGGCGTGCCGCTCGACAAGCAGGGACGCGTGATCGTGAAGGAGGACTGCTCGATTCCGGGACACCGCGATGTGTTTGTCATCGGCGACATGGCGAACTTCGCGCCGGGTGGGGGAGATCGTCCGCTGCCGGGTTTGTCGCCTGTGGCGATGCAGCAGGGGCGTCATGTGGCGCGGCAGATTCGGGCGCTGCTCGCAGGCGGTTGGACGGAGCGCTTTGAGTATTTCGACAAAGGCACGATGGCGACGATCGGTCGCAACAAGGCCGTCGCGGATGCTGGATTTATGCGGTTCTCCGGGTGGTTCGCCTGGCTGGCGTGGCTCTTCATTCACGTGCTTTTCCTCGTCAGCTTCCGCAACAAGCTGCTCGTGCTGATGAATTGGGCGTGGGCTTATATCACCTACGGTCGCGGCGCGCGGCTCATCACGGGCCGCAACTGGGGCAGCCGGGGCGGAGAATCCTAGCGGCGTTTGCCGCCGAGGATTCCACCGAGGACGCCGCGCATTATTTCCCGGGTGACGGACGAGGTGACAGTGCGGGCGGCGCTCTTCGTCATCATCTGCACGAGGCCATCGCGCTGGCCACCGCGTGGGCCGGTGCTGCCGAAGATGAAGGAACCGAGCGTGCCCATGAGCCCGCCGCCGCTCTGGGCAGGCTGGCTGGCGGGAGCATCTCCGGGTAAAGGGCGGGGCGTTCCCGGCGTGGCAGGTGTTGGGGCCGGACCGGCGACGCGCTCTGCGGCGCGCGCCTGGAGCTTTTCCGCAGCGCTTTCGCGATCGACGGCGGTTTCGTAGGTGCCGTAGATGACCGATTCCTTGATCTGCGCCTCGCGCTCAGCCGCGGTGATCGGCCCGATCTGGCTGCGCGGTGGGAGGACGAGGGCGCGCTCGACGACGGCGGGCGTGCCGCTTTCATCGAGAAGCGAAACGAGCGCTTCGCCGACGGCGAGCTGCGTGATGGTTTCGGCAACGTTGAGCTTGGGATTCTGGCGGAAAGTTTCCGCGGCGCTTTGCACGGCCTTTTGATCGCGCGGCGAGAAGGCGCGCAGCGCGTGCTGCACGCGGTTGCCGAGCTGTCCGAGGATGCGCTCGGGGATGTCGATCGGGTTTTGCGTGATGAAGAAAACGCCGACGCCTTTCGAGCGGATGAGGCGGACGACCTGCTCGATCTTGTCTTCGATTTCCCGCGGCAGATCGCTGAAGAGCAGATGCGCTTCGTCGAAAAAGAAAACGAGCTTCGGTTTCGCGAGATCGCCGACCTCGGGCATTCGCTCGAAGAGCTCGCTGAGCATCCAGAGCAGCGCGGTCGCGTAAGTGCGCGGGCTTTGCATGAGCTGATCCGCGGCGAGGATATTGATCACGCCTTTCCCGTCGGCGCCGGTCTGGAGGAAATCGTCGAGATTGAGCGCGGGTTCGCCGAAGAATTTCGCGCCGCCTTGTTGATCGAGTTGGAGCAACGCGCGCTGGATGGCGCCGATGCTGGCGGTACTGATGTTGCCGTATTCCACGGTGAACTGGCTGGAGTTCTCGCCGAGGAATTTCAGCATCTCGCGCAGGTCCTCGAGATCGAGGAGGAGCAGGCCGTGATCGTCGGCGATCTTGAAGAGCATCGCGAGCACGCCTTCCTGGGTGTCGTTGAGATTGAGCACGCGGGCGAGGAGCAGCGGACCCATCTCGCTGACGGTCGCGCGGATCGGGTGGCCGGACTTGCCGAAGATGTCCCAGAACGTGACGGGAAAGCCGGCGAAGGCGTGATCGGTGAGGCCGAGGGCCTTGATCCGCTCGGCGGTTTTCGGTGTCGCGCTGCCGGGCTTGGCGAGGCCGCTGAGGTCGCCCTTGATGTCGGCGAGAAAGACGGGCACGCCGAGCGCGCTGAAGTTTTCCGCGAGGCCTTGGAGCGTGATGGTTTTTCCCGTGCCGGTGGCGCCGGCGATGAGCCCGTGGCGATTGCCCATCCGGGGTTCGAAGAGGAGTTCAGTGGAGCCTTTGGCGAGGAGGAACGGTGCGGACATGGGCGAAGCTTATTCGGGTGGGGGCGGATGAATCAAGCTATGGACAGGACGCGGAGCAAAGCGATGAGTGCGGTCACGGTGATCATGCTGAAGAGCGTGGTGTAGAAAACGGCGCTGGCGGCAAAACCCGCGTCGGCTTTGAATTCATGGGCGATGAGCGCGGTATTGACGGCGGTCGGGAAGGCGCTGCTGACGATCATGATGGTCGCGTCTTCGCCCTTGAATCCGAAGACGGGGATGAGCGCGCAGGCGATGAGTGGAGCGATGAGCAAACGCAGACCGAGCGCCCAGCCGAGGCGCGACCAATATTGCCCGGCGCGGGTCTGCGAAAGCTGCACGCCGAGCGTGACGAGGGCGAAGGCGACCAGACCGTCGGAGATGTATTGGAGCGGGACCCAGAGCCAGCGCGCTTCCTGCACGGGAATGTCAAAAAGACGGACGAGGAAGGCGGCGAGAATGGCCCAGAGCGAGATCTGGCGGAGCATCGGCAACGCCGCGCGCCACCCGGTGTGGTGGGTGGAGGAGGCGAGGAAGAGGCCGACGGTGAAGGTGCTGATGTTTTGGGTGAGGACGATGAAGACCTGCAAGGCCGGCCCCGTGCCCGGGAAGGCGAGCGCCATGAGCGGGATGCCGTAGTTGCCCGAGTTGTAAAACATCGTGGCCAGTTGCAGCGCGCGGGTCTGGCCGGGCTCGTATTTTTTCCACCGACCGATCAGCGCGCTGAGCACGCCCATGCTCGCGATGATGGCGGAGGTGAAGCCCATGATGCGCGCGGCTTCGCGTCCGCCGAGATGGGAGTCCACGACGTGGACGAACATAAACGCGGGGACGAACAGGTAGATGTTCAGCTTGACCAGCGTGGTGAGGTCGAGTCGCGCACGGCGATCGAGCAACCAGCCGAGACTGAAGAGCACGAGGATGGGCAGGAGGACCTGAGTGAAGACGGACCAGAGCAGCACGGTGAGGGCGGAAGGCTGTCAGCCGAAAACAAAAAACGCGAGCGGTGAAGCTCGCGTTTTTTGAGAGAGATGTCGCTTCGGGACTACTGGCTGAGAAAGCGAATCCGGCGACCGCTGAGGTTCGGCGGGAAGCCGAGCGCGCCGGGGAGGTAAGGTCCACCGGGAGGGCCGGCAGCCACTTCGGCTGGGTCTCCCGGATCCTTCGGATCTTTCATGTCCTTGCCGTCGGCAGAGTAACCGGCGTCGGCGCCGGAGGCGTCGTAGGCGGCGATCGCTTCGTTTTTCATGCCGACTTCGTAGTTGTCGAGGGACGATGAACCGTAGGAGCCGAGTTCGCGGAGGCTGAGCGTTTCGCTCGGCACGACGGGCGACCAGCGGAGCGCGAGTTTGGTGGCGTTGACCGACGGGAAATCGAGGCTGGAGCGGGTGCTCGAACCATCCAGCACGAGGCTCGCAATGGGCGTCTGGCCATCGAGGGAAGGCGTTCCGGCGGCTTCGCTCGGATCATTGATAGCGAAGAACTCGAGTTTGCCCTTGGAGGTGCCATCGGTGAGAACGGACACGCGGGAAAGCGATTGCGGGCTGCCGTAGGTGACCACCGCGCTGGGGCTGCTGGTGGAACCGGCAAGCGCCACGGCGCTCTCCGGGTTGTCATCGACCGCCTTCTGCCAAGCCGTCGAACCGTCGGGCGAATTGGCGTAGGAAATCGTGCTATTCCCGTAGAGGCCATTGGAGTTGAAGGTCGTCTGGTTGTTGACGTATTGGCCGAAGATCGCGCGAGCATCGATCGGTTGCTCGCGTTCACGGGTCGTGTAGATCGTCGCGGGTTTTTCGCCGTAAACGTAGAGGCTGTAGAGCGGGCCGGGATTCGCCAGATCGGTTTCGATCAGGATGTATTTGGCGAAACGCGTGAATGGCTTCTCGAGCTTCTTTTCGTTCACCGAGTTGAAGGCCACGCTCTGTGCGAGCGGCGCCCAGGAACGCGCGCCGGGAGCGGCGGGTTCGTCGCCGGCGAAGATCGAGATTGTGCCATCGGACGGGCGCGCGGAGACGCTGAAGTTGGAAACCAATTCCGGCTCCGCCAAAGCTAGGAGGTAATGCTGCTTGCCGGCGAGGACCGGCCAGCCAGTCGTCACATCGTCGTCGAGCCAAGCTGCGGAAGCTTCCGTGGGCACGTAGGTTTGATTCGTCGTGTTGAAGACGAAGAGATTGGACCCGACATGCTGGCGAGCGAGGTTTTTGGGATAAACCTGATACTGCCGTGCGGCGGGATCGTTATCGACAGCGACGGCGAAGGTGGCGCAAATGGCCGAGGTGAGGAGAGCGAACGACGTGGTCTTCATAGGAGATGGCCCTTAGTTAACGGATTTTTGGTGTATTGAAACGAAATTTTCGGATTCCCGGAAGTAACCGGCTTTCTGGAAATTTGAGCGAGTATGGCCAATGGACAGGCTAAAGCAAGTCGAATTTCCAGAAAATATTCGAATGAGGCAAAGCCCTCTTTGGTCTTCGTGATCTTTCAGATTGGCAACCTGCGATGGGACAGTTATCTACTCCCTCCTTCGGTTAGCCAATTCATCTCGAATTACGTGAGCACCAACAATCCCAATTCACCCCAAGAGCCCGCCGTCACCACCCACTCTTTGACCGAGGGTCAAAAACTCGCCGGCTGCTATGCGCTCAATCGCCGCTTGCTGGCCAGCGACGCCACAGAAGTCTGGCTGGCGACGGACGAGGTGCTGGGCAAGGACATCACGCTGCACTTTATCCCGGGCGCGATCCGCAAGGATAGCCGGGCCATTCAGGAGCTACGCCTGGACATCAAGCGGAACCGGCAGCTCATTCACCCGAACATCTTGCGCGTCTATGATCTCGTGGAAGAGTCGGAGCGGGTGGCGATTTCGATGGACGTATTTGAAGCCGAATCTCTCGCGGAGCAATTTAAGGGCGGAAAGAAGAGTAAGTCGGTCGAGATCATGGGCTGGGTGGAGCAGTTGGCCAAGACGATCGAGGAAGCGCACAAGATTAATGTCATCCATCGCGATCTGAACCCGGGAAATCTTTGGCTGACGAGTTCGGGAAAGTTGCTGGTGGCCAACTTCGGGATCGGAAAGACGATTCGCGACGCGCAGGCACGGGTCAGTGGCGGGCCGGCTGCGGCGACGGGATTTGAAAGTCCGCAGGTGCTCGAAGGAAAGCCGGCCGCTCGCACGGACGATGTGTATTCGTTCGGCGCGGTGCTCTACGCGGCACTGACCGGGCAAGCGCCCGCGGGTGTTTCCCCGGCGACTTTGGAGACTCTGGGCAACGAAGCGCTCGGCGTGCCGTCGCAGTGGCAGGCGACCATCGTGGCATGTCTGGCCGGGAATCCCGAAGATCGCCCGCAAACTGTGGGGGAAGCACTCCGTCGTCTCACGACTGCGCCTGCCGAACCAGTCGCCGCTGTGGCGCCGGCGAGTAAGCCGATCGTCAGCGAGCCTGTCGTGCCGCCGGTGGTCGCAGTGTCAAAGCCCGTGGAGCCTGAAGAACCGGAAGCAGCCAAGGTGGAGGTGGTTCAGCCGGTGCCTTCGAAGCTCGAGGTGGAGAAGTCGGAGCCAGCGGGACTCGAGGCGGCGAAGATTGAGCCAGAGGAGCCTGCTCCCGTCAAAAAAGAGCCCGTCATTTTCGAACCGCTCAAGTCTGAGGCCGACATCGAACCGGAGCGTGAGGTGGTAATTTCGAAACCGCCCGAGCCAGGGCTCAAGGAAACGCCCAAGGAGTCGGAGGTCGTGAAGTCCTACACGCCCCCGGTCACCCCTCCGGCCAAGCCTTTCGAGCGGCAGCTCTCGAAGGAATTCGTTCCCAAACTTTACCCCGAAGAGTCCCGCTTCCCGACGAAACCTCTGGCGGCGGCGGCGATTTTGATCGTGCTGGCGATCATCTATGTGGTCACCAAAAAGCCCGCGTCGGGACCAGTGGATCAATCTCCGGAGATGGCCGAATTGCGCGCGCTGAGCACGCCCGTCGCATCGACTCCAGCTCTCGCGAACACTTCCACTCCCGCCCCCGCCAGCACGCCCAAGGTGCAGACCTCTCTGCCTCCGGCTTCGCCGCCGCCTGCACCGGTGTCGCCCGAGAAGATAGCTGCGCTGGAGAAAGCCAAAGCTGCGGCCCAAGCTGCGGACCAGGAATATGCGGCTTTGCTCAAGCAGAAGGAAGTGGCGGAAGCTGCGGTCGTCGAGGTGCAGAAGGCCGTGGACGAAAAAGTGAAGTCCGTCGAACCGCTTAAAAAAGCCGCGGGCGAAGCTGCCGCACAGCGCAAGAAGCTGGAAGAAGATCAAAAAATGGCCGAAGCGGCGGCTGCCGAGGCCCAGAAGATTGCCGCAGAGAAGGCGTTGGTCGCCGAGACCGCAAAAAAGTCGATTGATGAGATCGACAAAAAGAATGCCGAGAAAATCGCCGCGCAGCAAAAGGCCGAAACCGAGATCGCGACCATGCAGAAAACGCTCGCCGAGAGACAGCAGGCGGCGACGGAATCCGCGAAAGCCCTGACCCAGGCGCAGGCTGCCAAGGAGCAAAAAACGGCCGTCCTAGTCGAACAGCAACGGGAGAACGAGCGCGTGAAAATGGTCGATACCGAAGCCCAGCGGAAACGTGAAACGGAGGAAGCGGAGCGCCGCAAGGTTGAGCAGGAACTCAGCGACATGAAGAAGCTCTTTACCGATCGGATGAAAGAGCTCGAGGAAAAAAGGAAGACGCTCGAAACGCCGGGGGCCGTGAACGCCAAGACTCCCGAAAAACTTCCGGCCACGCCGCCGGTGATCGTGCCCCCGATCGCCCCAGCGATCACGCTCCCCGCCCCGCAAAGCAAAGCGGCGACCCCGGAACCAGTGAAGATGGCCAGCATTCCCGCCACGCCGGCACCACTTCCGGCCGCGACGCCTGCGCCTGTTGTGGTCGCCGGAGGCAATAGCCTCGGGATCAAGTTTGTGCCAGTCGGAGAAGTCGAGTTCGCCGTCTGGCAGACCCGCGTGAAGGATTTTGAAGCCTTTGCCAAGTCGGCGAACCTGCGGTCCACTTCGTGGAAGGCGCCCGGGTTCAAGCAGGGACCAGATCATCCGGTGGTGAACGTCTCGTGGCAGGAGGCGATGGCCTTTTGCAAGTGGCTCACCGACAAGGAGCACAAAGAGAACACGTTGCCCGCGAATCAATATTACCGCCTGCCCTCCGATCTGGAGTGGAGCAAAGCCGTCGGACTGGCCGAGGAAACCGGCAAAACTCCCGAAGCTCGGGACATGGGCGTGCAGGATGTGTATCCGTGGGGCACGCAGTGGCCGCCGCCGGCAGGTGCGGGAAATTACACCGGCGAGGAGACCGGTTCGGATGTGGCCATCAAGGGTTACGACGACGGGTTTGCCTGGACCTCACCGGTCGGGAGCTTCCCGCCGAACAAGCTCGGCATCTACGACATCGGCGGGAACGTCTGGCAATGGTGCATGGACAATTGGACGGCGGAATCCAAAGCCAAAGTCCTGCGTGGCGCCTCTTGGTATAACGGCGCCTTGAAGCTGAGCCTGCTCTCGTCCTGCCGGGTCCACGCTGCGCCGGACAGCAGTACGGATAATTACGGATTTCGTATCATTCGCGCCACAGAAAGCGCCAAACCCACTCGAAAATAAACGCATCTCGCCACGATGCGTGTGTGATTTTGGCATTGATTTCACGGAGCGAGCCTGTGAAGGATGCGCCGCTTAAGAACCATCGACGGCATTTTATGAAAAATTTCTTCCGAATCTCTGCTCTACTCGTTGCGCTGCTGGCAATTACCAAACCAGCCACCAGCCTCGGGCAGGATTTCTTCCGTGACCTCGGCACCTCCCGCTCCTCCGGCGGCATCGGCCCGGTCGTGCCTTCTGAATATAGCTATCAGGATAGTTCGCCGAGCGGCCTTCGTGATCTTGCGGTCGGGCAGGATTTGGCCTTGCCCGAAGAAATGGACGAAGCCGATCGCTACAACTTCGCCATCGGAGCCATCCGTTTTGGCCTGGCCGCTGGTGTCGGTCTGGAGTGGAACGACAACATCAAGCTCTCGGAAAACGACCGCCTTTCCGACTTCATTCTGCGACCGATTCTGAACCTCGAAGCGCAGTGGCAGATGAGCGACCTCAATACCCTGCGATTCAATATCGGTGTCAGCTACGCGAAGTATTTCAGCCACAGCGAGTACGACACCAACGGTGTTCTCATCTCGCCGACTTCGGACATCGCGCTGAACTTCTTTGTGGGGGCCATCAAGTTCACCGTCCGCGACCGTTTCAGCTACCAGGAGGATGCTTATGACGTGCCGCAGTTGAGCGACACGGCGGTCTATGGCCGGTGGGAAAATCAGGCGGGAATCGGCATGGACTGGTCGATCAATGAGTCGTTCAACATCTCCGCTGGATACGACCACTACAATCTCTGGACGAGAGAAGAGGAATTCTCGGCGCAGGATCGCGTGATCGACACGGTCTTCATCAAGCCCGCTTGGCAGGTTCACCCTGCTTTCAAGTTTGGCGTCAGTGCCTCGTATAGCCACATCAACTTCGATAGCAGCGAGCGGAGCGACGGCAATGGCTTGCTAGTTGGGCCGTTTATTGAATGGCAGTTGTCGGACGTGACCAATCTTTATCTGGAAGGCGGCTACCAGAGCCTGAAGTTTGACGGCAGCAGCGACTACTACAACCAGCAGATCGACGATCTCGGGTTGAGTGACGACAACTCGGATGCAGTCCGGGAGATCCTTCGGGATAACGAGGACGACTCTGGCAACTACTACGTTAAGTTCGAGATTAACAATCGCCCGAGCGACGTCTTCCGTCACCGACTGGCCTTCTCTCGCACGACGGAGATCGGCTTCTCGTCGAACTTCTACGAGATCTACAACGTCGGATATGACGCTCAGTGGCGCCCGATGCAGCATGTCGAACTTGGCCCGACGGTATTTTTCGAGCACTACACCAGCTCGGGAGTGAACCCCGAGGAGGCCGATCGATTCGGTGCTTCCATCGGCATTCGGTATCATTTTTCAAATTCCATCACCATCGGGCTCGATTATCGCTATATCTGGAAAGACTCAAATTTGCCGGAAGCCGATTACTACCAGAACCTCGCTTTCCTGAGTATCTACTACAAATTCTGATCTCCTAACCAGTATGGCCTATGCCTAGCTCTCTCATCCGTTTCGTCAGAATCGCTGCCGTCCTCGTGACGGTGCCATTAACGGGAGGAGCGCAAGGGTTAATCCCCCGGGCTCAGCCAACTGCGCCGATGGGACAGCCGGGTTATGCACCCGGGATGGGCGGCATGGGGTATCCGGCGGATCGCATGTCGGTTGTCGATCCGGACAAAAAACTCTCGGCTGGCGATCAGGTGACCGTGGAGATTGTCGAAGATCGCGAAGGTGGTTTGCCGCGAGTCGTCACGGCTACGGGCGAACTCGATGTTCCTCCTCTCGGTCGTGTGAAAGTTTCCGGCAAGACCGCAGCGGAGGCTTCGGTCACGATCAAGCAACTGCTCGAACGGGACTACTATTACACCGCCACAGTGCGACTCGCGATCGATCAGGTCAGCCGGGTTCAGGTGCAGTCCGGCGTGGTATACCTCTCGGGAGAGGTCCGGATGGTCGGCCCGCAATCCATTGTAGCCGGCGAAAGTCTCACGCTCAGCAATGCCATCCTCAAAGCGGGCGGGTTGACGCAATGGGCGAACCCGAAAGCCGTTCGTCTGACCCGCCAGAAAGATGGCAGCACCGTGCCGATCGAAGTGAACTACAAGAAGATCATCGAGACGGGCGACACCAAGGCCGATCCTATCTTGCAGGACGGTGATCGCATCTACGTTCCAAAGGTCTTTTTCCGAGGCTTCTAATCATATGGATTCTGCCAACCCCCAAGCTCCCGCTTTACCCATTTCCGCCGGGCTGGGCCTGAAGCTCTACCGCTACCGCTCGCTCATCCGGCGCCATTGGTGGGTGTTGGTGCTGACGATCAGTCTCGGTCTCGCCTACGAAGGCTACGTGATTTTTTCAAAACCGCGTCTCTTTGAATCCTCGAGTCAACTGATGCTGCGTGAGGAATTCATTTCTGAAGCAAACCGGGCCGGCGGGGTATTCGAAGATCGCTCGGGCAACCTTTTCGGTACGGCAGTCGAGCAAATGAAAAGTCCTTTAGTCACGGACAAGGCGCGTGGCCGGGTCGCGCTCGAGGCACCGCAACTCAACGGCTCGGTGGAAATCAATTCCTCGATCACTCCGAGAACGAACCTCTTTGTCGTCAAGGGTGTGGGCGAAAACCCGGATTATACGCAGCGTTTTGTCGATGCCGTGGTTGTGGAGTTTCTCGCCCAGCGGCGTGAAACCCGCGACACGGTGATCAGCGAGGTGAAAGGCGGGCTGGCCGACCAGGCTGCCCAGTTGCGCAAGGAGCTGGAGATGCAGCAGAACAAATTCCAAGCCTTCATTAAGGACAACAGCATGGCGTTCTGGCAGGAGCAGGGGAAGAGTGCGGCGATCTTTCTCTCCGGTCTGAAAAATCAACAGGCGCAACTGCTCAACGAACTCCAGCGCCTGCAAAACCTGACTCCCGACGAACTCCTCCAGACTCCAATCTCGCGTGCCGCAGCGCCCCGGACGCAGACTGATGGTGCCGCTGTGCCCGAGGCCGCGCCACGCCAGGAAGCTCCGTTCAACGCAGAATTCTTCACCCAATACTCGCAAGTCACCCAGCAGATGCTGCAAAAGCAGGCCGAGGTGGAGCAGTGGAAAACCGTGTGGAAACCGAAGCATCCGAAGATGCAGGCTTTGCAGTCGCAGTTGGACACTTTCCAGCGTCTGCTCAACGTCATCAAAGAGCAAAACGCTGCGGCGACCAAAGCTCGGATCACCGCGATCAATGCTGAACTGAAGAGCCTTGAAAGCACGATCAAAGGTTGGGAGGAGAAGGTTTTGGCGGCCAACGACAAGGACGCTGAATACAAGCGATTGGAGGGCGACGTGCTCAGCACCAAAGCGCAGATCGACAAAATCCTCGGCAATACCCGCGACCTCGCGCCGGTCAAGAGCGCCAGCCCGGAATCATTCGTCGTCATGCAGAAAGCCACCCCGCCCCGGGAAGTCCCGTCAGGCGCACTCAAGCATCTCATGATCGGCCTCATTGGCGGGTTCATGGTCGGCATGGTTGTCCTCATCGTCCTCGATCGAGCGGACGACCGGATCAGTTCCTCCACGGAAATGCTCAACCATTTTTCCGAGCCGATCCTCGGGCAGATCCCGAACGTCATCGATAGCCGCACCGACCATGGCCTGCCGCTGCTGCAGCCGGAAGACGAGCGTTACACCTATGCGGAAGCATTCCGCAGCTTGCGATCATCGCTCATCTTCATGCCGAACCAGGCGGAACTGAAAACGATCCTCGTGACCAGCGCGATTCCCAATGAGGGCAAGTCCACTCTGGCCAGCAACCTCGCCATCACGATGGCGGCGTCTGGCGCGCGAGTGCTGCTCGTGGATGCCGATTTGCGCCGGGGCGACATCGCGCAACTCTTCGATATCGACGCCCGCCTCGGCCTGACGAACATTTTGCGCGGGGAAGTCCACTGGAAGGAAGCCGTGCAACGAAGCCGCCTCGCGACGCTCTCGATCATTCCCTGCGGCCCGGCGACCAATCAGTCCGGCGAGCTGCTGCTCAAGCCCGAGTTGCTGAACCTCCTTGAAGAATTCAAGGACACCTTCGACCTGACCATCTTCAACACCGCGCCCATCCTCGCGGCCGACGACACGCCGACTCTCGCGCCGAATTTCGACGGCGCCTTGATGGTCTTCCGCGCTCAATTCACGGCTGCCCGCCTCACCAAGAACGCGCTCAATTCGCTCTATCAGCGGCAGGTCAATGTGCTCGGCCTGGTCTTGAACTGCATCGATACCGAGATGCCGGACTACTACTACTACCGGTATCCGAAATACTACGCGGCGTCTTAAGCGGCGGTACCGCCGACGAGGCTGCTAGCGTGGTTTAGCGTGTCGATTTGGTCGGGGGTTTTGTCGCGGCGGATCGCTTTGATTCGCGGAAAACGCATAGCGAGTCCGCTGGCGTGGCGTTGGCTCGACTGGATGGAGTCGAAGGCGATTTCGAGCACGATTTCCGGGCGGACTTCGCGGTAGCGCCCGTGGCGGGCGATCGTCGTCGCCGTAAAGTGCTCGGTGAGTTCCTCGATCTCGACATCGGTTAAACCGGAATACGCTTTCCCGATCGTGAGCAATTGCCCGCTGGCCTCGTCACGTACGGCGAAGGTGTAGTCGCTCAGGACGTGACTGCGTTTGCCGTGACCCTGCTCCGCGCCGACGACCACCACATCGAGTGTCGCGAGTTCCTTTTTGAATTTCAGCCACGCCTGACCGCGTCGGCCCGGGGTGTAGAGGCTGGCGCCGTCTTTGATCATCAGCCCTTCGTTGCCGCGTTCGCGAGCCGCTACGAATGCCGCTTCCACGTCGGCGGCGGAGGCGACGCGATGCACCGGCGCCACTTCCAAGCCGACCGGGAGGTCGAGCGATTCAAGGGCGAGGCGACGTTCGGCGAGCGGACGCTTGAGCAGCGATGCGCCGTCGAGCAGGAGCAGATCGAAGGCTTTGTAGACGACCGGGATGTCGCTCGTTCCGAGGAAAAGATCGTCATCGGCGGTGCGGCCTAGTCGCTTTTGCAGATCGAAAAAACTGAGCCGACGGCCTTGCTGATACGCCACGATTTCGCCGTCCAGAATCAGCGCGTGTGAGCACGTCTGGGCGGCGCGCGCGAGGTCGGTAAATTGCCCGCTCACATGCCGCAAATCGCGGGTGTAGATCTCTGCCCGACCGCTGCCGATGTGGATCTGCGCACGGATGCCGTCGAATTTATCCTCGGCCCACGCGCCGGGACTGGGACTGGCGGTGATTCGTTGCCAGATCGATTCCGCCGAAGGTTCCGGGCTGGCCAGCATCACCTGGATCGGGCGAAAGAGTTGCAGCGTGGCTTCGGCCAAGGCATCGCGCGCGGCGAGGGTCGCGACTTCGCCGAGGTCGCCAGTCAGCATTTGTGCTTCGCGCACGGCGTCGAGCGGTGCGGTAAAGGCCTTGGCGATCGCCTCCTCGACCAAGCCCTCCTTCAGGCCGATGCGCAGGTCGCCCGTGAGGATGCGGATGACGTAGCTGCCCTCAGCGGCAGTTAGAGAAGCGATGCGCTGCTGGAGGAGATCCGCTTTGCTCGCCGGACCGCGGGCGCGATGCAATCCATCGAAAAACTGCGCGGATTCGCTGAGCGAAAACGGGCTCGGGGAGGTGCGCTCGAGCAGTGCTTCGTAAGCCGTTTTTCCGGCATCGGCATGCTGGCGGGAAAGCGCGCGCAACTCCTGCTCGCTCATCCCACTTACGGCGAGCAGCGCCCGCTTGATCACGGCCCAGCCGACTTGGAGCGTGCGCCCGTCTCTTTGCGCAAAGGCTCGGCCGGTCAGGTAGCGGGTGGCGATGGGCAGGCACTCGGGTGGCAGGCTGCGGAGGTAATCAGCGAGCAGCGCGGTCTTTTTCAGCTTGCTGCTCGTGGCGCCGATTTTTTCCCCGACCGCCGCGAGATTGGCGAATTCAGATGGCTCCGCAGCGGATACCTCGGCCTGCTTACCGGGCCGATGAGTCGTGGCCCTGTTCTGGGCTCCGCGCAAAGCGAGTTCGAGCTGGTTTTCCTCGCTCAAGGCCCACGCTTCGACACCGCGCTCGCGCAGGTCGGCGGCGAAGGCGGCGGCGAATCCGTGCAAGGTCAGCACGCGGCGGGGTTGGACGAGTTCGACGTAGCGCACGAGATCCGTGTAATCGGCGTGATCGCTCAGTGGAAAAGCCGCGTCGCATTGGTAGCGAAAAGTGGCGCCCGGATCGAGCGCCCAGCCGGTGAGGACAGCGGTGCGGCGGTTTTTGATGCGCGTGACCATGAGCGTGCGGTTGGCGCTGGGTGGGCAGACGAGCACTTTTCCCGCGACCTCGTCGGCTTCGTAGCGCACGTAGCCGGAGGGGAAGTCGGGCTTGAGTTGCCGGTAGATTTCCGTCATTCGGAAGACCGCGCCGTGGAGCATCGGCGTGAGTCCAGCAGCCAGTAGGGCGCAGAGGATTTCCTGAGCCTTGCCGAGCGAATAACCGAAGAGCACCGGCACTGCGCCGTCTTCCAGCGTGTCGTGGCAAAATGCGACCATGCGGGCGATGACCTCCTCGGTCGGTGGCAGCCGATAACGCGGCAGGCCGTAAGTGGTCTCCATGATCAGCGTGTCGGCGTGGCGAAAATCGGTCGGTTCTGCGGAAAGGCCGGGGCGTAGTTTGAAGTCGCCGGTGTAGAGGAGCGACCCCGCGTCGCTTTCGATGAACGACTGCGCGGAGCCGAAGATGTGGCCCGCGGGGAGGAGCGTGATCTGGAAATTCGCGAAACGCGTGGGCGCGCCAAATTCGAGGATGTGCTCTTTGCGTGTCCCGCCGAGGCGGGCCTGCATCAGCCGGGCGGTGCCGGTGCTGGCGATGATCTCCGCATGCGCCGCGATGTGATCGCTGTGAGCGTGCGAGACGAAGGCGAAGGGCTTCGCTTCCCATGGATCGAGCCACAGTCCGTGTTCGGGGAGTTCGAGTCCCCGGGCGTAGCGGATCGAGAGCATGCGGTTCACGTGGGAATAACGTTCGCGGAAAACGGCCGGGTGCCAACCGCGAACGCTGAATTTGCCGAGGCTGCGGTGATTGACAGTCCCCGCGTCCGCCGCTTAGTTTCCACCCCCAATGAAACGACTCCTTTCACTGCTGGCCCCACTTTGCTTCGCCGTGGCCGGCATCGCTGCGGAACATCCGCGCGCCCTCGACAAGGCCAACGTCCTCCCGCTCGCTCTCGACGATGCTTTTCAGTTCCGCAAGACCATCAGTTTCCTGAATGATCCCGAACTGGCTAAGCCGTCCTTCGATCAGATGATCAATTTCAACCGCGCGCGTATCGACTACGGCGCGGTGAATGGTTACGAGCGGCGGTTGCGCTACGGCCATTATTTCACCTTCTTCTGGAAGTCGACGCGCAAGGCTGATCTCACCGTGCGGTTTGAGTATCGCCAGCAGAACCTGGGTGCCTTTGTCCAAGCCAAGGAATTTACTTACACGGACGCGAAGGGTTCCTACAAATCCGAGTTTCAGGTCATCGGCGACGATTACGCCGAAGAGGGCAAAATCAGTGGCTGGCGCGTGGTTTTGATCGAGAACGGCAAGATCGTCGGGCTCACCCAATCGTTCCTCTGGAACTAATCGCATGATGCAAATTGCCGTCCTCGGCGTATTGTCTTCTCGTCTGGTTGATTCCGACCTTGCCCGCTCCGTGGCGGCGCGTAACTGCTTTTAAACTCGTGACTATTCAGCCTTCCATCCTCGTCGGGACTGCGAATCGCACCGTTTGGGTGCGAGTCGAGGGGAAGGGTTCGTTCCTGAATAGCACCGGCCTCAAGGAGTTTGCCAAGGAGATGATCAACCGCGGGTTCCGCGAATTCGCCATCGATCTCAGGAATTGTCCGGTCATGGACTCGACCTTCATGGGCACGCTCGCGGGGATCGCGCTCCGGTTGCGCGAGATGGGGCAGGGGAATCTGCGCGTGACCAACCTGAACGAGCGCAACAGCGATTTGTTGAGCAATCTGGGGCTGGACCAGCTTTTCGTCATGGAAGCCCGGGTCGGTGATGCCGCGACCGCCCCGGCGCAAGTGCCGCTGGCGAGCGCCGCGCCCGACAAGATGACCCAGGCGCAAACGATGCTCGAAGCCCACGAAGCGTGCATCGAGGCCAACGAGGCGAACGCGGCCAAGTTCAAGGACGTCCTCGAGTATTTGAAACAGGACTTGCACCTGGCTTCCTAGGCGCGGATGTGGCCGGGAATTCTCCTCGCCCTGCTCGTCCTCGTGACGGGTGTTTTCATCTCCGTTTATCGGCGACAACGGGAAATGATCGAGGCTCTGCGGCGGGCGCGGGAGAAGATCCAACTCGAAGAAACACGCGTCTTTGATTTCCTCCACGGCCTCGGCGCGGCGCTGACTGCAGCGAGCAAACCCTCCGATCTACACGTCCTCATCGTGGAAGGTGCGTTGCGGATTCTCGATGGCCACGGAGGTGCGCTCTATCTTTCCGACCGCAACGGCGATCTGCTCCGCCCGGCCTTTGCCACGCGCAACTGCCCGCCGTTTTTCGAGGTCCCGGAGCATTTAACGAAAGAGCCCGGCTTTTCGTGGCCCAGCTACCTGCGACTGCGCACCGTGGCACCCGAGGACGGGGTGCTCGGCGAGGCGTGGCGTGAACGTGAACCGCTGCTGCTCCGTGGCGAGGACAGCCGACTGGTGCCGCTACGCCTCGGTCCGCTCCAGACCAACTGCGCCATGCTCTGCCCTCTCCTTTACGGAGAGGAGAGTCTTGGCGTCCTGGCCATCGCACGCGGTCCACTGTCCGAGGCTTTCATGCCGAGCGATTTTCAGATCTTCAAGGCGATCGCCGAGCAGTCAGCCTTCGCGCTTTATACCGCGATCATCTTCTCCGAGGCGGCGGAGAAGAAGCGCCTCGATCAGGATTTGCAGGTCGCCTACGAGATCCAGCGCATCCTGCTTCCTGCGAACGCGCCGGAGATCGAAGGCTGGCAGATCAGCGGGATCAACATCCCTGCGCGGCAGGTCAGCGGCGATTATTACGACTACATCGCCGTCGATGACACCCACACCGGCATCGCCATCGCGGACGTCTCCGGCAAAGGCGTGCCGGCTTCACTCATCATGGCGATGTGCCGCAGCGTCCTGCGCAGCGAAGCGCGCGGGCAGCTCTCCGCGGCGACCGCGCTGCGCCAGCTCAATGCCCAGCTTTTCCCCGACATCAAGGAGGACATGTTCATCAGCATGGCCTACGCGATCATCGAGCGCTTCACTGGCACGATCACGCTTTCCCGCGCCGGGCACGACGCGCCGCTGCTTTACAAAGCGAGTGACCAATCAGTCTCGAAGATCAACCCGCCGGGCATGGCCCTGGGCATTGACAGCGGGGGTGTGTTCAATAGAGTCACGGGCGATTTTTCCCTAACCCTCGAAGCCAATGATTGCCTCGTCCTTTACACCGACGGAGTGACCGAAGCGCTGAACACGGAGGGGGACGAATTTGGGATGGCTAATGTGATAAAAGCGATCCAGGCGAGCGCATCCGATGGAGCCGCCGCGATTATCACGAAACTGACGGATGACCTGCGGGCGTTCGTCGGGCCCCATCCGCAATACGACGACATCACGCTAATTGTTATCCGAAAGAAATGAGCCAAGAACCTACCGAAGCAGCCGACCCCAAAGCAGGCGAAGTCACCGAAGATTCGCTGCTCGGACAATTGCAGACCGACCTCGACCGTTTCCGCGACCTCGCGCTCCGGAGCCAGGCCGATTTTGAGAACTTCCGCAAGCGCGCCGCGCGCGAAAAAGAAGACGCGGTCAAATACGCCAACGCCAGCTTTCTCGAACGGCTCATTCCGATACTCGACAACTTCGAACTCGGCCTGAATGCCGCGCGAGGCAGCGCTGCCGATTCGCCGATTCTCGCCGGCATGGATATGGTGGCGAAGCAGTTGAACGACTTCCTGCTGAGCAGCGGCGTCGAGCCGGTGAATGGCGAAGGCCAGCCTTTCGATCCGAATCTCCACGAAGCCGTGGCCCATGAAGAAAGCGCCTCGATCCCGGAAGGTGTGGTCGTACGGCAGCTTCGCCGCGGCTACAAGCTGCGCGACCGCCTGCTGCGGCCTGCCACTGTGGTGGTGTCCAAGGGAGCGACGGCGTCGAAATAGGGCATGGCCAAGCGCTGCTACTACGAAGTCCTCGAGGTCATCAAAACTTCGACCGGCGAGGAGATCAAAAAATCCTACCGCAAGCTCGCGGTGAAATTTCACCCGGACAAAAACCCGGGCGATCACACCGCGGAGGAGAAGTTCAAGGAACTCGGCGAGGCCTACGACATTCTCTCCGACGAGCAAAAGCGCGCGGCTTACGATCGTTTCGGTCATGGCGCTTTCGCGCAAGGTGGTGCGGGAGCGCGTGGCGGTGGAGGTGGTGGCTTCCACGATCCTTTTGATATTTTCCGCGAGGTGTTCGGGGCGAGCGCTGGCGGTGGTGGGGGTGGGATTTTCGAGCAGTTCTTTGGCGGCGCCGGTCAGCAGAAGCCCGATCGCGACGGTAAGCAGCGGGGCAGCGATTTGCGCTACGACATGCAAATCCGGCTCGAGGAAGCGGCCTTTGGATGCGAAAAGGAGATCGAGGTTTCCAAGCTCGAAGCCTGCGACGTCTGCAATGGCAACGGCGCGGAAACTGGCTCCCGTGCGGTGCCTTGTCGCGATTGCGGCGGGCGCGGCCAGGTCATCAGCTCCCGCGGTTTCTTCCAGGTTTCGCAGACGTGCCCGCGCTGCCGTGGCACCGGCCAGGTCATCGAAAAGCCGTGCCGGAAGTGCAGCGGCGAAGGCCGCGTGGAGGCTCCCTCGCGCATCAAGCTGAAGATTCCCGCCGGCATCGAAGATGGCTCCCGTTTACGTTCGATGCGCAACGGCGAAGCCGGTATGCGGGGCGGCCCTCCCGGCGATCTCTACGTCGTCGTCCACATCAAGGAGCACGAAGTCTTCGAGCGCGAAGAAAGCCATCTCTTCTGCGATGTGCCCGTGAGTTTCGTCACTGCCTCGCTCGGCGGCGAAATCACCGTGCCGACACTCGAGGGCAAGGCGCAGTTAAAAATCCCCGCCGGCACCCAGGGCGGCACCGCTTTCAAGCTGCGCGGCAAAGGCATGCCGAGCATCAATTCCACCGCGCGCGGCGATCTGATCGTGCGTATCGCCGTGGAAATCCCCTCGAAGCTCAACGCCGAGCAGCGCCAGAAGCTGCAGGAGTTTGCCGCGCTGATGGGGGACGAAAACGCGCCGCTTCATCGCGGGTTCTTCGAGAAGGCCAAGGACTTTTTTCGCTAGTCCCTCGCCTCGGAAGGCGGGTTTTAATCGAGGACGCTCGGTATTTCCCCGTAATCGATCCCGGCTGGGCATGAGGATAGCTATGCAGTCCTAAACATTTCTGGGACGTATGAATCCAAGGCCATCAGAATCAGAACAGGCGACATCCGCGACTCCGTCCGGGAGCCCGCCGTCGCCGCCGGAGCTGGTCAATCCAAAGCTCTCGGCGAGCTTGAGCGCGGACTACGAGGCGCTGCAAAATGACATGGAGCAGGCGCAGGAACTGGCGGCAGATTTTCAGCGTCAGCTTGCGGGGAAATCGAATGAGTTTGCCCAACTCAAACAGCTTTTCGAAAAGACGCAGTGTGATCTGACACACCTCCACACTGGCATCGCTGAACTTCGTGCGGAGCGCCACCGCTTGGCCAACGAGGCGATGCGCGCCACGGCTTTTGAGATGAAGCTAACGAAGATGACCGAGGAACGCGACCGGGTGCGCGCAGATCTGGCGATCATGCAGGCCAGCCTCGCCAAGGCCGTAGAGGAAGGCGCCGCGGGGATCCGCGAGCGGGATGCGATGATCGTGTCGCTGGTCCGGGAACTGGAGACGCTGAAGCTGCAACTTACGGATGCGCGCCGCCCAGGTGGGGAAAGCGACGGCGCACGCCGGCCGATTCCCGAAGGCCGGCCAGCGCTGATTCCGCGGCCACTGTCTGCCGCCAGGCCACCGGCGGCGAAGCCCGCGCCGGTGGAGGAGTTCATCGATATTTCTTTCGAGGCCTGAGGCCCGCGCAAGCGAAGAGGCGCTACTCCCGATGCCGCCGCAGTGGTTCCAGGCAGCGCTTACTTTTTCGAGGTTCCCGGAGGGTTCGCGGCGAAGTATGCGGCCACGGTGGGTTCGCTCTCGAGCCAGCCGAGGCTCGCGAGGAAACCATCGGCGGCGGTTAGCGTTTCGAGGGCGTAGCGATTGTCGCCGCGACCGAAATTAAAGTAGCCGTGCCCCTGACTCTCGGCGCCGACGAGTTCGCAGCGGTTGCCAGCTTTGGTCATGCGGGCAGTGAAAAGTTCGGCGCTCGCATACGGCACTGTGCTGTCGGCTTTCCCGTGGAAGATGATCGTGGGCGGAACTCCTGCCTTCACGTGGTGAACGGGGGAGATTTCCGCGGGCTCGCAGCCGAAGCGCTCGGCGCTCGCTTTGCTCTCGAAGCCCTTGAGTTCCGCGCCTTCGATCGGCGCGAGGACGAGCGCGGGGTTGAAGAGGACGAGGGCGTTGGGCACGCAACTGACGCTCAGGTCGTCCTTTGGATCATCGAGGCCGGGCAGCGTGGCCACGGCCGCGGCAAGATGCCCACCGGCGCTGCCGCCGCCCGCGGCGAGACGCTGTGGGTCGATGCCGAACCGGCCGGCATTCGCGCGGACCCAGCGCATGGCCGACTTCGCATCGGCCACACAGGCCGCTGGTTTTACGTCCTGTCGCGACTTCACGCGGTAGTCCGCGGCCATCGCGACCATGCCCCGCGAGGCGAGATAGCGGCATTGATTTTCGAATTGCTTCGCCGTCCCGCTGGACCAGCCGCCGCCAAAGAAAAAGACGATCGCCGGTCGCTTGTCGTCGGGCTTCCACCCGTCGGGAAGCTGGATGGTGACGTCAAGTTTCGTGTCACCGATGGTCTTATAGATTTCGATGCGCGTCTCGATGGCAAACGCGACGACGGGGAGGAGAAAGGCGAGGAGGAAACGTTTCATGGTCCGACAAACAACCCGTGCTCGCGACGGGAGTCGCGGTCAGCCTTCCGATCCGGAGTCAGACGGGTAAGGCAAGCGGGTTTTATTGAGTCGGAGTTTTGGTGATGGCGGTCTTGATTTTTCGCTGGATCCACTTGGACTCCGCCACGCTCCAGACGCCTTTCAAGTCGCCGCCCCAGTTCCTCGGCTCCACGCCTTTGGGATCATTGGTGAGATGCGCGTCGATCGTCACGCGTTGGCCATCGGCCGAGAGTTCCCACGTCTTGTCTTCGTCGAAGATGAACGGGATGGAATCGTTATAGCGGGTGACTTTGCTGGCGCGGAAGGAGGGCAGGAAGAGCTTTTGAATTTCCGCGACGAGGTCCGCGGCGCGCGCTTTCCCACCCGACTCGATCTGCACTACGGAAGCTCCGAGCGTGCCCCATTTTCCACCGACGAGAACGAGTGCCGCCGCGCTGTTCGGAGCCCACTCGACGACGAGCGAGCGATGGTTGGCGTGATCAAAGTAGGCGAAGCCGGGTAACTCGAGGTGCAGGCGGAACGGCTTCAGGGCGACGAGGAAATTGCGGGCTTTCTCCGCGTCCACGATGTCTGGGTCGGCTTGGATAATCGCGTGGCGACCATCGGGAGAGGTGGACTTTTCGCTGATGTGGTAGCCCTTCGGCATCCCGGCAGGTTGAGCTTCGTCTTCTGCCCACGCCGAGACGGTGCAGACGACGATGAGTAAAGCGAGGAGGCGGTGCATGGCGCGGAGAAATACCAGACGTACGCGGCTGCGGCGATCGCGCTAAGTGCGCTCGCGCAGAGCGTCGATGGCTCGCCGATGTGGGGCGGCGAGGGCCACGTCGTTGAGTTCCGCGAGGAGGAACCAATGGAGCGGCGGGGCGATGCGGTGTGGGGTGGGGGCGGCGAAGACGGAGAGATTCACGCGATGATGCGTGAAGGGGTAGGTGTGGAAGGTGAGCGGCTCGGCGTCGGCGGGGAGCTTGGCCAGCGCGGGCAGTTTCCACAGCCCGCGCCAGCGCGTGCCGGTCTGCTGTTCGAGCAGGATGCGGCGACCGCGGACGATCCACGCGCAGTCTTCGCGCAGGGCGACGGTTTTGCGGCGCGGCTTTTTCATCGGGAGCGACTCGGGGTCGCGCGTGCGGCAATGCGGGCGCACAGGGCAGAGCAGGCACTGCGGCTTGGCGGGCGTGCAGAGGAGCGCGCCGAGTTCCATGAGCGCGGAGGTGTGGAGCGCGCCGCCGGATTTCGGGAGAAGTGCGGTCGCGGCTTCCCAGAGGATCGTGTTGCCTCGGGTGGAGTCGATGGGTTCGCGGAGGTCGAGCATCCGGGCGAGGACGCGGGCGATGTTGCCGTCGATCGCGGCGACGGGCAGGTCGAAAGCGAAGCTCGCGATGGCGCCGGCGGTGTAGCGGCCGACGCCCGGGAGCGTGGCGATGGCTTGCGGATCGGCGGGCAGCGCGCCGCCGAAGTCTTTGACGACGTGCTGCGCCGCGCGATGGAGATTGCGGGCGCGCGAGTAGTAGCCGAGCCCCTGCCATTGCGCGAGCACCTCGGCCTCGGTCGCGGCAGCGAGCGTTGGGAAATCGGGGAAGCGAGCGAGCCAGCGCTCGTAGTAGGGGATGACCGTGGCGACCTGCGTCTGCTGGAGCATGAACTCCGAAACCATGATGGCGTAAGGATCGCGCGTCCGCCGCCACGGCAGGTCGCGTCCGTGCGCGGCGAACCATTGCGCGAGATGCCCGCGCAGTGCCTTCGGATGCTGGATTTCGAGTTTGGGATTTTCCACGGAGCCGCGCAGACTCGCTCACTCGCGCATGCCTTCAACTCGAAAACCACAATCCGCCCCTTCCGACGGGCCAAAACCGATCACGCTCTACACCGCGCCGCTCACGTCGGCGCAGGCCAAGAACCTCCGGGCGCTGCTCGAAGCGGACGGTTATGACTTCGAGCCAAAACCCTACACGCTCTACTACGCGGTGAAGGATCGGCTGAATGTCGCGGTCTATGAGAAGGGTCCGAAGGTGGTGCTGCAGGGGAAGGGGACGCAGGAGTTCGTCACGTTCCGGCTCGAGCCGGAGATCCTCGGAGAGGCCAAGCTCGGCTACGAGGAAGTGCACAACGAGGAGATGTTTTCGCCGCATTTCGGCGTGGATGAAAGCGGCAAGGGCGACTTTTTCGGGCCGCTGGTGATCGCGGGCTGCTACACCGATCGAGGCATCACACGCAAGCTCATGGAGGCTGGGATTCAAGACAGCAAGAAGATCGGCAGCGATCAGCGCATTCGTGATCTGGCGGACATCATCAAGCGCACCCAAGGTGCTGTGAATAGCGTCATCGTGATCGGTCCCGAGCGTTACAATCAGCTCTACGCCAAGTTCAAAAACCTCAACCGTCTGCTCGCGTGGGGGCACGCGCGGGTGATCGAAAACCTGCTGGAGATCCGCCCGGATTGCCCGCGCGCTCTCTCGGATCAATTTGCGAATCCGGCGCTGATCCAGCGCGCGCTTTTGGAGAAAGGCCGCGGTATTCAACTCGATCAGCGAACGAAAGCGGAAAGCGATGTGGCCGTGGCGGCGGCGTCGATCCTGGCGCGCGAGGGCTTTATCGACTGGCTGCGGAAGGGCGGGCGCGAGTTTCAAAAAGAGTTGCCGCGCGGGGCTTCGGCACAGGTCAAACAAATCGCGCGCAGCCTGGTCGCGGCGCATGGCGCGGAGGTGCTGGAGCGCGTGGCCAAGACCCACTTCAAGACCGCCAAGGAAATCGCGCCCGAACGCTACGGCGCCCCGGAAGCCCCGATGGACGGGCAATAACGACGGTGGAGCGCCGCCGGATGCGGCAATTATTCGCGGTATTTTCCCAATGCAATCTTGCGACCTCGCGGGCTTACGGCCTATTGTCCGGCTCAAATTATGGGAACATTAACGAAAAGGGAACTCGTCGTTAAGATTAGCAACGAAACTGGCCTGGTGCAGCACCAGGTGTTCGATGTTGTCCAACGGACTCTAGATCACATTACCGATGCACTCGCGCAGGGGGATACCGTGGAACTGCGCAACTTCGGCATCCTCGAGGTGAAATTAACCAAGCCGCGGGTCGGGCGAAATCCGAACCAACCCGGGAGCAGCTTTGTCATCCCGGCGCGGGCGACAGTGAAGTTCAAGTCGGGCAAAATCATGCGGCAGAAAGTCTCAAAGCTTTCCGCGGTCATGAAGCGCGAAGCCGGCGTCAAGTAAACGGCGTCCAGCTTCGGAAATGACGTAAAGCAATTCCCGCAGAGCGGGAAAACGCAGGATCGTGCCTACGAGCTTCGCGAAATCTCGAAAGCGACAGCGGCCACGCAAAGCACGGCGAGACTGAATCCAAGAAGAGCGTAGAGGGAGGTCATGGGATGGGGTCGTGGGTTGGGCCGTCGCGGGATACGGCAGGTGATGGGTGCAATTAAACTTTGCCCATCGGCAGGCGCTCTCCCTGCCTTGACCGAGTTTTCGCGAAAATTGCGCCTTTCGCATGGCATCGGTTGCATTCGGGCGAACGTAAGGCGAGCATGCGCGCCCTTTGCTGATGAAGAGACCCAAGCTGACGATTGTTCCCGAACCTGGCGTGATTGAAATTCGCGGCGCGCGACAGAACAACTTGAAGGGTATCGACCTGGATTTGCCGCTCGGAAAACTGAACGTGATCTCGGGCCCGAGCGGCAGCGGCAAGTCGAGCCTCGCCTTCGATACCATCTACGCCGAAGGCCAGCGGCGTTACGTCGAGACCTTCTCGCCCTACACGCGGCAGTTCCTCGATCGCATGGACAAGCCGAAGGTCGATGAGATCCGCGGCATCCCGCCGGCCATCGCCATCGAGCAGTCGAATCCGGTGAAGAGCACCCGCTCGACGGTCGGGACGATGACCGAGATCAATGACTACCTGAAGCTGCTATTCCCGCGTCTGGCGCAGGCCTTTTGTCCGGATTGCCAGCGGGAGATTCGCCCGGAGTCGGCGCACTCGATCGTCGATCAAGTCTATGCTGCGCACGCCGGGCAGACGTTGCTCATCACCTTCGGCGTGCCGGTGCCGGAGAAGACGGCCCCGTCCGAGTTCTTCGCCTTTTTGCAGCAGCAGGGTTACGTCCGCGTCTGGCTCGATGGCGATGTCGTGCGGGTCGATGAACCGGTGAAAATCAAACGCCTGCCCGCGGTCGTGCCGGTGGTGCAGGATCGCGTGGCGGCAAATGCAGAAAACCGCTCGCGCTTCGCCGAAGCCGTGGAGACGGCGCTGCGTTTTGGCAAGGGCAAGATTGCTTTCATTCAGCACCCGGAATCCACGGTGCTGCACCCGTTTTCCACCGGCTGGCATTGCGCGCATTGCGATCTCGATATCACGCCGCCGTCGCCGGGCCTGTTCAGCTTCAATCACCCGCACGGCGCCTGCCCGACCTGCCGCGGCTTCGGTCGCACCATCGCGCTCGATCTTTCGCGGGCGATCCCTGACCGCGCGCTGAGCATCGCGCAGGGTGTGGTGAAGCCTTTCCAGAGCGAGAGTGGTCAGGAGTGTCAGCGCGACCTGATGCGCTGCGCCGCGGTGCAGGAAATCGACACGATGTGCCCTTTCGAGGATCTGCCGAAGGTCGAGCAGGACTGGCTGATCTACGGCGAGAAATCGGGAGCGAACAGCGAGGAATTGCGGCAGGAGGGACGGTGGTACGGCGTGAAGGGGTTCTTCGATTGGCTCGAATCGAAGAGCTATAAAATGCACGTCCGCGTGCTGCTCAGCCGGTATCGCAACTACACGCTCTGCCCGGATTGCCACGGCGGGCGTTATCAGCCCGCCACGCTCAACTACCGCGTGGCAAGCAAGGCGCTGCCCGAGCTGATGATCATGCCGATCAACGAACTGCGCGGGCTGCTGCTCAGCTCTGCGCGGTCGGAAAAGGCAGTCGATGCCACGAGCGAGATGTTGCTTGGCGAAGTCTGCTCGCGCCTCGGTTACCTCATCGAAGTCGGCCTTGCGTATCTCTCGCTCGATCGCCCGACGCGCACGCTCAGCGGCGGCGAAGTCGAACGCGTGAACCTCACGACCTGCCTCGGCGCGTCGCTGGTCAATACGCTCTTCGTCCTCGACGAGCCCAGCATCGGTCTGCATCCGCGCGACACCAGCCGGCTCATCCGCGTGATGCAGCAGCTCCGCGACAAGGGCAACACGCTGCTCGTCGTCGAGCACGACGAAGCCGTGATCCGTGCCTCCGACAACATCGTCGAGATCGGCCCCGGTCGTGGTGAAGCCGGCGGCGAACTCGTCTTCAGCGGCCCGCTCGCCGATCTGCTCACGCGGCAAAAAGCGGTGTCGCTCACGGCGGATTATCTCACCGGGCGGAAGACCATACC
This sequence comes from Chthoniobacterales bacterium, assembly GCA_038208565.1. Classification (GTDB taxonomy): domain Bacteria; phylum Verrucomicrobiota; class Verrucomicrobiia; order Chthoniobacterales; family Chthoniobacteraceae; genus Chthoniobacter. The sequence continues at coordinate 36,211 of JBBQYR010000020.1, forward strand.
GGTGCCGAAGAAGCGCCGCAAGCCGCGCGCGTTCATCTCGGTGAAAAGCGCAAGCGAGCACAACCTGCAGCGCGTCGATGTGGATTTCCCGCTGGGCGTTTTCGCGTGCGTCACCGGCGTCTCGGGTTCCGGAAAAAGCACGCTCGTGCATGACGTGCTCTACAAGAATCTCCTCGCCGCGCAGAACATGCCGACTGAGGACGCGCCCGGCGCTTGCAAGAAAGTCGTCGGCGCGCACCGCATCGACCAGGTGGTGATGGTCGATCAGTCGCCGCTCTCGCGCACGCCGCGCTCCAGCCCGGCGCTGTATCTCGGCGTCTTCGACGGCATCCGCGATCTTTTCGCCGCGACGCCCGATGCCGAAGGGCAGGGCCTGACCGCGAGCGCCTTCTCTTTCAACACCGGTCAGGGACGCTGCGAGCGTTGCAGCGGCAATGGGTTCGAGAAGATCGAGATGCAATTCCTGAGCGACGTCTTCGTGCGCTGCCCGGAGTGCGAAGGCAAACGCTACCAGCCGCACATCCTGGAGATTCTCCTCGAAGGGAAATCGATCCACGACGTGCTCGAACTTACGGTCACGAAGGCGATCGAATTTTTCACGAAGCTCCAGGAACCGAAAGTCACCGGCCCGCTAAAAACGCTCGCCGAGGTCGGCCTCGGTTACCTCACGCTCGGCCAGCCGCTGAACGTGCTCAGCGGCGGTGAATCGCAGCGGCTCAAGCTCGTCGAGCGCCTCACCAACCAAAGCGAAACGAACTGTCTGCTGATCTTCGACGAGCCGACGACCGGCCTGCATTTCGACGACGTGGCGCAGCTTGTGAAGGTCTTCGACCGGCTCGTGGAGCAGGGGAATTCGCTGCTCGTCATCGAGCACAATCTCGAAGTCATCAAGAGCGCTGACTATCTCATCGATCTCGGCCCGGAGGCGGGCACCGATGGCGGGGCGCTCGTCGCCAAAGGCACGCCCGAAGAAGTCGCGACGGTTGCGGAGTCGCACACGGGACGGTTTCTGCGGGCGATTCTGAAGGGCGCGACGGAGACGACCGCGCTTTACGACGAAGAGGTTTCCGCACGAGCCGCGGAGGAGCCACCAGTGTCGTCGCGCGCCCTCGCCGTTTCGACTCGCGGCATTACCATCCGCGGAGCGCGCGAGCACAACCTCAAGAACATCTCCCTCGAAATCCCGCGCGACCAGATGGTCATCATCACCGGCCTGAGCGGGTCGGGAAAATCGACGCTCGCCTTTGATCTGCTCTTTGCGGAAGGCCAGCGACGCTTTCTCGATTCGATGTCGCCCTACGCCCGGCAGTTTGTCGAGCAGCTTGAGAAGCCTGATGTGGACTTGATCTCCGGGCTGCCGCCAAGTGTCGCGATTGAGCAGCGCATCACCCGGGGCGGCGGTAAATCGACCGTCGCGACCGTGACCGAGGTCTATCATTTCCTCCGCCTGCTCTTCGCCAAACTCGGCACGCAGTTCTGCCCGAAGTGCAACGTCTCGGTCGAAAAGCAGACGCTGCAATCCGTGACCAAGAAAGCCGAGGCGCTGGCGGAACTCGGGCGCATCATCGTGCTCGCGCCGGTGATCAAGGCGCGAAAAGGTTTTCACACCGAGGTCGCTCGCTGGGCGATCCGGCAGGGCTTCGAGGACCTGCTCGTGGACGGCAAGATGATGAAGGCGGAGGGCTTCCAGAAGCTCGACCGTTTCCGCGAACACACGATCGATGTGGTGGTCGGCGAGCGGCCGTCGGCGGCGCGCGTGCAGGATTTGGTGAAACGGGCGATCGAGATTGGCAAAGGCACGGCGAAGATTCTCGATGCGAAGAAACGTATCCACGTGCTGAGCACGGAGATGAGTTGCCCGGGCTGCGGCACGTCTTTCGAGGAGCTTGATCCGCGACTGTTCTCCTTTAACTCCCCGCACGGCTGGTGCCCGGAATGCCACGGCTTTGGTGAGGTGTGGAAGGCTCCCGTCGATCCGAAGCTGGAGTCGGCGATCGAGATCGAGATGGCGCAGGAGCGGCAGCATGAGTGGCTCGACGAGGGCGAGGCGAAACCCTGCCCGAGTTGTGCCGGCGCTCGGCTCAACGAGATCGCGCGGAACGTGCGCCTGCAGGGGCGGACGATCGATGAATGCACCGGTCTTTCGGTGAGCGGAGCGCTCACGCTGTTGGGCAAGCTGAAGTTTGCCGGCAGTGAAGATCAGGTCGCGCAGGACATCGTGCCGGAGATCAAGCAGCGCCTGACTTTTATGGGGAGCGTGGGGCTCGATTATCTCGCGCTCGGGCGTTCCGCCAAGACGCTGAGCGGTGGCGAATCGCAGCGCATCCGGCTGGCGGCGCAACTTGGCTCGAATCTGCGCGGTGTCCTTTACGTGCTCGACGAACCGACGATCGGCCTGCACCCGCGCGATAATGTGAGTCTGCTCGACACGCTCGAAGCGCTGAAGGCCAAGGGGAACTCGCTCGTGATCGTGGAGCATGACGAGGACACGATGCGGCGCGCGGATACGATCATCGATCTCGGCCCCGGCGCCGGCTCGCGCGGCGGCACGGTGGTCGCGCAAGGCACGCTGGCGGAGATTCAACTCGTCGAGGCCTCGGCGACCGGGCGCTTCCTGCGCACGCCGCTGAAGCACCCGACGCGCGGGGAGCGCCGGACGCTCGACGACGTGAAGCGCTGGCTGGAAGTGAAGGGCGCCGACTTGCACAACCTCAAGAACGTCGATGCGCGGTTCCCGATCGGGCGCTTCAGCGTGGTCACGGGCATCTCCGGCTCGGGCAAAAGCACGCTGATGCGCGGGGTTTTGAAGCCGGCAGTCGCGGCGAATCTCAAGCGCCACAAGAAGCTCGAAACGCCTGGCTGCGCGAGCATCACGGGCGTCGAGCACCTCGAAGCGGTCTATGAAGTCGATCAGTCGCCAATCGGCAAAACGTCGCGCTCCACGCCCGCGACCTACATCAAGGTCTTCGACGAAATCCGCGCCCTCTTTGCGCAGATGCCGGTCGCGCGGATGCGCGGCTACACGGCTAGCCGTTTCTCTTTCAATAGCGAAGGCGGGCGCTGCGAGACGTGCCAGGGACAGGGCGTGATCAAGATCGAGATGGCCTTCCTGCCGACGAGCTACACGCCTTGCACCGAGTGCCACGGCGCACGCTACAACTCCGCCACGCTCGAAGTGCTCTACAACGAAAAGAGCATCGGGGATGTGATGGTGATGACACTGGAGCAGGCCGCGGAGTTTTTCGCCGCGCAGCCGAAAATCCATCGTCCGCTGGCCCTGCTCTGCGACACCGGACTCGGCTACCTGCAACTCGGCCAACCCAGCCCGACGCTGAGCGGCGGCGAGGCGCAGCGGCTCAAACTGGTCAGCGAACTGACCCGCGGGCTCGGGCGTTCGATCACTGCGCGCCTGCGGCAAAACCGCGAACCGAAATCGACGCTCTACTTGCTGGAAGAGCCGACCATCGGTCTGCACATGTCGGACGTAGCCGATCTCTTGAAGGTGCTGCACCGTCTGGTCGACGACGGCAACACCGTGATCGTGATCGAGCACAACATCAGCCTCATCGCCGACGCGGACTACGTCGTCGATATCGGCCCGGAGGCGGGCGCGAACGGCGGCGAGGTCGTCGCCGTGGGCACGCCCGAGGAGGTGGCGAAGAGTAAACGGAGCCGGACGGCGCCGTTTCTACGCGACGTGCTTAAGGCTTAAAGCCGGTCGGGTTTACCGGTCCTCACAAGCTGCGCCGCGGTGGCACGCAAACTGTTCTCTCTCCGGGAACAGCACGGCATGAGCACCACACCTACTCCGATTAATTACACTCCCGGCAACCGTCCCGTTTCTAATGGCGTGGCGGCGGCCCAGATTCGGCCGAATATTCCAAATATCGGAGGTGGGGCTCCGCGTCCGACGGCCGCCACGGCCGCCATGCAGACGATTTCGCTCGATGAAGTCATCACCGGGATGGTCGGTGCGGCGGAAGGGGTGTCGGATCTGCTCTTCGTCGTCGGACGCCCGCCGCAGATCGAGGTGTATGGCAAACTCAAGGGTGTCGATATCGAGGGGCTGTCGCCTTCCCTGGCTCCGGCGCACGTGCAGGGGATTGCGGAGAAGATCATGAATGGCAATGAGCGGCTGGTCAGTGATCTCAAGAGCTTCGGCTCCTGCGATACGAGCTACGCGGTGCCGGACCTCGCGCGTTTCCGCGTCAATATTTTCAAGCAGAACGGCAATCACGCCATCGTCATGCGCAAGCTGAGCACGCAGATCCCGACGTGTGACGGGTTGAAGCTGCCGCCGATTTTTAAGGAGATCATCAAGGAGAAGACGGGCATCGTTTTCGTCACCGGCGCGACCGGTTCGGGCAAGACCACGACGCTCGCGGCCATGCTCAACGAGATCAACCAGCAGTCGGAATTCCACATGGTGACGCTGGAGGATCCGATCGAATTTCTCCACCCGCACATCAAGGCGACCTTCAGCCAACGCGAACTTGGCAAGGATTTTTCGGATTTCACTGTGGGCCTGCGGGCGGCGCTTCGCCAAGCGCCGAAGGTGATTCTAGTCGGTGAAATTCGCGACCGCGAGACGATGGAGATCGCGATGACCGCGGCGGAGACCGGCCACATCGTTTTCTCCACGCTGCACACGATCAGCGCCGCGCAGTCGGTCAACCGCGTGATCGGCATGTTCACCAGCGAGGAGGAGATGCAGATCCGGCAGCGTCTCGCCGACACGTTGCGCTACGTGATCAGTCAGCGTCTCGCGCCGAAGATCGGTGGCGGGCGCGTGATGGTCAGCGAGATCATGGGCTCGAATCTGCGGACTCGGGAGGCCATCCTGCTCGGGGAGAATGACCTGCGGAGTTTCCATGAGATCATCGAAAGCAACATGCAGAACGGCTGGCACAGCTTCGAGCAGACGCTGCTGCGCCTCTTCAGGGAACTGAAGATCACCGAGGAAACGGCGATGCTTTATTGCGTGAACAAATCGAACATGCGGAAGGCGATCGACGTGGCGAAGAAGAGTATGCAGGGCGAAGACCACTCGCCTTCCGGTTTCCGTCTGAATCTCGAAGCGCTGCACGTCGCGCCCGGCACCACGCCGCCGCCGTTGCCGCAGGCGGCGGGGTAGGTTTCGCGGTGGCATCCCAACGGGCGTGTCGGACACGCGCCCCGCTTGCGCTCCCGCGATGGCTCTGCCACGCTCCCGCGCAAGTCACTCCTCATTTCACCCGACCAGTTTCCATTCTATGTGCGGCATCATCGGCTACATCGGCAAATCCCAGGCAGTTCCCATCCTCCTCGACGGCCTGCGCCGTCTCGAATACCGCGGCTACGACAGCGCCGGCGTGGCGATTTTTGACAACGGGAAAATCGAGACGCGCAAACGCATCGGGCGCATCGCCAACCTCGCGGAACTGATCAAGGAATCGCCGCCGACCGGGACGAGCGGCATTTCGCACACGCGCTGGGCCACGCACGGCGGCGTGACCGATGAAAATGCGCACCCGCACTCGGATCAAAGCGGGAACCTTTACCTCTGCCACAACGGCGTGATCGAGAACTACAACGTGCTCAAGGATCAGCTCATCAAGGAAGGGCACAACTTCAAGAGCCAGACGGACACCGAGGTCCTGGCGCACTTGGTCGGCAAACACTACGACGCGGCGGGCGGTGAACCGACGAAGGGACGTCTGGTCGAGGCTTTGCGCGCGGCGTTGAAGCAGGTGGTCGGCACGTATGGCATCGTGATGATGCACCGGGATTTGCCGGACATCCTCGTGGGGGCGCGGCGCGGTTCGCCGCTCGTGCTCGGCATCGGCAAAGGGGAGAACTTTTTCGCGAGCGATGTCTCGGCGATTGTCGCTTACACGAAGGACGCGATCTATTTGAAGGACTACGACATCGCGGCGCTGACGCGGGAGGAGTTTGAAATCACCAGCCTGCTCGGCGGCGCCTCGGGTTTTGAGGTGACCAAAGTCGAATTTAGCGAGGAGGACGTGAACAAGGGCGACTTCGCGCACTACATGCTCAAGGAAATCTACGAGCAGACCGAGACGATCCAGGATGCGATGCGCGGGCGCTTGAGCCGCGAGCAGGCGACGGCGGTGCTCGGCGGCTTGGAGATGACGAACGCGGAACTGCGCGACGTGGAGCGGATCATCCTCACGGGTTGCGGCACGGCGAGCCACGCGGGCATGGTCGGCGAATACATCATCGAAGAACTGGGGCGCGTGCCGACGGAGGTGGAGTTCGCGAGCGAATTCCGCTACCGCAACATGCCGCTGCCGAAGGATTCGCTGGTCTTTTGCATCAGCCAGAGCGGTGAAACGGCAGACACGCTGGCGGCCCTCCGTGAGAGCCAGCGCAAGGGCCACCGCACGCTCGGCATCTGCAACAACGTCGCCTCGACGATCGCCCGCGAGAGCGACGGCGGCGTCTACATGCACGCTGGGCCGGAGATCGGCGTGGCGGCGACGAAGTCGTTCACTTCGCAGGTCACGATCATGGCGCTCCTCGGGCTGCTCCTCGGTCGCATCCGGCACATGAGCACCACGGAAGGGCTCGCGATCATCAACGAACTCGAGGCCATTCCCGCGAAGGTCGCGAAGATTCTCGAGCAGACCGATCACATCAAAAAAATCGCCGAGAAATACAGCAAGGCGCACTCGATGATGTTCCTCGGCCGGCAGTTCAACTACCCGGTCGCTCTCGAAGGCGCGCTCAAGATGAAGGAGATATCCTACATCCACGCCAGCGGACACCCGAGCGCGGAACTCAAGCACGGCGTCATCGCGCTGATTTCGGAGGAAGTGCCGAGCGTCTTCATCGCGCCGGACGATTCGGTCTTCGAGAAAAACGTGAGCAACATCGAGGAAGTGCGTGCGCGCAAAGGCCCGATCATTTCCATCGCGACCGAAGGCAACGAGAAAATCCGTAAGGTCTCGGACGACGTGATCTTCATCCCGCCGTGTCCGGACTTCCTCTAGCCGCTGCTGACCGTGATTCCGCTGCAGCTTCTCTCGTATCACACCGCGGTCCATCTCGGCTGCGACGTGGACAAGCCGCGCAACCTCGCGAAGAGCGTGACCGTCGAGTAAAGCGCGCGCGTTGTACAGCGGAGGGGGTGATTGCCTGTAATTGTCGTTAATAGTGCGTAAAGGAGGCTTGTAATACTTAAAAGGGATTCATAGTGGCGTGAGCCAGAGCGGCAAATACGCTGGCAGAGGCTCACGACTGCCATGTATTTGGGTCAATTCCTGTGGCCGATCAGAAGCCGGGTGGGCGTTCGTTCACCGTTGCGCCTCGCATCAAACGGCACCCATTTGCATGATGCCCGGAGAAGATGTCATCGAAACGAACCATCACGAGTTGGGAGGCTCTACAGGAAGCGCTTGGCTCGCTACCGGCGGAGGGAGCAGACGGGTTCGAGGGATTGGTCGGCCGTCTTTTTGAAGCTGAGACGGGCCAGAAATTTTACCTCGCCCGAAAAGGCGACCAACCGGCGGGGACGCTTATGGCCCCATGGCGAAAAGCGTCCTTCAGGCCAAGCGATACATGCGGTCGGATGTGCAGGCGAGGCGCTCAAACAACTCGATCACCTTCGAGAGTCGATTGAGGAACTTCGCCAGCCGACAGAAGCTAATCAGAATTCAAAATAAT